>JBHGAX010000519.1:0-2019 GCA_041946635.1 Methylomirabilales bacterium (SeqCode)
CGGATCACAGGGTGGCGAAGTTGTCCAGGCTGCGCCACAGATACCAGCTCGCGATGCTGGCGTAGGGGCGCCAGGGGCGGGCCAGCTTTTCGATGCGCGCCGGGCCGGGCGGCTTCCGCAGGCGGTAGGCCCTGGTGACGGCGGCGCGGATCCCCAGGTCGGAGACGGGCAGGACGTCCGGCCGGCGCAGCGCGAAGATCAGGAACATCTGGGCGGTCCAGACCCCCACCCCCCGCACCGCGGTGAGCCGCTCCACCACGAGGTCGTCGGGCAGCCGGGGCAGCTCGCCGAAGTCCACCAGCCCCGCAGCCGCCTTCTCCGCGAGGTCCCGCACATAGGCCGCCTTCTGCTGTGAGAGGCCGAGCTGCCGTAGACCGGCCGGGTCCAGCCCGAGCACCCCTTCGGCCGTGATGCGCTCGCCGTTTCGCGAGGCGGCCTGCAGCCGGCCGAAGATGGCGGCCGCCGCCTTCCCGCTGATCTGCTGGTAGATGATGCTGCGGACGAGGGTTTCGAAGTCCGGCTCGCGGTAGCGCATGCCGAACTCCCCGACCCGCGCGATGATGGCGGCCAGGACGGGATCGCCGGCCCGGAGGTGGGCGAGCGCCGCCGCCAGCACCGCGGGCGTGAGTACCGGCGGGGCCGGGCCGAGACGTCGGCCGCTCACCCCCGGGCCTCCGGCTCCCGGCACGCGGGCTGGTAGCCCGTGATCAGGCGGGCCGCCCGGTTGTAGGAGAAGTAGTTCCAGGCCCACTGCACCAGCACGAGCAGGCGGTTCTCGAACTGGACGAGCTGCATCAGGTGGATGAAGAGCCAGGCCAGCCAGGCGAGGCGGCCGGAGAAGCGCAGCCCGAAGAGGTCGGCGACCGCCGCGTGCCGGCCGATGGTCGCCATGGTCCCGTAGTCGCGGTAGCGGAAGGCGGGGAGCCTCTCCCCCCGGAGCCGCGCCGCGATGAGCCGCGCGGCATAGGCGCCCTGCTGCATGGCCACCTGCGCCACGCCGGGGAGCGGCCGGCCGTCCGGGCCCGGCAGGTGGGCGAGATCGCCCACCACCAGGATCTCCGGGTGGCCGGGCAGGCTCAGCTCCGGCTGGACCATCACGCGGCCGGCGCGATCCAGCGCGGCGCCGGCGCGCCGCGCCAGCACCGCCCCGAACGGGGACGCCTGCACCCCCGCGGCCCACACCACCGTGGCCGTGGGGATGACCGCCGGCGCCTCCTTCCCCTGCGCGACCACGGCTTCGGGGCCGATGTCCGTGACCAGGGTTTGCGTCCGCACCTGGATGCCCAGGCGGCCGAGCGCGAGCGCCGCCTTCGCGGAGAGGTGCGGCGCGTACGCGGGGAGCACCCGGTCCGCGGCCTCCAGGATGAGGATGCGCGCGTCCGCGGGATCGATGGAGCGGAACTCGTGCGCCAGCGTGTCGCGCGCGATCTCGGCCAGTGCGCCGGCCAGCTCCACGCCGGTGGGCCCCGCGCCCACGATGACGAAGGTGAGCAGCGCCGCCCGGCGGCGCGGGTCCGGCTCGCGCTCGGCCCGCTCGAAGGCCAGGAACAGGCGGCCGCGGATCTCCGTGGCGTCCTCCACGGTCTTCAGGCCGGGCGCGAGCGCGGCCCACTCGCTCTTCCCGAAATAGTGGTGGGTCGAGCCGGTGGCCGCCACGAGCGTATCGTAGGCGAGCACCTGCCCGTCGTGCAGGACGACCTGGCGGGAGGCGGCATCCAGGTCGCAGGCCTCGCCCAGGAGCACCCGGAAGTTGGCCTGTCGCTTGAGGATGTTGCGGAGCGGAGCGGCGATGTTGGCGGGCGACAGGCCGCCGGTCGCCACCTGGTAGAGGAGCGGCTGGAAGAGATGAAAGTTGCGCCGGTCCACCAGCGTGCCGCGGACCGGCGCGCCGCGCAGGGCGCGCGCGGCGTGCAGCCCGCCGAAGCCGCCGCCCAGGATCACGACCTGATGCCGTTCCGCCATGCCGCGTAGCCTAGCAGGTGAGTCCCGCACGCGCCACCGTGCCCGACCGGCGCTTAG
>JBHGAX010000052.1:0-15818 GCA_041946635.1 Methylomirabilales bacterium (SeqCode)
CGGCGAACCGGGCCGCGGCGGCGGCGGTGCAGATCCACGGCGGCTACGGCTACCTGCAGGACTTCCCGGTGGAGCGGCACCTGCGCGACGCGCGGGTGCTCACCCTCTACGAGGGCACCTCGGAGATCCACCGGATGATCATCGGACGGCATCTGCTCCGGCGGGGGGCGGGCACGCAGGGGGGAGGGGCGGCATGAGCGACGAGCGGGACGCCCGGGAGCGGCTGGCGGCCGGGAAGGCCCGCTGGGAGCGGGAGACGCTGGGGCCGCACCTCGCGCGCGCACCCGAGCGGCCGGACCCGTTCACGACCGTGTCCGGCCAGCCGGTGGCGCGGCTGTATACCCCGCTGGACGTGGCGGACGCCGACTACGAGCGGACCCTCGGGTTTCCGGGCGAGTACCCCTTCACGCGCGGCGTGCAGCCCACGATGTACCGGGGCCGGCTCTGGACCATGCGGCAGTTCTCCGGCTTCGGCTCCGCCGAGGAGACCAACCGGCGCTACCGCTACCTGGTGGAGCAGGGCCAGATGGGCCTCTCGGTGGCGTTCCACCTGCCGACGCTCATGGGCTTCGACTCCGACGATCCCCGGGCGGCGGGCGAGGTGGGCAGGTGCGGCGTGGCCGCGGACGCCCTGCAGGACATGCAGGTCATCTTCCGCGACCTGCCGCTCGACCGGATCACCACCTCCATGACCATCAACTCGACGGCCGCCATCGCCTGGGCCATGTACCTGGCCGTGTGCGAGAGCCGGGGCATCCCCCGCGACCGGGTCGGCGGGACGCTGCAGAACGACATCCTGAAGGAGTACATCGCGCAGAAGGAGTACGTCTTCCCGCCGGCGCCCTCGCTCCGCCTGGTGACCGACACGATCGTGTACGCCACCCGCCACTACCCGCGCTGGAACTCCATCAGCATCAGCGGGTACCACATCCGGGAGGCGGGGGCCACCGCGGTCCAGGAGCTGGCCTTCACCCTCGCGGACGGCCTGACGTACGTGCAGGAGGCGATCCGGGCGGGGCTGGAGGTGGACAGCTTCGCCCCCCGGCTGTCGTTCTTCTGGGACATCCACAACGACCTCTTCGAGGAGGTGGCCAAGTTCCGCGCGGCGCGCCGGCTCTGGGCGCGCCTCATGCGCGAGCGCTTCGGGGCCAAGAACCCGCGCGCCTGGATGCTGCGGACGCACGCGCAGACGGCCGGCGTCTCGCTCACCGCGCAGCAGCCCTACCTGAACATCGCCCGCGTGGCGCTGCAGGCGCTGGCCGGGGTCCTGGGCGGCACGCAGTCGCTGCACACCAACTCCATGGACGAGGCCTACGCCCTGCCGACCCAGGAGGCCGTGACCATCGCGCTCCGCACCCAGCAGGTCATCGCGTACGAGACGGGCGTGGCCAACACGGTGGATCCGCTGGCCGGCTCCTACTACGTCGAAGCGCTGACCGACCGGATGGAGGCGGCCGCGCAGGCCTACCTCGCGAAGATCGACGATCTGGGGGGGATGGTGCGGGCCATCGAGCAGGGCTTCCCGCAGCAGGAGATCGCCAACGCCGCCTACGCGTACCAGCAGGCCGTGGAGCGGGGCGAGAAGGTGATCGTGGGCGTGAACCGCTTCGTGGACGAGTCCGAGCGGCGGCCGATCCCCATCCTCGCGATCGACGAGGCGCTCCAGGCGGCCCAGGCCGCCCGGCTGGCGGAGCTGCGCCGGCGCCGCGACGGCGGCGCCTGGCGGCGCGCGCTGGACGACCTGCGGCGGGCCGCCGAGGGCGACGACCCGTGGGGCGAGGACCTGTTGATGCCGCGCATCCTGCACGCCGTCAAGGCCGAGGCCACGGTGGGCGAGATCGTGGGCGTGCTGCGCGAGGCCTGGGGAGAGTACACCGAGCCGAACGTGGTATAAGAGCAGCGGTCAGCGTTCAGCCAGAACCAGGAGCGACACGTGCTTCCGCCGGCTCGGGCCCGAGCTCAGGGCTGCGGCTGCCTCTGACTGCGTCCTCGGTGGGATTTCTCTGTAGCTGATCGCTGATGGCTGACCGCTGATCGCTTCACTGCGGCGGGGGGAGAAAAGGGGTCGAGGGATGAGCCAGGAGCGGAAGATTCGCGTGCTGATCGCCAAGCCCGGCCTGGACGGGCACGACCGGGGCGCCAAGATCATCGCGCGCGCGTTCCGGGACGCCGGGATGGAGGTGATCTACACCGGCCTCCGGCAGACGCCCGAGATGATCGTGAGCTCGGCCATCCAGGAGGACGTGGACATCATCGGGATGAGCTGCCTCTCGGGGGCGCACATGCACCTCTTCCCGAAGGTGATGGAGCTGCTGCGGGCGCGGGGCGCCTCGGACATCCTGGTCTTCGGGGGCGGCACCATCCCGGACGAGGACATCCCGAAGCTGAAGGCCGCGGGGATCGCGCAGATCTTCACCCCGGGGGCGAGCACCCGGGACGCCATCGCCTTCGTGCAGGAGCACGTGCAGGCGAAGTAGCGGGGTGCAGGGGACGGGGGAGATGGAACTCGGGCTCAGCCAGGCGCAGCAGGCGATCCGGAGCGCGGTGCGCGAGTTCGCCGCGAGCGAGATCCGTCCGGTGGCCCGCGCGCACGACGAGCAGGGCGAGTTCCCCTGGGAGCTGGTGAAGAAGATGGCCGCCCTGGGGCTGCTCGGGATGGTGTTTCCCGAGGAGTATGGCGGGGCGGGCCTCGACCACGTGGGCTACGCCATCGCCCTGGAGGAGATCGCCCGGCAGGACGGCGCCGCGGCCCTCACCGTGGCGTCGCACACCTCGCTCTGCAGCAACCACATCTTCCTGGCCGGGACCGAGGCGCAGAAGCGGCGCTACCTGCCCGGCCTGGCGCGCGGCGAGGTGCTCGGGGCCTGGGCCCTCACGGAACCGGGATCCGGCAGCGATGCGGCGGGGCTGCGCACGCGGGCCGAGCGGCGGGGCGATCGCTGGGTCCTGAACGGGTCGAAGAGCTTCACCACGCAGGGCACCGTCGCCGGCGTGTACGTCATCCTGGCTCGCACGGGGCACGGCCCCAGCAGCGGCATCTCGGCGTTCATCCTGGAGAAGGACACGCCGGGGCTCCGGCCGGGACGCCGGGAGGCCAAGCTGGGCGTTCGGGCCAGCGACACGGCGGCGCTCTGGCTGGAGGACGCCGAGGTGCCGGCCGAGAACCTGCTGGGGGAGCTGCACCAGGGATTCCGCGACACGCTGCGGATCCTGGACGGCGGCCGGATCGGCATCGCCGCCATGGCGGTCGGCCTGGCCCGCGGCGCCCTGGAGGAGAGCCTCCGGTACGCCAGGGAGCGGAGGCAGTTCGGCCAGCCCATCGGGCGCTTCCAGGCCATCCAGTGGAAGCTGGCCGATATGGCGACCGAGATCCAGGCGGCCCGCCTCCTGACCTGGCGGGCCGCCGCCCGGAAGGACCGGGGCTTGCCGACCACCCGCGAGTCCGCCATGGCCAAGCTCTTCGCCTCGGAGGTCGGCACGCGCGCCTGCAACCACGCCATCCAGATCCACGGCGGGTACGGGTACCTCCGCGACTTCCCCGTCGAGCGCTACTGCCGCGACGTGAAGCTCACGGAAATCGGAGAGGGAACCTCCGAGATCCAGCGGCTGATCATCGCGCGCGAGCTGCTCGGGCGGGGCTTCCTGCAGGCCGTTTCTCCTTGACGAGTATGCATTCCCCGTGCGAGAAGTAGCGGTCGCGCCGCACGGCGGGTCCTCGCGGGCCGGTGGCACACCATGCGCGGAGCAGGCTGATGGAGGCAACGGGCGCAGCCGCCCGACGGTTCACACCCCAGACAGGAGGAACGCGATGAGTGGGACGTGGATGAAGGTCTTCCTCGCAGTCGTGCTCGCGGCGGGGCTGGTGGCGGCGGGCGTGCCGGCCGAGGCGCAGACCATCACGCTGAAGGGCGCCAGCCAGTTCGACGACAAACACTCCTACAACCAGACGATGCTGAAGTTCGAGGAAGAGACCAAGAAGTGCTACGGCAAGCCCATCAACTTCACCCTGCACCGGAACCGAGAGCTGGGGCTGGAGAAGGACTACGTCAACTACATGACGCAGGGCCTCTCGGTGGACTACGCCGTGTTCGCCCCGTCGCACGCCGCGACCTTCTCCAAGCAGACCACCCTGATGGACATGCCGTTCCTGTTCCGCGACATCGACCACTGGAACAAGGTCCTCTCCACCGGCGAGGCCCTGAAGCCCATCTATGACGACCTGGCCCAGCGCGCCGACATCCTCATGATCGGCTACGCGGGCGGCGGCGTGCGGAACATCGTGGGCAAGAAGCCCGTGCGCAACATGGAGGAGCTGAAGAACCTCTCCATCCGCGTCATGGGCGCCCCGATCCAGACCAAGATGTTCCAGGCCATCACGGCGGCCCCCACCGTCATCGCCTACGACGAGGTGTACAACGCCGTGCAGACGGGCGTCATCCAGGCGGGCGAGAACGAGGCGCCGGGCTGGTTCCAGATGAAGTGGCACGAGGTGGCCCCGCACATCTCCAAGACCATGCACGCCATCACCATCCGCCCCCTGGGCTTCAGCGGGAAGACCTTCAAGAAGCTGCCGGCCGACCTGCAGCAGTGCATCGTGAAGGCCGGCAACGTCGGCGCGGCCCACGGCCGGCAGTGGGAGCGGTCCGAGGACGACAAGATCCTGAACCGGATGGTGGCGGAGAAGAAGATCCAGGTCCACGAGTTCAAGGACCGCGCGAAGATCCTGGAGCTGGCCGCCCCGGTGAAGGAGGCCTTCGCGAAGGAAGTGGGCGCCGAGAAGGTGCTGGCCAACATCAACGCGGTGAAGTAATCCTCGCAGGCTCGCCGAACGCCGCGCCGGGTCCCCGGGAGGAAATCCCGGGGACCCGGCGTTTGTCCCGCAAGGCCGGGACGGAGCAGCCATGTCGGAGAAACCCCTGATCACCCGCATCCTGGACGTGGTCTATCGCGGCTTCCAGTTCCTGGCCTGGACGCTCATGGGCCTGCTGATCGTGCCCGTGACGCTGCAGATCCTCTCCCGGTACACCGGGCTCATCCCGCGGTACATCTGGACGGAGGAGGCGGCGCGCTTCTGCTTCATCTGGATCATCATGGTGGGGGCCACCATCGCGGTGCGGGACGGCACGCACTTCGAGGTGGACGTCTTGCCCACGCCGAAGACCCCGAAGCTGGAAGCCATCATGCGGCTCTGGGTCTACGTGGCGATGCTGATCTTCACCGGCATCTTCGTGCTGTACGGCTATCAGTACGCCATGTTCGGCTGGATCCAGACGTCCGAGCTGACCGGCATCAACATGATCTTCATCCACGGCGTGTACTTCGTGGTCGGGGTGACCTGGACGCTGTTCCTGGGCGAGCGCGTATGGTGGGCCATTCGGGTGCTGCGTGGCGACCACGCGGCCCTCGGGTACCTGCGGGGGGACTACAATGTCGCCCGGTGACATCGCGCTCATTCTCTTCGGGACGTTTGCGGGTCTCATCATCCTCCGCGTCCCGGTGGCCTTCGCCCTCGGCCTGGCCGTGCTGCCCGTCATGATGTTCGAGCCGCGGCTGACGCCCGTCCTGATGATGGGCGAGATGACCAAGGCCTACAACGCGTTCATCCTGCTGGCCGTGCCGTTCTTCCTGCTCTCGGCCAACATCATGAACTCGGCGGGCATCACGGACCGCCTGGTGGACCTCACGAAGTGCCTGGTGGGCCAGTTCCGGGGCGGGCTGGCCTACATCAACGTGGTGGTGAGCATGATCTTCGCCGGCATCTCGGGCTCGTCCACCGCGGACGCCGCGGGCGAGGGCTCGCTCATCATCCCGGCCATGAAGAAGCAGGGCTACGATACCCCCTTCACCGTGGCCATCACGGCCTGCTCGTCGGTCATCGGCGTCATCATCCCCCCCAGCGTCCTCATGGTCGTCTGGGGTGGCGTCCTGAACACCTCCATCGGCGCCATGTTCCTGGGCGGCTTCATCCCCGGGGCCATGGTCGGCCTGTCCCAGATGGCAGCCGTCTACGTGTATGCCAAGCGGCGGAACTACCCGGTCTACGCGCGGGCGACGGTCCGGGAGTTCTTCCTGTCGCTCTGGCGGGCGCTGGCCGCCATCATGACCCCGGTCATCATCATCGGCGGCGTGGTGGGCGGCTTCGTCACGCCCACCGAGGCGGCGGTGGTGGCCGTCCTCTACTCCTTCTGCGTGGGCATGATGATTCACCGCTCGGTGGGCGTGCGGGAGATCAAGGACGTCCTGTACAACACGACCCGGCTGGCCTCCATCTCCCTCTTCTGCATCGGCACGGCCTCCGCGTTCGGCTGGGTCATGGCGTACTACCAGCTGCCCAGGCTGGTGGTGAGCGAGCTGTCCAAGCTGGGCGTGGGGGTGACGAGCGTCGGGCTCGTCGTGGCCGGGGCCTTCCTGTTCATCGGCTGCTTCATCGACGCCGTGCCGGCCATCATCATCATCGCCCCGCTGCTCGCCCCCCTGGCCCAGAGCGTGGGCATGCACCCCGTGCACTTCGGGATCATCGGGGTCATCTCGCTGGCCTTCGGGCTGGTGACGCCCCCTTACGGGCTGTGCCTGCTGATCGACTGCCACATCGCCGGGGTGAAGGTCTCGGATGTCCTCAAGGACGTCCTGATCATCCTGGTGCCGATGCTGACCGCGCTGCTGCTGGTGATCCTGTTCCCCCAGACCGTGCTCTTCATCCCGAAGCTCATCATGCCGAAGTTCGTGTGAGGATCCGCGGCCGCCGCACGCCGGAGGGGGCGCCCCTGCGGCGTGTTTTTGTGCCCCTTTCCGTTGGACAGGCCCCTGTCGCCATGCTAGCCTGCCGTCGGACCCGCCGGCGCTGAAACCACCATGAATCTCCTAACGGAAGTCCTGCGCGGCAACCCGCGCGCCGCCGCCCGCCTGATGACCCTCGTGGAGAACGGGCAGCCGGAGGCCATCCCCATCCTGAAGGCGCTGTTCCCCCACACCGGCAAGGGGCACGTCATCGGCGTGACCGGGCCCCCCGGGTCCGGCAAGAGCACGCTCACCGACCGGCTCACGGCGGAGCTGCGCCGCCGGGAGAAGAGCGTGGGCATCGTGGCCATCGACCCGAGCAGCGCGTTCAGCGGCGGGGCGATCCTGGCCGATCGCATCCGCATGCAGCGCCACAGCCTGGACGAGGGCGTCTTCATCCGGAGCATGGCCACGCGGGGGCACCTGGGCGGGCTGGCGCGCGCCACCAACGACGTGGTGGACGTCCTGGATGCGATGGGCAAGGACTACATCCTCGTCGAGACCGTGGGCGTGGGGCAGGACGAGATCGAGGTGGTCCGGGCCGCCCACACGACCCTGGTGGTGGCCGTGCCGGGGCTGGGCGATGAGATCCAGGCCATCAAGGCCGGGATCATGGAGATCGGCGACCTGTTCGTGGTCAACAAGGCGGATCGCGACGGCGCCGATCGGACCGCCATGGAGATCGAGACGATGCTCCGGCTGGGCGGGGCGGAAGAGGACTGGGAGCCGCCGGTGCTGAAGAGCGTCGCCTCGCGCGGCGAGGGCATCCCGGAGCTGCTGGAGGCCCTGCTGCGCCACGAGCGCTACCTGCGGGAGGCGGGCCGCGACCGCGACAAGCGCCGCCACCGCAGCCAGGCCGTCTTCTGGGGGCTGCTGCACGACCGGATGGCCACCCGCATCCTGGAGCGGGTGGCGGACGGCGACGGCCTGGACGGCCTGATCGACCGCATCGCCTCCCGCGAGACGGATCCGTACTCCGCCGTGGAACAGGTGCTGAAGCAGGCCGGGCTGTAAGACCGAAACCGCGTTTCTCCCACCCCCATGCTCCTCACCCCCCTCCCCGAGATCGAGGCCCGGGCGGCGCGGCTGCAGGCGCGGCTGCGCGCGGCCGAGCTGGACGCCGCCCTCCTCCTCCAGGCGGCCGACCAGTACTACTTTTCCGGCACGGTCCAGAGCGCCTGGTTGATCGTCCCCGCGGATGGCGCGCCCCTCCTGCTGGTCCGGCGCGACCTCGGCCGCGCGCGGGCCGAATCCCCGCTCGCCCGGATCGCGGGCATGGGGCAGCCGCGCGAGGTTCCCGGGCTGCTTCGCGCGCACGGGCTGGGCGGCCTGCGGCGGGTGGGGCTGGAGTTCGACGTGCTGCCCGTCGAGCAGTACGTGCGGATCGGGCGGCTCTTCCCCACCGTGCAGCTCGTGGATGCTTCCCGGCTGGTCCGCGAGGTGCGGATGGTGAAGTCGGCCTGGGAGGTCGCCATCATGCGCCGGGGGGCCGCGCTCCAGGACCGCCTGGCGCAGCGCCTCGCCGAGATCCTGCGGCCCGGCGTCTCGGACATGGAGCTGGCCGCCGAGGTGGAGGCGGAGGCGCGGCGCCGGGGCCACCAGGGGCCGATCCGGATGCGGCGCTTCAACGCCGAGTGCTTCTACGGCCACCTGCTGGTCGGGGAGGACGGGGCCGTGCCGTCGTGGATCGAGTCGCCGAGCGGCGGCCCCGGCCTGTCGCCGGCCTTCAACAACGGCCCATCCGGGCGGCGGGTGCGGGCCCACGAGCCGGTGCTGCTGGACTACGCCGCCGCCCTGGACGGGTATCACTCCGACCAGACGCGCACCTTCTCCGTCGGGGCGCTGCCCGCGGAGGCGGCCCGCGCCTACGACGCGTGCCGGACGATCTGGGAGACGCTGCGGGAGCGGCTGCGGCCCGGCGAGACGGCGGCGGCCGTCTACGAGGCGGCCCGTGCCCAGGCAGACCGGCTGGGCTACGCCGATCGGTTCATGAACGCCGGGCCCGCCCAGGTCCCCTTCGTGGGCCACGGGGTGGGCGTGGAGCTGGACGAGCTGCCCGTGCTCGGGCGGGGCAGCGACCTGCGGCTCGAGCCCGGCATGACGCTGGCCATCGAGCCGAAGATCGTCTGCCCCGGCCTGGGGATGGTGGGCCTGGAGGACACCCTCCTGGTGACGGAGGGCGGGCCGGAGGTGCTGACGGTTACTCCTCGCGACATCTGGGTGGTGTAGTGGCTCGTCGATCGTAACACGTAACGCGTAACTCGGAATAAGCGCGGGCCGTAGCGTGTTACGTGTTACGCGTTACGTGTCAGCGCTTCCCCGGATCTCCGACCCTCGATCCCTGGCCCCCGTTACTTCCCCTTGATCTCCGCCACCAGCTTGCCGAAGCGCTCGTGGTCCTGCGCCATCAGCTTGCCGAACTCCGCCGGCCCCAGGTACGCCAGGTTCACGGTCATGTCCCTGGCGTTCTTCACGAAGGTCGGGTCCTCCATGCCTTTCTTGAAGGCGTCGTGCAGCTTCTGCAGGACGTCGGGCGGCGTGCCCTTGGGGGCGGCCAGCCCGCGCCACTGCCCCATGGTGAAATCCACGCCTTGCTCCCTGACGGTGGGGACGTCCGGGAAGGCCTCGAACCGCTTTTCGGAGAAGAGGGCCAGGATGCGGAGCTTGCCGGCGCGGACGTGGGCGATGCCTTCCGGCGGGCTGCACGACACCGCGCTGACGTGGCCGCCCAGCAGCGCGGTGATGGACGGGCCGCCGCCCGCAAAGGGGATGTGGTTCAGCTTGACGCCGGCCGCCTTCTCGAAGGCCAGCGCGATCAGGTGCACCCCGCCGCCGGCGCCCGAGTTGCCCACGGTGATGACGCCGGGGTTCTTCCTGGCGTAGTCCAGGAAGTCGGGCAGGCTCTTCCACTGCGCGTCCGCCCGGACCTGGAACATGGCGGGATCCTGGACGACGTTGATCACCGGCTCGAAGTTCCTGTAGGTGAAGGCCGTGGCCGCCTGGTGCGGGAGGATGGCCAGCGGGCTGGCCGCCGTGACGAGGGTGTAGCCGTCCGGCCGCGCCTGCATGGCCTCGGTGTAGCCGACCGCCCCGGCCGCGCCCGGCTTGTTGACGATGACGACCGCCTTGCCGAGGTGCTTGGCCGTGCTGACCGCGAGCGCCCGGAAGACGAGGTCCGTGGCGCCGCCGGCCGCCCAGGGAATGATGATCTGGACCTCCCTGGTGGGGAAGTCCGCCGCTGCCGCCGGGAGCGCGCCCCCCAGGACGATGAGCGCGGCGACGAGGAGGGAGCCGACTCTGCGCATGACAGCCTCCTTTGCGAGAGGGCGGACCGGCCGCCGCTTACTTGGCCGCGCGGGCCGCGCGCGACCGGGCCGCAGACATGAGGAGCGGCAGGAACAGGAAGCCGGCCGTGGCCAGCAGGAATGCCAGCGAGACGGGCCGCTCCACGAAGATGGCGAAGCTGCCGTGGGAGATCATCAGGCTCTGGCGGAAGGCCACCTCCAGCCGCAGCCCGAGCACGAGGGCCAGGAGGAGGGGCGCTCCCTCGTATCCGAACTTCCGCATGGCGTAGCCCAGCACGCCGAACCCGAGCATGACCCAGATGTCGCCCACCGAGTTGTTCACGCTGTACATGCCCGTGAGGCAGAAGAACATCACGAGGGGGATGAGGATCTTCTTGGGGGCCCGCAGGATGTTCGCGAAGAGCGGGACGAACGGCAGGTTGAGCAGGAGCAGGATGACGTTGCCGATGTACATGCTGGCGACCACGCCCCAGAAGAGCTCGGCGTGCTCGCTGATCAGCGTGGGCCCCGGGGTGACGCCGTGGATCAGCAGGGCGCCCATGAGGATGGCCGTGGGTGGCGCGAACGGGATGCCGAGGACGAAGAGGGGAATGAAGGCCGACTGGCAGGCCGCGTTGTTGGCGGACTCCGGGCCGGCCACCCCCTCGATCGCGCCCCGCCCCAGCTCCTCGGGGTGGCGGGAGATGCGCTTCTCGACCATGTAGGAGGCGTAGGTGGCAATGACGGGAGCCGGGCCCGGGACGAGGCCGACGCCGAAGCCGAGTCCCGCGCCGCGCAGGATGGCGCCCAGGGACCGCCTCAGATCCTGCAGGGTGGGGTACAGGTCGCGGAAGCGCGGCACGAGGACGCGCTGCTCCAGCACCTCGGGAGGCTGCTCCACGTTGGCCAGGACCTCGCCGATGCCGAACAGCCCGATGGCGACGGCGACGAACTCGATCCCGCCCAGCAGGAACACCGAGCCGAAGGTGAACCGGGGCGTCGCCGTCACGGGATCCATCCCGATCGTCCCCAGGATCAGGCCGACCACCGCCATCATGAGGGCCTTGAGCAGCGACCCGCCCGTGACGTTGCTCAGCACGACGAAGCCGAAGACCATCAGCGAGAAGAACTCGGGCGGCCCGAAAGCGAGCGCCGCCTCGGCCAGCGGGGGCGCCAGGAAGACCAGGCCGAGGATCGCGAGGCTGCCCGCCGTGAAGGAGCCGATCGCCGCGACGGCGAGGGCCGGGCCGGCGCGGCCCTGCCGGGCCATCTGGTACCCGTCGAGGCACGTCATGACGGAGGCGGTCTCGCCCGGGACGTTGATGAGGATGGACGTCGTCGATCCTCCGAACATGGTCCCGTAGTAGATGCCCGCCAGCATGATGATGGCCGAGGTCGGGCTCAGGCTGAACGTGGCCGGGATGAGCAAGGCAATGCCGGCGATGGGGCCCAGGCCGGGGAGGACGCCGACCAGCGTGCCGATGACGGCGCCCGCCAGGCAGTAGAGCAGATTCTCCACGGTCGTCGCGATGCCGAACCCGACGAAGAGATGCTGGAGCGAGCTGAGGACATCCATGCGCTACAGGCCCAACCAGCCCCGGGGCAGGGGAATCTGCAGCCAGCGCACGAAGAGGACGTAGGAAGCGGCGGCGGCGCCCAGCGCCACGGCGGCCGTGGTCCACCACGGCCGCAGCCCCAGGATCCGGAGGAGAGCCGCCAGGAGCAGGAAGGCGACGAGCGGGTAGCCCAGGGGCGCGAGGAGCGCCGCGGCGGCGGCCACCGCCGCCACGAAGGCCAGCACGCGGGAGAGGGAGGCCGGACCGGCAGGCGGAGCCGGGGCGCTCGGCCGCCCGTGACGCGTCATGCGGAGCTGCACGAGGTACGCGGCGGCCAGCGCGAGAAGCGTGAGGCCGAGGATGAGGGGAAACAGTCCCGAGCCCGGAGCGCGGAAGGTGCCGATGGGGAGCTGCAGGGAGAGGAGCGCGGTCACCAGGCCGAACAGAAGGAGAATTGTGCCGCCCAGCGCATCGCGCATGTGACGTCCACCTCCCTCGCGGTGGATCCGGCGGCGAGCCCTCCCGACCTCGCCGGCGGCTACCATACACCGGCGGGGCGCAGAGTCAAGGCCGAGGCGGGGGAATGTGCGCAAGGACGGCGGGACGGCGGTGATCCGCAGGGGCGCCCGGGAGCCGGGGCGCGGAGGCGCCCCGGCGGCCGCGGGATTTGACGTGCAACGCGGCGCGCCGGACGTTCGACGTCTTCATGGCGTTCAACGCGGAGCGCGGAACGTTCAACGTTCTGTGAGGGGCAGCGTGAAGCAGAAGCGGCTCCCGCGCCCCACCTCGCTCTCAACCCATATCCGGCCGCCGTGCAGCTCGACCAGACTTTTCGCAATTGCAAGACCCAGACCCGTTCCCGCGACCTTGGACGCGCCCGCCCGGCGGACCTGGTGAAACTTCTCGAAGATGGCCGCCTGCTCCTCGCGAGGGATCCCCTCGCCGGTGTCCTCCACCGCGATTTCCATCGCGGTCGGCTCATGGCTCATGGCTGATGGCTCAGGCAAATGCTGAAGCGCCCCTGCATCCCCGCGCGACTGCGCCTCTGCGAATACATCCCCCTCGCCCCCCTCGGGGGAGAGGGCAGGGGCGAGGGGGCGGCGGACCGCCGACGGCTGGTCGCTGAGCGCTGCCGTCACCGTCACCCGCCCCCCGGCCGGCGTGAACTTGATGGCGTTGCCGATCAGATTGATCAGCACTTGCTGCATCTTGTCCCGGTCCGCCACGAGCTCGTGGGCCGGAATGTCGCGTGCGAGCCGAAGCTCTACGCCCTTTTGCTCAGAGACGGGGATCAGGTTCTCCACGACCTGCTGGAGCAGGGCGGGCACCGGGACCGGCTCCAGCTGCAGCTCCATCCGGCCGGCTTCGATCCGTGAGAGGTCCAGGACGTCGCTGATCAGTCGCGCGAGCCGCTCGGAGTTGTCCTGGATGCGGACCAGATACTGCTGCACACGCGGGGCGATATCGCCCACGACCCCGTCCAGGAGGTTCTCGATGGACACCCGGATGGCCGTCAGCGGCGTCCGCAGCTCATGAGAGACGCTGGAGACGAACTGCGACTTCAGGCTGTCCAGCTCCCGCAGCTTGAGGTTCGCCTCCTCCAGTGCCTTCGTGCGCTCGCGCACCTTGGCTTCCAGGCCGACGTTCAGTTCCTGGATCTCGCGGTAGCGGAGCTGGAGCGACTCGGCCATGCCGTTGAAGGAGCGCGCCAGCTCGCCCAGCTCGTCGCGCCGCTCGGCGGCGATCCGCCGGTCCAGGTCTCCCCGCGCCAGCGCCTCCGCCCCTGCCGCCAGGGTCCGGATGGGCCGCGTGAGGCGCCGCACGTGGAGCCGCACCCAGAGGAGGCCGGCCCCCAGCGTGAGGAGCCCCAGCCCCAGGATCAGGTTGCGCGTCTGCCGCAGCAGGCGTAGCTCCTGCTCGAACGAGATACCGATCCTGGCGACCGCCCGCCGCTCGCCCAGCAGGAGCACCGGCGCGGCGAAATCGTAGAGCGGCTCGCCCCGCTCGGTCCGGGTCTCCTGCACGACGGGCTCCGTGGCCTGGACCGCGACGAGCGTGAGCGGGTCGCGGAGGGTCCGGCCGCCCGCGCTGACCCGGGTGTGGGTGAGGACCCGGCCGTCGAGGTCCAGGACCATGGCATAGCGCACGCCCGGCTGGCGCGCCAGGCTCCGGATCAGCTCGCGGAGCGTCAGGAAATCGTTCGTGATGACGCCCTGGACGCTGCTGAAGGCGAACACGCGGACCAGGCCGAAGCCCTTCTCCTGCGCCATCCGCCGGAGCACCGAGTCCTGGATCATGAGCACGAGGGGCAGGAGGACGGCGAAGAGGACGGTGACCAGGAGGACGATCTGCAGCGTGAGGCGCGTCTGGAGGCGGATGCCGCGGAGCCGCTCCCGAACCGATCGGATCACGCCCATGCGCGCCCCAGGACTTATCTTGTCCGCAGATCACGCAGATTACGCAGATTCTAACTACAGATGATTCTGGGTATCGTGGGTCGGGGTCTCCTCAATGCCTTTCGGGTCCGTGCTCGGTAGCTGAAATCTGCGTAATCTGTGTAATCTGCGGATCCTTCCATTCCGGTCGGTCGTGTCCTGGAATCTGCGGATCACTTGCCCAGCATGTCCACCGTCGCCAGCTTGTCCTGCGGCAGGCCGTAGAGGTTCAGGCTCAGCCCCTGCACGCGCGCGCTCACACCGGCCATGCCGATGCGATGCACGAGGAACAGCGCGGGCACCTCCTGGGCCACGAGGCGCGCCACCTCCCGGTAGCGCTGCAACCGGTTGGCCTCGTCCATCGGCTTGCGGGCTTCCGCCAGGAGCGCGTCCACGCCGGCGTGATGGAACCGGCCGAAGTTGTCTTGCGACTGCGACTGGAACAAGGGGAAGAGGAAGCGTTCGGGCTCCGGCGTGCTGACCGTCCACTGGAAGAGGTGCAGGTCGTGCGCGCCCTTCCGGCGCTGCACGTGGAAGTCCTGCCAGCTGGAGGCGGGGACCAGCTCCACGCCGATCCCGACCCGCTCCAGGTCGCCCTGGATGGCGTGCACCAGCTCGGTCCAGAGCTCCAGCGGGCTGAAGTAGAGCAGGCGCAGGCGGATCGGCGCGCCGTTCAGCTCGCGGACGAGCGACCGGGCGCGCTCGGCGTCGTGGGGCGGCTGCGCGATGGCGGGGTCGAAGCCCCGGCAGCCGGGCGGGAGGGGGCCCCTGGCGGGCAGCATGGCGCCCCGGCCCAGGACCGCGGCGATGCGCTCCCGGTTCACGGCGCGCACGATCGCCTCCCGGAGGCGCCGATCCCGGAGGGCCGGGCGGTCGAGCAGCATGCCCAGGATCATGGTGTTCAGCCCGCCGAACTTCAGCAGGTCGACGTCGGGGTGCTGCTGGAGCTGCTCGAAGAAGTCGGGCGGGACGTTCAGGAGCAGGTGGAACTCGCCCGCGATGAGCCGCTCCACCGCCTCCGCCTCCGTGCCGAGGGCCACGAACCGGACCCGGTCGAGCTTGGGGCGAGCGTGCCAGGACCGGAGGAACGGCGCCAGCGTGACGCTGTCCGTATCCCAGCGCTCCAGCCGGAAGGGGCCGGTGCCCGCCGGGCTCCGCGAGAGATCGTGCGGCGCGCGCGCCCCGCGCAGGCTGACGATCTTCACCAGGGAGAACTCCTGGGGTCGTGGATAGGCGAGCGTGATCGCGACGGAGTGCCGACCCAGGACGCGGATGTCCTTCACCAGGCCGGCCAGCGTCCGCTCGTACACGTTGGGCGGGGCCGGGGAATAGAAGGGCGAGCCGCGCAGATACTGGCGCTCGTAGCTCGCCTTCACCGCCTCCGCGTCCAGGAGCGTGCCGTCGTGGAAGCGGGCGTTCTTTCGCAGCGCAAAGGTGTAGGTCAGGCCGTCCGCGCTCTTCTCCCAGCTCTCCGCCAGCGCGGGCAGCATCCGCGTGCCGTCGGCGGAGGCCTGGGTGAGCGCATCGTAGAGCAGCCAGATGATCCGGTCGTCATGGATGCGGTTCGTCTTGGCGGGATCCAGCGAGGTCGGCGGGCTCGGCGCGTACTGCACGAACACCTTCTCGCCCGCGCCGGCGACGCCCAGCACATCCAGCAGGAGGCTGAGGAGAACGCACGGAACCAGCCGCAGTACCGTCTCACGCAAAAGCGCAAAGGCACCAAGAGTTCTGATGAGAATCATCCTCCCTCCACGGTGGCGTCTTGG
>JBHGAX010000520.1:0-1997 GCA_041946635.1 Methylomirabilales bacterium (SeqCode)
CGCGGGTGGAAGCACCGCAGCGATCGCTCGGCGCGCCGCCTCGCACGCACTCTGCGGAGGCCTCATGGCGAGCGCCCGCTTCTGGTTCAGCAGCCCCTTTCGCCAGTGGATCGGCCAGCGGACGGTGACGCTTGACTGGGAGGGTACGCTCACGCTCCGCGACGTCTTCGCCCGGCTGGCGCGCCAGCACCCCGCCTTCGCCGCCCACGTGGCCCCCCAGCGCCTGACCGACGCCGACCTGGAGCACCTGGCGGCCGTCATCCTGGATGGCGACTTCCTCTCCCTCGACTCGCCGATCCCCGACGGGGCCCGCGTGGACGTCCTCACCCCCCTGGTCGGCGGCTGAGAACCGGGATATCTCGCCACGAAGCACACGAAGATCCACGAAGGCATCCGGACGCGGGCCGAGACGCACGCGTCCGTGTCTCGGTTCTGTCCTTCGTGACCTTCGTGATGAGACTCGCTCTTCATGCAGGGCGGAGAAGCAGCTTGACGACGTCCGGCGCGATGGCCCGCGCGCGCCGGTCCAGCTCCGCCTCGGTGAGGTTCGCGGTGGGGTGCGGCATGACCAGGAACGGGTAGTACGGCTGGCCCCACTGCTCCGCCATCGCGCGCCCCGTGACCTCGAACGCGTCCGTCACGATGGCCACCGCCGGCACGCCGGCGCGCTGCAGCAGGATCCCGTCGAGCACACTGCCCGACGAGCACGACCCTCAGTCGCCCACACCGGCCACCGCCACGTCGTACTTGGCCTTGACCTCCGCGAGGGCCGCGTCCTCGATCGGCACGCTCGGATTCCGCTTCCGCCACACGCGCGTCTCCGCCACCCCGTGCTCCGCCTTCAGGATGTCGCCGATCTTCTCCAGGAGCCGGTCGGAGTTGGTCTTCGTGTTGTCGATCAGGGCGACCCGCCTGCCCGCGAGCGACGCGGGGCCGGGCACGCGCGGCGGCTCCTGCGCGACGACCTCGGCGGTCGGGTCGAGGAACTCGATCATCGCTTGACCTCCTTCGTCACCGCCCGTGACGACCGCTTGCTCCCCCACCCGGGAATGTAGGCGGAGAAGGCACCGCCCTGCCCGCCCGCCGCGATGACGAGAATGTCCTCCGGCGCCTCCACCAGCGGCCGGAGCCGGTCCTCGTCTCCCGGCCGGACGGCGCCGGCCAGGCGGTGCGTCCGCTTGAGATGCGCCAGGCTGCTGTGCGTGTGCTCGAAGATGAAGCGGCGGATCCTGGCCTTGTCCCAGCCATCCGCGGCGATGGTCCGCGTGTGCTCGCCCGCCAGGATGACGAGGTACTCGGGCTGCCCCGCCACGTTGCCGGAGATCCGCATGTCATCGCAGAGCGTCGCGAGCACGCCCTCGGCCGTGCTCGAGAGCTGGTTGTAGAACTGGTGCGGCGCTTCCGCCGCCATGACCGTCACCGTACTCTGCTCGGGGCGGAAGCCGCGTTCCACGTGAAGCGGGAGCCAGGGGCTCCCGGCCTCGTCCTCCGCGATCACGTAACTGAGCTTCCCCGGGTGGCCGAGCGTGGCGCGATCCAGGCCGCCCGGGCGCGAGCCGCACACGTTGCGCATCACGAGGCGGAGCGCGCGGCCGATGGAGGCGTTCGCCCGCCAGCCGGGGCCGAAGAGGTTGTCGCCCACGTTGATGTCCAGCTCGCGGGCGATCGGCCCGTTCACCACGACCAGTGCGGCGGCGCCGCCGGTCGAGGTACCCGGCCCGTGATAGCCCCAGGCCGGGTCCCCGATGGCCTCCACCGCCGCGATGACCACGGGCAGGTACCCGGGCTTGCAGCCGGCCATGACGGCGTTGATGGCGACCTTCTCGGCGGTGACGGTGACGGCCCGGTGCTCGATGTGCGTCACGGCGTGGTCGGGAGCCAGGCCCGCGGCCTCCAGCATGGCCTCCACGCGCTCGGGCGTGGGCGGGATGACGGGCAGCCCGTCGGTCCACCCCTTGGCATGGCAGACCTCGATGGCCGCCAGCGCGTCCTCCGCC
>JBHGAX010000521.1:0-1989 GCA_041946635.1 Methylomirabilales bacterium (SeqCode)
TCTGGTTCTACCTGCCCGTCCTCCTGGTCGGATTCTTCCCGTGGAGCGCCTTCCTGCCCGCCGGCCTGGCCGCCGCCTGGCAGGCCGCCCGGCGCCGCCGGGCCGAGAGCCCCGGGGATCGCCTGCGGGTCGTGTGCGGCACCTGGGCGCTGGGCCTGTTCCTGTTCTTCTCCCTGGCCGGGACCAAGCTGCCCAGCTACCTCTTCCCGGCCTTTCCAGCGCTGGCGCTTCTCGCCGGGCAGGCGCTCGCCGCCGCAGCCGGCTGCACGAAGGCGAGCCGCCCGAGCATCCGCTTTCTTGGTGCGGCCCCGTGGCTCTTCGCCGGCACGGCGGGGCTCCTGGCGCTCGGCATGGCCGCGCTGCCCCTGATCCTCGACCGGGTTCGCCCGGTCTCCCGCGGCGTGCTCGACGATGTCGCGGTCCCCGCCTGGCTCGGCTCGGGGCTGGCGGCCTGGCTGGCCATCGGCACGCTCCTGGCGCTTGCGGCCGGCTGGGGCGGGCGAGGGGCCGTGCTGGCCGGCATGATGGTGGGCCTGATCCTGGCCGCGGAAGTGCTGGTGGTTCCCGAGGTGTACCGGATCGCGCAGGCGCCCCTGCGGGCCTTCTCGGAGGAGGCGCGGGCCATTGCCGGAACAGGGGGGCCCGTAGTCGTATATGGACTGAACGCGCCTACCATAGTATTTTATGCAGACCGTCCGGTCCTCCGCCTGGGTGCCGACGATCCCGCAGCCCTGGAGGCCCTGGCTGCGATGGCACGCTCCGGGCGCCCGGTAGCCGTCATCACCCGCCGCGCGCTCGCCGCTCGACTTGCCGGGGTGCCGAGCTTCTCGCAACAACGCGCCCGCGGTGGCTACGCACTCCTGTGGTCACGCGGTGCGCATGCGCCGTCATAGGCTCGCGTCAACGCTCTCGCCGCACTTCCCCGAGGATGCCTGACATGGACGCACGAAGCCCGCTCGTGCACGGCCCGGTCATGGATGCGGCGCCGCAGCCGACAGGCGAGCTCGCCGGAACGAACGGCCTCTTCTCGCTCGTGGCCGACGAGCTGCAGGCGGTGGAAGTCCACCTGCGAGCCGCCGCCGGGGACGGCACGGGGCTCCTGGCCAGCGTGGCGACCTACGGCCTGGCCTCCGGGGGCAAGCGCGTCCGCCCGGCCCTGGTCCTCCTGAGCGCGACCGCCTGCGGCGGCCACCCCGGGCGCCGCTGCGTGCGGCTGGCGGCGGCCGCCGAGATGATGCATGCGGCCAGCCTGATCCACGATGACATCGTGGATCAGGCGGCGACGCGCCGGGGGATGCCGTCCGCCATGGCGCGCTGGGGATCGCAGGTCTCGGTCCTGGTCGGGGACTTCCTGTACGCGCGCGCCGTGCAGACGGTGCTGGAGGACTCGGACCTCCGGGTGATGCGGGCCTTCTCCGAAGCGACGGTCGCCATGACGGAGGCCGAGGTCCTGCAGCTGCAGGTGCTGCACGACGTGAAGCTGCAGGAGGCGGACTACCTGCGCATCATCACGGGCAAGACGGCCGCGCTCATGTCGGCCGCCTGCCGCGCGGGGGCCCTGGCGGCGGGAGCGACCGCCGTGCAGGTCGAGGCGATGGCGGGCTACGGGCTCAACCTCGGCATCGGCTTCCAGCTCGTGGACGACGCGCTCGACTACGTGGCGCACGAGGAGCGGCTGGGGAAGCCGGTGGGGAGCGACTTCCGCGAGGGCAAGATCACCTATCCGATCATCCACCTCATGCGGATGGCCTCGCCGGACGACCGCGGCCGCCTGGAGGCGCTCGCCGGCCAGGCCGCCATGGGGAACGGCAGCCTGACGGCGCTCCGGGAGCTGGTGGAGCGATACGCGGCGGTGCCGGCCACCATGCGGCTGGTGGACGAATACCTCCGGCGCGCCTGCGAGCAGCTTTCGCGCCTGCCCGACTCCCCGGCCCGCCGGGTCCTCTCGCGGCTGGCGGAGTTCGTCCGCTCCCGGGATCGCTGAGCCCC
>JBHGAX010000522.1:0-1986 GCA_041946635.1 Methylomirabilales bacterium (SeqCode)
CGGGTTGCCGCGCCGGCCCGCGCCAACTACGAGCTGTTCCTGAGCCGGAACCTCCGGCAGGCCCGGCTGGTCTCGACCCAGGGCGCCCAGGCGGCGTTCGACCTCCTCGTGTCCGGCAGGGTAGACGTGCTGGCCGGCCTGAAGCAGGCGCTGCTCGACCTGCTGGAGAAGCTCCCCGGCTCGCGCATCCTGGACGGGCGCTTCATGGGCGTTCCGCAGTCCATCGCCGTTCCCAGGGGGCGCGACGCGGGCCTCGCCTACCTCCGGCGCGTCGTCGAGGAGGCGAAGACGTCGGGGCTCGTCGCCCGCGCCATCGAGAAGACGGGCGCGCGCGGCGTCTCCGTCGCACCCGCCGGCGGCTAGCCGGACTCCGGCTTGCATCCGATCGACCACCCTCGGCCCCCCAGCCTGCGTTTCCCCGTACGGCCGCGGCCGTATCGCGAGCAAGGTGTGCCGCCTACATGGCGACGAGGGCGCGACGGATCAAGAGCATCCCGGCGACGATGAGCAGCACGCGAATGGCGCGAAGCACGAGGTGCCTCGGCAGCCGGGCATGGGTGCGGTCCGCAAACCACAGCGCGCCCAGGATGGCGGGCACCAGGGGCAGCGCGGTACGCCAGACGGCGGGGGAGGAGAGTAACCCGGCGCCCGCAAATGCGACGACGCGCCCGGCGACGCTCACCACGCTCGTTGCCGCCATCGTGGCGCGCAGCTCCCGCTTGCCGTAGGGGCGCAGGCTCAGGTAGATGACGTAGGGCGGCCCGCCCGCCCCGAAGACCGCCGAGGTCACGCCGCCAGAGAACCCCGCCAGGTACGCCCAGCGCCGGCTGACGTGCAGCGACCCCTCCGGCGCCACGAGGCTGTACAGCGCGAATCCCACGACGAAGACGCCAAGCGCGAGGAGCAGGATCTCCGTATGGAGGCCGGTGAGGAGCGCCGTGCCGGCGCCGACGCCCACGAGGCACGAGGGGAGGAGGCGCGAGGCCTCCTCCCGGACGATGGCGCGCGGCTCGGCAAAGCCGGCCCGCACGGCATTGACGATGTCCACCAGGCCGAACACCGCGAGGACGAAGGGCAGCGGAAAGAGGAGCGACGCCAGCGGGATGGTGACGAGGGCGGAGCCGAACCCCGTGACCCCGTACACGAAGGAGCCCAGGCAGGCAATGGGCAGCAGCAGGAGCACCGGCTGGAGATCGACGAACACACTGCCCTCCTCTGCACCGCGGGCCGGCCGGGCACGCGGCAGCGCCGGAACCCTAGTCGGAGCAGCGGAGGGCGTCAACCGGCAGCGGCGCGAAGGCGAAGGTTGCCGGACATTGCGGGGCAGGCCGGGATCCTGGGGGACAGGTGGTGGCGCGCGTGCTGGCGGGAGTCCCTTGAATCGAAGAGCGCCCGCCCGCGCGACCATGGCGCGGGCGGGCGCTCTGTCCGGACACGCCCGATGTCTGGCACCGTCAGAACCGCGAGGCGGTGAGGGCGACGTCCGCCCGGGCCCACGCCTTTCGGAACCGGGCCTCGACCTCGGCAGCTTCGGCCGTCTTGCCCTGGGCGCGCAGGCTTTGCGCAAGGCCGAAGAGCGACCAGCCGTTCTCGGGGTTCCGCTGGAGGTCCTCGCGATAGACCGCCTCGGCCTCGACCGGCCGCCCGCCGCTCAGCAG
This sequence comes from Methylomirabilales bacterium (SeqCode), assembly GCA_041946635.1. Lineage (GTDB taxonomy): Bacteria > Methylomirabilota > Methylomirabilia > Methylomirabilales > 2-02-FULL-66-22 > 2-02-FULL-66-22. The sequence continues at coordinate 1,659 of JBHGAX010000522.1, forward strand.
CGCAGCGCCGAGCGCCTGCCGGATGGGGAAGTACCAGGGCGGCGGCTCGGTGAACCAGTGCCGGTCCTGTTCGGCCACCGCGGCCCGGAGGTGGCGTACCGCGACGTCGGTCCGGCCAGCGCGGGCCGCGAGCTCGCCCGAGAGCACGTCGGCCGCAAGGTGCAGCATCGCCCTGGTCTTGAAGTGGGCCGCCAGCGTGCGCTCCGCGGGCACGGAACCCGCGATGGCGCGCAGGGCGGCAAGCTCGCGCTCCGCCTCGGCCGGCCGGCCGGTTGCCGCGAGGGCCAGACCGCGGGCGTAGCGCCAGGCCCCGCTGACGTATGGCCAG
>JBHGAX010000523.1:0-1976 GCA_041946635.1 Methylomirabilales bacterium (SeqCode)
CTGGCCGTTGGCTTCTTCACCATCGTGCTCGGCGTGGTCATCGGTGCCGCCACGGAAGGCAGCCCGGTGGCGCGCTACGTCGCGCTGGCCGGGCTCGTTCCGATCGCGGCCGCGGCCGTGGTCTTCGTGGTCCAGCTGCTGCAGAGCCGGTTGGGGAACGGGCGCGCCGCGGCCCGGTAGGTGCCCGCGCCTGGCCGTTTGACGCGGGCCGTCTCCTGGCCGACAATCGGGGCGGAGGGCGTGCCTTCCGCCCCTAGCCATGCCTGGCCTCTCGGCAGACGACCGCAGCTTTCTCCAGCAGGCCCGTGTGGCGCGGCTGGCCACCGCCTCCGCCGCCGGGCGCCCCCACGTCGTTCCCGTCTGCTTCGTCTACGACGGGACCCGCCTCTACACCGCCATCGACGCCAAGCCGAAGCGCGCCGATCCGCGACGCCTGCGCCGGCTGCAGAATCTCCGGGAGAACCCGTGGGCGGCGCTGCTGGTGGACCACTACACGGAAGACTGGACGGCCCTTCGCTACGTGCTCGCCACCGGGCCCGCGGAGATCCTGGAGGCCGGACCCGAGCGGGACGGGGCGGTGGCGCTCCTGCGCGAGAAGTACCCCCAGTACCGCAGCATGGCCGGCTTCGGCGACGGCCCGGTCATCCGCCTGCTGCCGGAGCGCATCGCCTGCTGGCAGGCCAGCCCGCGCGGCAGGTGACCGCGGGCCGCCACCCCGCATCGGCCCTCCCCCGGATGTCCTCTCATTCACACCAAGCAGGAGCCGTCGCGAAAAAGTTCTCGCCTTCTCGGCAGGGCTGTTGTGAAATTCAACACAAGGAACGAGCCCACGCGGAGGGGACATGCTGCTCACGCCACGCAAGAGCGACGCCGAGCTGATCGCCCGGATCAAGGAGATCAGCGGTCAGGACGTGCGCGCCTGCTACCAGTGCGGGAAGTGCTCCGCCGGCTGTCCGGCGGCTTCGGGCATGGACCTCATGCCCAACCAGATCGTCCGGCTGATCCAGCTCGGCGAGCACGAGCGCGTCCTCGCCTCGCGCACCATCTGGCTGTGCGCCGCGTGCAACACGTGCACGGCTCGCTGTCCCAAGTCCGTGGACCCGGCCCGCCTCATGGACGCCCTGCGCACGGTGCTCACGCGGCAGGGCGTCGCCCACGTCCAGATCCCCTCGCTGCCGACCGAGGTGCTGGCGGACGTGCCCCAGCAGGCGCTGATCGCCGGCTTCCGCAAGCTCGTAGGCTACTAGAGGGACGAGGGGAGCCCCCGTGAAGATTCCGTACTTCCCAGGCTGCACTCTGCACGCCAAGGCCCGGAGCTTCGACGTCTCGGCCCGCGACGCCTCGGCCGCCCTCGACGTCTGCTTCGAGGAGCTGCCCGAATGGACCTGCTGCGGCGCGGCCTTCTCCACGGCGGGGGACAGCGCCATGGGGCTGGTGGCGCCCGCCCGCATCCTGGCCTCGGCGCGGCCGGCGGACCGCCTGCTCACCCTCTGCAGCTTCTGCTACCACACCCTGAAGCGGACCAACCACGCGCTCGCCGCGGACCCCGAGCGGCGCGAGAAGGTGGCCAGCTTCATCGAGGCCGACTACCGGGGCGAGGTCCGGCCGGTGCACCTGCTGGAGGTGCTGCGGGACGAGGTCGGCTTCGCGGCGCTGGCCCAGCGCGTGCGCGTCGCGTTGAAGGGCCTCAAGGTCGCCGCCTACTACGGCTGCCTGCTCCTCCGGCCGCCCGAGGAGATGCAGTTCGACGACCCGGAGCGCCCGAGCCTGCTGGAGAACCTGCTCCGCAGCCTGGGCTGTGAGGTGGTCGACTTCCCGCACGCCACCGAGTGCTGCGGCTCCTACCTGGTCGTGAGCGCACCGGAGACCGCGCAGGAGTGCTCGGCGAAGATCCTGGACGCGGCGGCGAGGCGCGGCGCCCAGGTCCTGGCCGTGAGCTGTCCCCTGTGCCAGTACAACCTGGACAGGGCGCAGGC
>JBHGAX010000524.1:0-1965 GCA_041946635.1 Methylomirabilales bacterium (SeqCode)
GGCCCGTCCTCGGCCATGCGCAGGGCCGGCGCGAGCAGCGACCAGAAGCTGGCCGCGATCATGACCCCCGCGGCGAAGCCCAGCATGCCATCCAGCACCTTCCGGTTCACGGTCCCGAAGACGAAGACCACCGCCGCGCCGGCCGCGGTGAGGAGCCAGGTCAGGCAGGTGGCCAGGACGGCCTGGGCCACCGGGCCTTGCGCGGCGAACCAGGCAAGAGGCATCCGGGGTCTCCATCAGGCGAGAGGACCCGGGGATACTAACCGCGGCGCGGGTGGCGGACAAGCGGTATTCGGCGGGCCTGGGCGGGGGTGGAGAGCAGGCAGATGCGTGGAGGAGGCCGGGTCGAAGGGCGGTGCGCGGGCCCTCGACTCCGCTGCGCGACGCTCGGGGCGCGCGGCTCACCCCGGCGAGCCGTTCGGGCAGCGGAGCGGGGCGGAGTCGAGAAGCGCGCCTACGCCGCCAGCAGCGGCCGGAAACGCTCCGCGTTTGCCCGGAGCCAGGTCTCGAAGCTCCGGAGCTCGGGATACAGCTCCCGGCTCAGCTCCAGGTCGCCCTGCCGGCTGGGGATGAAGATGCGATTGAACTCGAACATGTTGGCGAGGTCGGGCGCCCCGGGGAGCTCGAAGCCGGCAAAGATCTCGCGCGGGATGTGGCTGTAGACGATGGGTCGCCCGAGGATGCGGGCCATGACCTCCGCGTACCGGCCGGGCGGCTGGTCGTCGCCCACCACCGCCAGCGTCTTTCCCAGCCAGGCTTCGCGCCGCTCCAGGAGGGCCGCCACCACGCCGCCCACGTCCTGCACGGACACGGCCGCGAGCGGCGTCTCCCCCTGGGGGAAGCCGAAGGCGTAGTCCCCGCTGTTCCGGCGGCGCGGGGGGAAGTAGGACAGGAAATTCTCGTAGTAGAAGCCGACGTGAATGAAGGTCGCGGCGACCGGCTTGGCGCGCGCGTACTCCTCCAGGCGACCCTTCACGTCGAGGTGCGGCACCTCCAGCACGCCCTTCGAGATTTTCTTGGCGAACGGCAGCGTGCTGAAGACGAAGTGCTCGATCTTGGATGCCGCGACCGCGTCCACCAGGTTCCTGCCCTGCCGGTACTCGCCGTCGAAGTGCTCCCAGTAGTTCGTCACGCCGAAGACGCCGTAGCAGCCGTCCATGGCGGCGCGCAGGGCCATGATGTCCTCGAGGTCGCCCTGCACGACCTCGGCGCCGGCGGTGCGCAGCGCCTTGGCCCTGTCGGAATCCGGCGTGCGCGTGAGCCCGCGCACCGCGAACGTTCCGCGCCCCAGGAGGTGGCGGGCGACGCTGCCGCCCTGGGCCCCCGTGGCGCCCGTGACCAGGATGATGGGTCGATCAGTCATGACCTCCCCTCCTCAGCATGAGGACCCGAGAAGTGGAGTCAAAGTATAGAGCGGTAAGCAAAGATGCGCCCCGCAATTTCTCGGGGCGGCGGGCCAGGATGTGCGCTTCGTTCCTGCTCGGGCTGCTCAGCACGGCCCAGGTGCAAGGCGGCGCTGGAGGTCGAGTGCGGCGTAGCAGCGCTACGCCGCACTCGAGCACCGAGGCGCGGCAACGCCGCGGATGGCCGTCTTCAGCAGCCCGTCACGGCAGGTCCGCGCGCTCGTCGTGATACTCGGCGGCGGCGAAGAACTTGTCGTAGTTCATCCGGTTGAACCAGGCGAGGTACTCGTCGGCCGGCCGCGTGCGTTCCTCCAGCGTGCGCCAGACGTCCTCGGGCACGTCCCAGTCCCCCGCCTCGAGATTCGCCTTGAGCTGCTCCGCGCTCTTCACGCCCACCACGACGGCCGAGACCGCCTTGCGGCGGAGCGGCCACGCCAGCGCCAGCCTGGCCATGGGCACGCCGGCGCTCCGCGACACCGCCTCCAGCGTGCGCGCGGTCTCCAGGCCCCGGGGATGCCAGAAGCGGCCGCCGTCGATGGCCTTCCGCAGCTCGAAGCGGCTG
>JBHGAX010000525.1:0-1929 GCA_041946635.1 Methylomirabilales bacterium (SeqCode)
GTTCTCCCCACGCACCACAGAACAGCCTCTCGCAAAGCACGCCAAGGACGCAAAAGAGCACGACCCGAACTGACTCATTCACATCAAGTTCCGCGCTTGAAGCAACGCTAGCCCGACCGGTGCGCGCCAGGCCGCTCCCCCTCAATGCTTCCGCGGTCGCCCGAACGCCAGCTCGTACGCCTCGTCCGCGGCGACGGGATCCACGGCCTTCAGGCGGCTGAGCGCCGCGGCCGCCGCGCCGGAATTCCGGGTGCCCGCGGAGGCCAGCACCCTCCCGGCGAGTGCATCCAGGTCGTCCGGCGCGAGGGCCAGCGCCTGCGTGTAGTCCTGGACCGCGTTCCAGAAGAGGCCGGCCGCCAGGTGGACCCGGCCGAGGGCCGTCCAGGCCTCCGCGGACGGCCGCAGCCCGGCCGCCTGCTGGAAGGCGAGGATGGCCCCCGCGAACTGCCTCAGGCCCTCGTGGGCCTCCCCCAGCGCCCGCCAGTACCGCGGCTCGTCGGGCTGGAGGCGCGTCGCCTCCTGGTAGGCGTCGCGGGCCTCGCTCGGCCGGCCCAGGCGATCGAGCTGGCACCCCAGCAGGTACCAGGCCTGCGCCTCGGGTGCCGCCTGCAGCGCACGGCGGAGCGCGACGACCGCGTCCGCCGCGCGCCCCTCCAGGATGCCGAGCCGCGCCTCCTCCCGCCATGCCGCCGCGGTCGCAGCGTCCGTCCCCGTCCGGCGCCCCGGCGTACCCGCCTGCGTTGCCGCCGCGCTCGCGGCGGGGAGCGCCAGGCACAGGACCAGCAGTCCGGCGGCGAGCAGGCCCGGGCCGGGCTCCTTCCCCGATGCGCCGGTGCTCCGGTGCTCCGAGGCACTCACTTCTTCTGCCCGAACACCGCCGCGAAGGCCTCCTCGGCCCCCTGGCGGTCCAGCCGCTTCATGAGGTGGTACGTGTCCAGCGAAGCCGCCCATTCCCGGGCCCCGCCGTAGGCCAGGATGAGGCCGGCCAGGGCGTCCAGGTCGGTCGGGCGCAACGCCACGGCCTGCCGGAACGCCTGGACGGCCGCCTTGTACTCCCGCTCGTGGTGCAGGAGGCGCCCGAGGCCGACCCAGGCGCGGGGATCCGGCCGCAGCCTGCCCGCCTGCTCGTACGCCTGCACGGCATGGGCGCACTGCCCCACGCGCTCGTACGCCGCCGCGAGGCGCAGCCAGTGGCGCGGCTCCTCGGGGCTGAGACGCACGGCCTCCCGATAGGCCTCGATCGCGTCCCGCGTCTTGCCCAGCGCCTCGAGCTGGGCGCCGAGGAGTGCCTGCAAGCCCGCGTTCGGGCTGAGGGGCGCGATCGAGACGAGGGCCGGGACGGCGTCCGCCGACCGCCCTTCCAGCGCCAGCGCGAGCGCCTCCCGGATGCGGACGATCAGCGGGTCGGGCGACGCCGCCTCCATCCCGCGCAGCGCGACGATGGCGTGCGCCAGCTGACCTTCCGCCAGGTAGGCGTTGGCGATCGCACGCCAGGCCTCGGCGCCCGGCCGCAGGCGCACGGCCTCCCGGAAGGCCGCCTCGGCGGCGGCGTGCCGGCTCTCGCCGAGCAGGCGGATGCCCGCGCGGAGCGCGGCCTGGCCCGCGTCGAGTCGCGACGGCGGCGCGGCCGCCGCACGCGCCTCAGCCGAGGGCGGCAGGTCCTCTGCAGCGAGCGGTGAGACGAGGGTCAGGGCGAGGACAGCGACGGTGGGGAGCAGCGGACATCGCCGCCGCGGCGAAGGGCGAGACGCGGCCATCGCGCCTCCTTTCCGATGCCGCCCGTCGAACCCGCCCCGGCAGGCCCGCGCCGCGGCACCGCGCGCCACGCTACACCGCTCCCGCCCGAGGGATCAATGCGAGACGGCCGGCGAAGCAAGAAGGCCCGATGGTGCATATCCCCGCACGACCTCGTAGTTTCCTCACGCCACG
>JBHGAX010000526.1:0-1915 GCA_041946635.1 Methylomirabilales bacterium (SeqCode)
TCGTGGTGAGACGGACATCGGCCGAGAGGAATTCTGCATGGGCGTGGCGGCAACTTCCCTCGATTCCTCGGTACGCGTGTTTCGGCTGACCGGCCTGACCTGAACGGACTGCGCCGCCAGGCTCGAGCGAGCGGTGGCGGCGCTCCCGGGGGTCACCCGGGCCGTCCTGAACTTCGGCGCGGCGACGCTCAGGGTGGAAGGCGGCTTCGACCCGAAGGCCGTGATCCGCGAGGCGGCGCGGCACGATGGCGCCGTGGCCACGCTCGAGGGGGCACCGCCGGCGCCCCGGGCCGCCTGGGCGCAGCGCCTGCCCCAGGTCCGCATGGCCCTCTCCGGGCTGCTGATCCTGGCGGGATGGGCCGGCGAGTGGCTGGTGGTGGGTTCCGGCGTCACCACGCCCCTGTTCGCCGCCGCCATGCTGATGGGCGGCTACGCCACCATCCGCCAGGGCATGCGGGCGCTGGCCCGGCTGCGCTTCGACATGAACGGGATGATGACCGGGGCCGTGACCGGCGCCGCCCTTCTCGGCCAGTGGGAGGAGGGCGCGAGCGTCGCGTTCCTCTACAGCGTCTCCAACTGGCTGGAGGGATACACGCTGGACCGCGCGCGCCGCTCCATCCGGGCTCTCATGGACCTCGCGCCCAAGGAGGCGCGGGTCCGGCGCAACGGCGGGGAGCAGGTGGTCCCCGTGGAGCAGGTGGAGGTGGGCGATCTCCTCCTCATCCGCCCCGGGGAGAAGATTCCCATGGACGGCAGGCTGCGGGCCGGAGCCTCCGCCGTGAACCAGGCGCCCATCACGGGGGAATCCCTCCCGGTGGACAAGGGGCCGGGCGATCCGGTGTACGCGGGCACGCTGAACGGCCACGGCGCGCTGGAGGTGGAGGTGACCCGCCGGGTCGAGGACACGACCCTGGCCAGGATCATCCACCTGGTCGAGGAGGCGCAGGCCCAGCGCGCGCCCTCGCAGCAGTTCGTGGACCGCTTCGCGCGGATCTACACGCCGGCGGTGTTCGCCCTGGCAGTCGGATTGATGATCGCGCCGCCGCTGCTCCTCGGGCGGCCGTGGACGGAGTGGATCTACCGGGGGCTCGCCCTGCTGATCGTCTCGTGCCCGTGCGCGCTCGTCGTCTCCACGCCGGTCACGATCGTGTCCGCCATCTCGAATGCCGCGCGGCGCGGCATCCTCATCAAGGGGGGCGCATACCTGGAGGAACTCGGTGCGCTCCAGGCGATCGCGCTGGACAAGACGGGCACGCTCACGCGGGGAGCCCCAGAGGTGACCGACGTCGTCCCGCTGGACGGCGGATCGCCGGAGGACCTCCTGGCGCTGGCAGCAGCGGTGGAGCGAGAGTCGGAGCACCCGCTGGCCCGCGCCGTGGTGCGGGCGGCGGAGCGCCGAGGCCTCGCCCGCGTCCCGGCCACCGGCTTCACCGCCATCCCGGGCAAGGGTGGCGAGGCCAAGGTCGGCCAGCGCCGCATCCTCATCGGGAGCCCCCGGCTCTTCACGGAACTCGGCGCCGGCTCGCCGGCGACCGCCCTCGTCTCGGACATGGAGGCCCAGGGCAAGACGGTCATGCTCGTCGGGACGCGGCAGGCCCTGCTGGGCCTCCTGGCCCTGGCCGACCAGCTCCGGCCCGAAAGCCGGCAAGCCGTTGCCGATCTCCGGAAGGCGGGCGTCCAGCACGTGGCCCTGCTGACCGGCGACAATCGCGCGACGGCGGAGAGCATCGCCCTGCAGGTTGGGGCGGATACCGTGCGCGCGGAGGTGCTGCCGGATCAGAAGCTGGAGGCGGTCCGGGCCCTCCGCCGCGAGTTCGGCAGCCTGGCCATGGTGGGCGATGGGGTGAACGACGCCCCGGCCCTGGCGGCCTCGACGGTCGGGGTGGCCATGGGGGTGGCGGGGAGCGACGTGGCG
>JBHGAX010000527.1:0-3050 GCA_041946635.1 Methylomirabilales bacterium (SeqCode)
GAGGAGTGCCCCATGGACTTGGCCAATCTCCACGCACTGACGGCCTGCGAGGCGGCGCGGCTGATCCGGGAGGGCGCGATCGGCGCCGAGCAGCTGGCGCAGGCGTGCCTCGCGCGCATCCGCGCGACCGACGGGGATGTCCAGGCGTGGACCTACCTGGACCCCGAGCACGTCCTGGCGCAGGCGCGGGCCGCCGACGAGTGGCGGCTGGGCGGACGGCCCACCGGGCCGCTCCACGGGCTCCCGGTGGGCGTGAAGGACATCATCGACACCGCGGACATGCCCACCGAGCACGGGTCCGTGCTCTACGCGGGCCGCACGCCCTCGCGGGATGCGACCGTCGTGGCGCGCCTCCGCGCCGCCGGCGCGGTCATCATGGGCAAGACGGTGACGACCGAGTTCGCAACGTACGCCCCGGGGAAGACGCGGAACCCGCACAACGTCGAGCACACGCCGGGGGGCTCCTCCAGCGGCTCTGCGGCGGCCGTGGCCGCCGGCATGGTGCCCCTCGCGCTCGGCACCCAGACCAACGGCTCGGTGATCCGCCCCGCCGCCTTCTGCGGCGTCTACGGCTTCAAGCCGACCCACGGGCTCATCTCCCGGCACGGCATCCTGCGCACCTCCCGGACGCTGGATCAGCCCGGCGTCTTCGCCCGCTCCGTCGAGGACCTGGCGCTCGTCGCCGAGCAGCTCGCGGGGTACGACGAGGCGGATTCCGATACCCGGCCGCGCGCCCGCATCCCGCTCTGCCGGGTGGCGGCGGAGGAGCCGCCCCTTCCCCCCCTGTTCGCCTTCGTCAAGACCCCGCACTGGGATCGGGCCGAGCCGGAGACCCGGGAGGCCTTCCACGAGCTGGTGACCGAGCTGGGCGACCGGGTGGAGGAGCTGGAGCTGTTCCCCTCCGCGCGCGAGGCGTGGGACTGGCACCGGACCATCATGGAGGCCGAGATGGCGCTCAACCTCGAGCGGGAGTGGGAGAAGGGGCGGGACCGGCTGTCGGAGTCCCTGCGCGCCCAGCTCGCCCGGGGCCGGGCCGTGCCCGCCCTCGACTACCAGCGGGCCCTGGCCCGCATCGAGCCCCTGCACGCGAGCTTCGTCGAGCTGTTCGAGCAGCGCTACGACGCCATCCTCACGCCCGCGGCCCCCGGCCCGGCGCCCAAGGGGCTCGAGTCCACGGGCGACCCGGTCTTCTGCACGCTCTGGACGCTCTGCGGCATGCCCGCGGTCAGCCTGCCCCTCCTGCAGGCCGGCAGCGGCCTGCCCATGGGGGTCCAGCTGGTGGGCCCTCGCCTCGGCGACGCCCGCCTCCTGCGCACCGCCCGCTGGCTCACGGCCCGGCTCGAGGCCGCCTGACGGGTTGCCGCCATTGCGGCAGGACGCGTCGGAGCGCGGACGCTGCTCGTCGAGCAGTACGGGCAGATCGGCGGCATGACCAGCGCCGGGATGACCTACCTGGGCTTCCTGGACGGGCAGGGGCGCCCCGCCGTCCGGGGGATCGCCGAGGAGCTGTTCGAGCGGCTCCGGCCGCTCCAGGCCGCCACGCCGCACATCGCCGACCCGCTCCGGGGCTCGGTGACCCAGGCGGATCCCGAGATGCTCCGGCATGCGCTGCTCGGCATGCTGGCCGAGGCGTCGGTGCAGCTCCTGCTCCACGCCTTCCTGGCCGACGTGATGATGAACGGCGACGTCCTGCAGGGCGTGGTGGTGGAGACCAAGGGGGGACGGCAGCTCATCCCGGCGAAGGTGACGGTGGACACCACAGGCGATGCCGATGTCGCGGCCCGCGCCGGCGCGCCCTTCGAACTGGGCCGGCGCGAGGACCGCCGCCTGCAGCCGGTGAGCCGGATCTTCCGCGTGGGCAACGTCCATCTCGACCGGGTCTACGCGTACCTGCGCCAGCACCCCGAGGAGTTCGTCGTGCCGGAGGGGTGGACGCCGCCCGAGGGACGGCGCTACGGGGTCGAGTACCTGGAGGAGACGCCGGGGACGACCATCCTGCTGCAGCAGGCCGTCCGGCGGGCGCAGCGGGAGGGAAAGCTCACCCTGCCCAAGAACGTCATCAGCATCTACACGCCGCCCTCCCGGAGCGGGCCCGCCGAGGTCTCCCTCAACGCCACCCGCGTGCACGGCATCGATCCGACGGACCCGGACGAGCTCACGCGGGCGGAGCTGGAGGCCGAGCACCAGGTGATGGAGGTCTTCCGGTTCCTGAAGGGCACGATCCCGGGCTTCGAGGAGGCGCGGCTGCTCGGCACGCCGTACCAGGTCGGCGTGCGCGAGAGCCGGCGGATCGTCGGCGACTACGCGCTCACCGCGGACGACGTGCTGGCGGGCCGGGACTTCCCGGATGCCGTGGCCCGCGGCGCCTACCCCCTGGACATCCACGACGTGGCCAAGGACACGCGCGTCATGAACCGCCCGGTCCACGGGAAGGCCGAGACGCTGGTGGTCCTGCCCCGCTCCTACGCCATCCCCTACCGCTGCCTGCTCCCCCAGCGCCCCGAGCACCTGCTCGTCGCCGGCCGCTGCATCTCGGCGACGCACGAGGCCATCAGCTCGGCGCGCGGCCAGTCCGTGTGCATGGCCACGGGCCAGGCCGCCGGCACCGCCGCCGCCCTGGCCGCCCGCGCCGGCCTCGCCCCCCGCCGCCTCGATATCCCCGCGCTCCAGGACGCCCTGCAGCGCCAAGGCGTCATCTTGGACGTGCCCGAGCCAGGATCGTGAGGAAGCGGATTGCGTCCCGTGGGGTCAGCGGCACCCGCTCGTGGGCGTCTGCTGGAGCCGGTAGTTCGGGCGAAGGTGGACGGCGCTCGGCTAGCCAGCGAATCAGGTCACGAGTTCCGCGGATGAAGGCCGAGCACGGGTGCATTCCGTAGTTATGCCTTAAGTTAGCGTGCTACTTGCGCCCCCGCCAGTAGCCCGGTCGGCGGCGCTGATGTGCGACCGCGACGATGACAATAGATTCGGCATCTTCCCGGTAGACGATCGAGTACGGAAATCGGGCGACGACCACCCGGCGTTGCTTTGGCCCGGCGGGCGAGCCCGATTCG
>JBHGAX010000528.1:0-1872 GCA_041946635.1 Methylomirabilales bacterium (SeqCode)
CCCTGCATCTCCCAGGTGACGATGCCGTCCTTGACGTAGATCTGCCAGGTGCAGCCGCCCGTGCAGTTGACGCCGTGGGTGCTCCGGACGATCCTGTCGTGCTGCCAGCGGTTCCGGTAGAACTGCTCCCACGCCCGAAGCTGCGGCGTGGCCTCGTCCTTGATCCAGGCGCGGGCGTCCTTCGGCCTCATGCGTCACCTCGCTTCGACGCCTGCGCGAGCGGCCGCCGCACGGCAGTCAGCCGCCTTCGCCAGCCCGCCTGCAGGGCGCCGAGTGCCACGGCCATCCCCAGGAAGCCAAGGGCCAGAAACCCGAGCGATGGGGCAGGGGCGGCGGGATCAACCTGCGCCGCATCTTCGATCACGGCCAGCAGGGACTGCACCTCCTCCGGCTGCAAGGGGTGCTCCCGGAAGGCGGCCTGCATCGTGGGCGTGGGCGGCGCGGCCAGCCAGGCCGCGAGGGCGGTGCGGCCGCCCAGCCTCTCGTAGACGCGGGTGAGATCGGGAGCGAGTGTCCCACCTCCCAGTCCACCGACCGTCCCCAAGGCATGGCAGCCAACACAGGCGGGACCTCCGTTCGCGAGCGGCCGCTGACCGTGAAAGAGGTCGCGGCCGAGGGCCACATCCTGGGGCGTGGAGGGGCGGTCGGCTGCGGTGGGGCCGGCGTTCCGAGCTGCGTGTCGCGAGGTCGCCTCGATGTAGTCGAGCAGCTCGCCGGCCCGCTGCGGCGTCATCCCCGGGGCGGTGGGCATGATCACCCCACGCGCCTCTTCCCGGAGTTGCCGCGCATAGGGATCGCCGCTCTCGATCATGGCCTTGGGGTCTTGGAGGAACTTGATCAGCCAGGCGCGGTCCTTGCGCTGGGTACTGTCCTTGAGGTCCGGGCCGACGAGGCGGCCCCCGCCGATGGTGTGGCAGGCGGCGCAGTTCTGCTTGAAGTAGTCTGCGGACTCTTGGCCGTGGGCGGGCGATACGGCGAGGAACAGGATCAGGCTCCCAACGATCACAATTGCCGATCTCGGGCGCGTCCTGCTGCCGGGCCGATCCATATCAGCCTCCCTCCCTCTGTTGCGTCCGTTCACCGTTCTCCGGTGGTCGGGTCGGCTCGATCCCCTCTCCGGCGATCAGGGAGCCCGCCGGCTCATGGCTTGCTCTTCCCGTCGCTGGTTCGCGATCTCCCTGGGGCGCGCGAGGCCCGGCCGCCCCTGTCGCTCCTCGGGCTGGTCCGTCGCGAGGGCGCAGTCCGGACGCGCGTCCAGGCCTGGTCGCGAAACTCCTGTTGGGGCGTGACGCCCTCGAGGAGTGTGGCAAGCGTCGTCTCTTGCAGCAGACGCTTCATCTCGGCGCGCAGCGGCGCCCAGCGGTGATGAATGGGGCAGGGGTGGTCGTCGGAACAGGCCTGCAGACCCAGGGCGCACTCGGTCTCGCCGTCGGGTCCCTCGATCGCCCGCAGGAGGGCCCCCAGGCTGATCTCGCTCGGAGAAAGACGCAGGGCGACGCCTCCGCCCGGGCCGCGATGGGCGTGGATCAGGCCGGCCGCGGCGAGCTGCCGCACAATCTTGGCCAGATAGGGTTCGGGGAGACCGGTCTGCGCAGAGACCGTGCGGACTGGAGACAGCGTGCCGGGAGGCTGGAGGGCCAGGAAGAGGGCCGCGCGGATCGCCATGGCCGAGGCGCTGCTGTTCAGCAGGGGCATGGCACACACCTCATTGCAGAATTGAGGACCTTTTAATCCAGTTATGCGGGCCTGTCAAGAGATTATCTGCGGACATGGCGCCGCAACTCGTCGCCGCGGTAGCCACGCTCGACAGCTTCCGCGAGTGGGGGTGGAAAGCCGCCAGGGGTCAGGCGACCTTGAGGACGTGCTGCGCCA
>JBHGAX010000529.1:0-1808 GCA_041946635.1 Methylomirabilales bacterium (SeqCode)
CCCATGAGCACGAACTGGACGGCGCGTCTGCCCATGCCTCGTCTCCTCTGCCCTGCGTGGTGGATCGCTCCGCCCGCGCCCGCGGGCGCCCGTTCAGCGTCCCGCCCACATCCGGAGCGCGGTGAGCACGTGCGTGCCGAGCGACAGGCCCGCGGCCAGCAGCAGCCAGACGCCGGCGGCCCCTGCCGCGAGCGCGGCGACCAGCGCGAGCACGCTCGCCGCGCTGAGGCCCACCAAGACCAGCGTGCCCGGGTCGCGCTCGCCCGGGCCCCGCACCGGCCAGGGCGCCTCGGCCACCGGGGTGTCCGCCGAGGCGGCGGGGCGCGACGCGCCGGGCGGCGGCCCACCGGCCGCCCGAGGCCCCTCGTAGAGGGGGCAGGCCTCCTGGCGGCCCCAGTACCCGCACGCGATGGTCCGGGCGTCCGCGGCCGGCTCGCCCTCCCGCAGCAGCAAGCGGCATGCCGCGTAGATGACCGCGTGCTCGGCGTCGGGAGCCACGTGCCGGTGCCAGTCCGGCACGGTGTGGCGGCAGCGCACCGTCACCCCAGACTGTCCAGCGCCTCGTCCAGGCTCCGCGCCAGGCAGGTGAACGTGGGGGTGTCCCGCAGCGTGAAGCGGCTGGCCTCGGTGCCCCTGAGCTCCATCACGAGGTCCAGGAAGTCCCCCGGCTCGTCGGTCTCGAAGGCCACCACGAACTCCTGGTCGTCCAGCCCGTAGGAGTACGTGGTGTTCAGCTTCACCGAGCGATACCGGCTGCCGACGGCGATGTGCTCGTCCATCATGCCCTGGCGCGCCGCCTGCGTGGCGCGGTACCACTCGCGGGTCTTCACGAAGGGATAGACGAACAGGTACCTGGACTTCCCGGGCACGATGCGCGTCCGGTCGGCCGGGTGGCTGGGGTCCAGCTTGTCCACGTAGACGGAGCGCTTGGTCATGGCCAGATAGGAGTACGCGGGCGTCAGGTGGCTCCCCAGGCCGGTGAGGAGCAGGCGCGTCGTCATGCGCTGGAACGCGTCCAGATCGTAGGTGATGCGCCAGAGCATGAGATCCGCGTCCGCCCGGATGCCCACCGTGGTGTAGGGCAGGACCAGCACCTGGGATGCGAACTCCTCGACGACCGCCTTGAACTCCTTCTTGCCCGCGTCCCGCTCCATCCGGTGCAGCCGGCGCCAGGCGGGATCCACGCGGTAAAACGCAAAGTTCACGAACTGGCGGCGCGATCCCGCCGCCACGTCGGGTGTTGCCATGCCTGCCCTCCCCGCATCGGTGCTCGCCAGACGGATAGGCAGATACCTTAATGTTCGGCCTGCCGGACGTCAACGGAAATATCTGCCCGGAAAGGGCTCCGGGCCTGCGAGTGCCGAGATCGGCTTGCGCCGCCCGCCGCCTCTGCTATAGTGCCGCCCGCCACCCCAACCGGAGGAGATTACCATGGAGCTGGAGAAGGCGATCCTGAGTCGCCGCAGTATCCGCGCGTTCCGGCCCGAGCCGGTCCCGGCCCCGGTGCTCCGGGCCCTGATCGAGGCGGCCCGCTGGACCCCGTCGGCGTCCAACACGCAGCCCTGGGAGTTCACGGTCGTCGGGGGCGCGACGCTCCAGGCGCTGCGCTCGCGCCTGCGGGCGGCCGCCGCGGTGGATCCGGTCGGCACGCCGGAGACGAGCTGGCCGAAGGCCATGCCGGAGCGGCTGAAGGCCCGGCGGCTCACGCTGGCCAACACCATGTTCCGCGCGCTCGGCGCGGGGGAGAACGACAAGGCCCGGCGGGACGAGTGGTTCCTGTTCGGCATCGGCTTCTTCGACGCGCCCCA
>JBHGAX010000053.1:0-15775 GCA_041946635.1 Methylomirabilales bacterium (SeqCode)
GCAGGCTGGCCCGCTCGTACCACCAGCGTGCTTCCGCGTCCCGGCCGCTCCGGAGCGCGGCTTCCATCAGGCCCGCGTAGTAGCTGAGCCGCGCGGCGGGCGCCAGCTCCGCCGCGGCCCGGAAGCGGGCCAGGGCCAGGTCCCAGCGGCCGGCGGCCGCCGCGTTCTCGCCGGCCAGCGCCAGGCTATCCGGGTCGCTGGGCGCCAGGCGGACGGCCCGATCGCCGAGTTCGACGGCTTCCGCCGCCGCCCCCTGGGCCACCAGGGCGCGGCTCAGCCAGCGGTGGGCCGGGAAGCTGAGCGGGTTCACCCGGAGCGCGCGCCGGAGGGGCGCCGCCGCCTCGGCCACGCGACCCTCGGCCAGGAGCGCCCGCCCCTCCTCCACCAAGCTGGCCGCCGCGAAGCGGGCCAGGCTCACGGCCGCCAGGCCCAGGAGGACCAGGAGGAGGGTGCCGCGCCAGGCCGGGGAGGGCGGCGTCCGCCCGCGCGCCACCAGGCCGGCGCGGCTCGCGGCCAGGCCGCCCAGCGTGGCGGCGGCCAGCGGGATCGCGGGGAAGCCCGAGAGCATGTCGATGCCGGCGTGGACCGCCATGGCCGTCAACGTGGCCATGAGCAGGGCCAGCCGCCGGCGTCCCGTCTTGCCCGCGTGCGCGGTCCGGAGGACGGCGCCCAGGCGCAGCAGGAAGGCCGCCAGCAGCCCCAGCGCCAGCATGCCGGCCGGGAGGCCGTACTCGGCGGCCAGCTCCAGATACAGGTTGTGCGGGTTCTCCCCGCTCACGTAGGGGACGGCCTGGACCTGCTTCAGGGCGACCGGGAACGCGCCGGGCCCGACCCCCGTCCAGGGATGCCTGCGGACCAGCTGCCAGGTCCCGTCGAGGATGTGCAGACGCCAGCCGACCGACGAGCCGGCGCTGCCGCTGTCGAGCACCGGCAGCAGGTCGCGCCAGAGGAAGGCCCCGACGACCAGCACCAGCAGGACGGCGGCCCCCGTGGCCAGCCGGAACGCGGTCCGTCGCCTCCGCCGCCCGGCCACCGCGGGGAGGACCAGGAGCCCCACGGCCAGCGCCAGCAGCGCGCCGCGCGAGCGCGTGAGCCCCACGCCGAGCAGCAGCACGCCGGCGCCCCCGCCGGCCGCCGCCCGGGCCCAGCCCTGGCGGACGGCCGCCAGGGCCAGCCCCGCGCCGGCACCCGCCAGGAGGAAGCCCGCGGCGGCGTTCGGATAGCCGAACGGCCCGGTCAGCACGCCGGCGTAGAGCCCGGCTCCCGCGCCCCGGAGCTGCGCCCACCCCCCCGCGGCCGCCACGAGGAGCGCCGAGCTCAGGAGGGCGGCCAGGAGCAGGGATTCGGCCCAGGGCAGCGCCTGCGCGCCGTGGGCCGCCAGCACGGCGGCCAGGGCGTAGGCCGCCAGGAGGAGCAGCGTCTGGACGGTGCGATCGGGGTAGAGGGTCTGGATCGCGGCGGCGGCGACCAGGGCGGCGGCCAGGCCGAGGAGCGGCGAGGGCCGGAGGAGCGGCCGCGCCGCCGTGGCGGCCAGCCCCGCCGCCGCCGTCGCCGGGAGGAGCACCAGCGCGGCGTGCGCGGCAGGGGAACGGCCGCCCTGCATCCAGGGCAGGATCAGCAGCAGGGCGGCGAGCAGCAGGGCGGCGAGGGCGGCCAGGCGGGACTCAGGCGTGGCCATGGCCGGGATGGCGGCTGGCCTGGTCCAGTCGGTGCTTCTTGGCCCGGTAGCGGAAGGAGCGGAAGTTGAGGCCCAGGAGCTGCGCGGCCCGGGTCTGCACGCCGCCGGCCTTGGCCAGCGCATCCTGCATCAGCGAGCGCTCGAGATCGGCGAGCACCTCCTCCAGGTTCACGCCGCCCGGCGGGACCTCCCAGCGCGCCCCGGCGGGCGCGACCGGCTGCAGCAGGGCGGGCGGCAAGTTCTCCACCCGCACCTCGTCCTGGGCAGCCAGGGCCACGGCGCGCTCCATCACGTTCTCCAGCTCGCGCACGTTGCCGGGCCAGGGGTAGGCGCACAGGACCTCCATGGCGTCCTTGGAGATCTCCATGGCCCCGCGGTGGCCGCGCGTGGCGTAGAGCGCCAGGAAGTGCGCGGCGAGCAGGGGAATGTCCTCGCGCCGCTCGCGCAGGGGCGGGATCTCCACGGTGATGACGTTCAGCCGGTAGTAGAGGTCCTCGCGGAAGGCCGCCGTCCGGATCAGCTCCTCCAGGCGCTTGTTGGTGGCGGCGATGGTCCGCACGTCCACCGCCAGGTCCTCGGTCCCGCCCACCCGGCGGAACATGTGGTCCTGCAGGAAGCGGAGGAGCTTGACCTGCAGGCTCGGGCTCATCTCCGCCACCTCGTCCAGGAACACCGTCCCGCCGGCCGCGACCTCGACGAGTCCCGCCTTGTTGGCGATCGCGCCGGTGAAGGAGCCCTTCACGTGGCCGAACAGCTCGCTCTCCAAGAGCTCCTCGGGCAGCGCGCCGCAGTTGATGGCCACGAAGGGCTTGCCCGCTCGGGCAGAGTTGTAGTGGATGGTGCGGGCCACCAGCTCCTTGCCCGTGCCGCTTTCCCCGGTGATCAGGATGCTGGAGTCGACCTGGGCTACGCGGCTGATCAGCTTGTACAGCCCCACCATGGCCGGGCTCCGGCCCAGGATCTCACGGAGCGCCGGCTCGTCCGGGGCCGCGGGGAGCGGCTCCTTCCCGCGGCGCTGCTGCGCCTCCTCCAGCGCCCGCCGCACGACGGTCTTGATCTCTTCCATGCGGAAGGGCTTGGTGATGTAGTCGAAGGCCCCCTGCTTCATGGCCTGGATGGCGGAGTCCGAGGCGGCGAAGGCGGTGATCATGATCACGGGCGTGGCGAGGCCCTTGTCCCGGAGGCCGGTGAGCAGCGCCACCCCGTCCAGCCGCGGCATGCGGATGTCCGAGATGACCAGGTCCACGTCGGCCGTGAGGGCGAGGTTCAGGCCGGCGGAGCCGTCCGCCGCGGTGAGGACCTCGTGACCCTCCTTCTCCAGCAGGATGCGGAGCAGGTCGCGCATCCCGGCCTCGTCGTCCACGATGAGGATGCGGCTCATGCCCGGGCGGCCTCCGACGTCACGTGTGCCGCGACCCCGGCCGTCGGGGTGGCCCGCGGCAGCCAGACCCGGAAGGTGGTCCCCGCCCCCGGGCGGCTCTCCACGGCGATGCGGCCGCCCATGCGCTCCAGCGACTTCCGCGCGATGGGGAGACCGAGGCCCGTGCCCCCGGGGCGGGTGGAATAGAACGGATCGAAGATGCGGTCCAGCTCCCCGGGGGCGATGCCCCGGCCGGTATCGTGCACCGCGACCTCGATCCATGCGGCGTCAGCGTGCGCAGGCTGGGCCAGCGTGGGGTCCGGGACGCCCGCCGCCCGGACCGCAGGCCCGGGGCTGGGGACGGGCCGGACCTCGAGGGTGAGCCGGCCGCCGTCCGGCATGGACTGGATGGCGTTCAGGCAGAGGTTCCAGATGATCTGCCGGAGCTGGTCCGCGTCCGCAAGGACGCGGCAGTCCGGCTCGGCCTCCTCCAGGTGCCAGGTGGTCTCGGGGTGCCACTCTCCGCTCTTCGCGAGGAGCTGCAGGGTCTCGGTGAGGAGCGGATGGACGGCGCAGGGCCGGCAGAGCAGCGCCTGGGGCTTGGCGAAGTCCAGGAACTGCCCGGTGATGAACTTCAGGCGGTGCGCCTCCCCCAGGATGATGTTCAGCAGCTCGCGCTGCTGCCCGGCCGGCGACAGCTCGTCCCGCAGCATCTCCACCGAGCCGCTGATGGCGGCCAGCGGGTTCCGGACCTCGTGCGCGATGGTGGCGGCCAGGCGGCCCAGGGCCGTCAGCCGGTCGGCCTGGCGGAGCTGCTCCTCCACCCGCTTGCGCTCCGTGAGGTCCTGGAAGATGGCGACCAGGCCCATCACCTCCGCCTGCGGGGTGCGGAGGGGCGAGACGGCGATGCCGATGGGGATCTCCCGGCCGTCCGCCCGGGGGAGGGTCGCCTCGCTCACCGGCTGCGAGCGCGCCGCCTCGGGATGGGCGAAGAAGTCCGCCAGGGCGGTGCAGTGGGCGAAGGGCGTCTCCTGCCAGGAGCGGTCCCGGAGGGCGGCAAAGGCGTAGCCGGTGATCCGCTCCGCCGCCTGGTTGAAGGAGACTACGCGTCCGGTCAGGTCGAGGGTCAGGATGCCGCTCGAGATGTTCGCCACGATCGCCTCGTGCAGGGTCTGCAGTTGGCGCAGGTCCGTGGCCCGCCGCTCCAGCTCGGCCCGCGCCTGCTGCAGGCGGGCTGCCAGGTGGCTGCTGAGCGCCGCCACGGCCAGGAAGGCCAGGGCGTGGATCAGCGCCTGGTAGCCGGCGTAGCCGGCGGAGCGGATGGGGGCCAGGCCGCCGGCGAAGTCCGCGGGTGGGCTGAGGCGCGTCCAGGCCGCGAAGATCAGGAGGGCGTAGAGCAGGCCGCTCAGGATGCCGACCGCCAGGGTGCCGCGCCGGGTGAGCTGGTTGGCCGCGGCGAAGACCACGAAGATGTACATGAACCCCAGGACGGAGTCGATGCCGCCCGTGACGTGCACGAGGAGCGTGACCATCCCGAGGTCGAGGGCGATCTGCACGCGTCCCTGGAACGCCAGGTGGCGCTGCAGGCGGAGCCCCAGCGCGTAGAGCAGGGAGAGGCCGAAGGTGAGCCCCAGCAGGGCGTAGAGTGGCTCGGTGGGGAAGGGCAGGCGCTCGTGCCAGTCCAGCACGACGCCCGAGCCGAGCAGGGCGGAGGCGAGCAGCAGCCGCACGCCCACCAGCCACTTCAGCCTGTGCAGCCCGCCGGCCGTCGCCGATCCAGCCATCCAGCCTCCAGGAAAAGGGAACCGGGGGCCGCGGCGGCCCCCGGAGTCGTCCCGCGCATGGACCCGGGGGCTATTTCCCCACCACGGTCACGAGCTTGAAGATGGGGAGGTACATGGCGATGACCACGCCGCCGATCACGACGCCCAGGAACACCATGAGCATGGGCTCCAGGAGCGCGGTGAGGTTGGCCACCGCGGTGTCCACCTCCTCGTCGTAGAAGTCCGCGATCTTGCCGAGCATGGCGTCCAGGGCGCCAGTCTGCTCGCCCACGGCGATCATCTGCACGACCATGGGGGGGAACACGCCGGACTCCTTCAGGGGCTCGGCGATGGTCTTGCCCTCGGAGATGGAGGCCCGGGTGCGCATGACCGCGTGCTCCACCACCTTGTTGCCCGCGGTGCGGGCCGTGATGTCCAGGCCGTCCAGGATGGCCACGCCGCTGCTGATCAGCGTGCCCAGCGTGCGGGTGAACTTGGCCACCGCGACCTTGCGGATCAGCATGCCGAAGACCGGCGCCTTCAGCAGGAGGGCGTCGATGGTCAGCCGGCCGGACGCCGTCGCATACCACCACTTCAGGCCCAGGATGCCCGCGACGATGGCCGCGACGCCGAGGAGGGCGTAGGTCCGCACGATGCGGGAGGCCTCCAGGATGATCACGGTGGGCAGGGGCAGCGTGGCGCCGAAGCCCTCGAACATGGACTTGAAGGTGGGGATGACGAAGATGAGCAGGAAGATCACCACGGCCAGGGCCACGGTCACGATGGTCGACGGATAGATCATGGCCGACTTAACCTTCTTCTTCAGGGCCATGGCCTTTTCCATGTACTGGGCCAGCCGGTTCAGGATGGTGTCCAGGATGCCGCCGGCCTCGCCGGCCTCCACCATGTTCGCGTAGAGCGAGGTGAAGATCTTGGGGTGCTGCTTCAGCGCCGCGGCGAAGGTGGAGCCGCCCTCCACCGACTGGCGGATCTCGGTGATGACCTTCTTGAAGACCTTGTTCTCCTGCTGGGAGCCCAGGATCTCCAGGCACTGGACCAGCGGCAGGCCGGCGTCGATCATGGTGGCGAACTGCCGCGTGAAGATCACGATCTCCTTCTCGCCCACCCCGCCGCCGAAGCCGGGAATGACGATGTCCCGCGCCTTGGCGCGCACGGACGTGGCGATGATCTGCTGGGAGCGCAGCCGGGCGACCACGGCCTCGCGGCTGGCTGCCTCCATCTCGCCGGAGATCGTCTGTCCGCCCCGCGTCCGTCCGGCGTAGGTGAAGACCGGCATGACCTGCTCCTCGCCCTATCGCCGGCCGGCGACGGGGCTCCCCTGGCTGCGTTGGACCATCTGCATCAGCTCCTCGGGCATGGTGGAGGCGCCGAGGGCCGCCTCCACCGTGATGTTCCGGCGAAGGACGTGCTGCAGCAGGGACTCGTTCATGGTCTGCATGCCCGTGCGCTCCTTCCCGGCCTGCATCATCCCGTAGATCTGGTGGATCTTCTCCTCCCGGATCAGGTTGCGGATGGCCGCGTTGGGAATCATGACCTCCAGGGCCAGCACCCGGCCCTGCCCGTTGCTCCGCGGCAGGAGCATCTGGCAGAGCACGCCCTCCAGGACGAAGGAGAGCTGGGCGCGGATCTGCGGCTGCTGGTGGGGCGGGAAGACGTCCACGATGCGGTTGATGGTCTGAACGGCCGAGTTGGTGTGCAGGGTCGCGAAGGTCAGGTGGCCCGTCTCCGCGATGGTGAGCGCGGCCTCGATGGTCTCCAGGTCCCGCATCTCCCCGATCAGCACCTTGTCCGGATCCTGCCGGAGCACCGACTTCAGCGCGGCCTTGAACGAGTGCGTGTCCGCGTACAGCTCGCGCTGGTTCACCACCGAGCGCTTGTGCTGGTGGACGAACTCGATGGGGTCCTCGATCGTCACGATGTGCTCGGCCCGCTCCCGGTTGATCTTGTCGATCATGGTGGCCAGCGTGGTGGACTTCCCGGAGCCGGTGGGGCCGGTCACCAGGATCAGGCCCTTCGGCCGGTTGCACAGGTCGGCCACCACCGGGGGCAGGCCCAGCTCCTCGAAGTTCAGGATCTTGTACGGGATGGTGCGGATGGCCAGGGCCACCGCCCCCCGCTCCATGAAGACGTTGGCCCGGAAGCGGCTCAGCCCCTTCACGCCGAAGGAGAGATCCAGCTCGTACTCCTCCTCGAACTTCTGCTTCTGGGCCTCGGTGAGGATGCTGTAGGCCAGGCTCTTGGTCTCGGCGGGCGCGAGCGCCTCGGTTCCCACGGGAATCACCTGGCCGTGGAGCCGCATGACGGGGGGGAGTCCGCTGGCGAGATGGAGGTCCGAGGCCCCCTTCTCCATCATGGTCTTCAGCAGATCGTGCAGGCTGGGCACAGTGACACGGGCTCCGGGGCGGCGAGGTCTAGTGGCCGGTGGTGACCCGGAGGACCTCCTCCACGGTGGTCACGCCTTCGCGGATCTTCTGGATCCCGGCCTCGCGCAGCGTCTGCATGCCGTTCTGGCGTCCCAGCTCGCGCAGCTCCATGGCCGAGGCGCCCTGCAGGATGGCCTCCTTGATGTTGTCCTTGATGACCATCACCTCATAGAGCGCGACGCGTCCCTTGTAGCCCGTCTCGCTGCAGGTCATGCAGCCCTTGCCCTTCACCGCCTTGAGCGTGTTGGCCTCCTCGGCGTTGAAGCCCACGCTCACCAGCGCCTGCGGGGGCACGGGCACCACCTGCTTGCAGCCGGCGCAGACCCGGCGGGCCAGCCGCTGGGCCAGGATGACGTTGGTGGAGGCGGCCACCAGGAAGGGCTCCACGCCCATGTTCAGCAGGCGGCTGATGGTGCTGGGCGCGTCGTTGGTGTGCAGGGTGGAGAGCACCAGGTGGCCGGTGAGCGCGGCCTTCACCGCGATCTCGGCCGTCTCGAAGTCCCGGATCTCGCCCACCATGATCACGTCCGGGTCCTGGCGCAGAAAGGAGCGGAGGGCCGCCGCGAAGGACAGGCCGATCTCGGCCTTGGTCTGCACCTGGTTGATGCCGGGCAGGTTGAACTCGACCGGGTCCTCCGCGGTCATGATGTTGGTCTCGGTCGTGTTCAGCCGGTTCAGCGCGGAGTAGAGCGTGGTGGTCTTGCCGGAGCCGGTCGGCCCGGTCACCAGCACCATGCCGAAGGGCAGCAAGAGGCCGGCCTCGAAATCCGCGAGCGCCTGGGCGTCGAAGCCGAGCTTGGTCATGTCCAGCTGGAGGTTGCCCTTGTCCAGGAGGCGCATGACCACCTTCTCGCCGAAGAGGGTGGGCAGGGTGGAGACGCGGTAGTCCATCTCCTTGCCTCCCATCTTGATCTTGATGCGGCCGTCCTGGGGCAGGCGCCGCTCGGCGATGTCCAGCTGGGCCATGATCTTGACGCGGGAGGTGATGGCCGCCTTCAGCCGCGAGGGCGGCTGCATGACGTCGTAGAGCACGCCGTCGATCCGGTAGCGCACGCGGAAGGACTTCTCGTACGGCTCGATGTGGATGTCGGAGGCGCCCTTCTTGATGGCGTCCGTCAGGATGAGGTTCACGAGCTTGACGACGGGGGCGTCCTCGGCGGCCTTGCCCAGCTCGGCGACATTGATGGCGTCCTCGCCCTCCTTCAGGGCCTCGACGTCCTTGTCGTCGAAGTTCTTCATGATGTCCTCGACCATGCCGGTCGAGTCGTAGTACTTGTTGATCGCGTTCTTGATCGACGTCTCGGCGGCCACGACCGGCTCCACCTTGAAACCGGTCATGAACTTGATGTCGTCGATGGCGAAGATGTTGCTCGGGTCCGCCATGGCGACCGTGAGGACGCTCCCGGTCCGGTTGATGGGGATGACCTGGTGCTTCTGGGCGATCTCGCCCGGGATGAGCTTGATGACGCCGCCGTCGATCTCGAAGTGGGAGAGGTTGATGGAGGGCACGCCGTACTGGCGGCTGAGGAAGGAGGTGATGTCGTCTTCGCTGATGAAGCCCAACTTCACCAGGTTGGTGCCGATCCGGCCCCCCGAGGTCTGCTGCTGCTGGAGCGCCTGCGTCAACTGCTCCCGGGTGATGAGTGCCGCCTTCACCAGCATGTCGCCGAGTCGAACAGCGCCAGCCGCCATGCAGTCCTCATGCCCCTCGCGAGGTGGCTACGGGTGCCACATGGTAATGAACGCCGGGACCTTGTCAAGGGAATTGTCCCCGGGAGGGGCGGAAGCCGAGACTTCGGCGACGGGCGTTTGCACAAGCTGACATTTTGCGGCAGGCGGTGCGGTGACATTTTTCGGCAGGCGAGGGCAGCCCGGGCGCAGCGGCCATGGCTCGCCACGGCCGGGGGGAGAAGCCGGGTGGGCGGGGCGGCAAGGGGGGCGCGGCCGGCTCGGGAGATCAGGCGATGCCCTCGGCCACGGCGTGGACCAGGGCGGCCCGGATGGCCTCCATGCGCGGCCCCTCCACCACCTTGGCCCCGGACTTCTCCGTGACGTAGAAGACGTCCACGGCCTGGTCCACCTCCGTGGCGATCTTGGCCAGGGTCACGTCCACATCGAGCGCCGAGAGCGTGTGCGCGATGACGTAGAGGAGGCCCAGGCGGTCCTGGGCGCGCACGTCGATCACGGTGTAGCGCTCCGAGACCAGGTTGTCGAACTCCACCCGGGCCGGCAGCTCGCCGTGGCGGGGGAGCGGCTTGGCCAGGAGGTCGCGGCGGCGCGCCTTGATGAGCGCCCGGGCCTGGTCCGGGTCCTGGATGACGCGCCGCAGGTCGTGGGCGAAGCGCTGCCAGATGCGCTCCTCCTCCAGCGCGGCGCCCCGCCCGTCGCTCACCTGGAAGGCGCGGAGCATCACGCCGTCCGCCCGGCTGAAGAGCTGGGCCGAGAGGATGTTGATGCCGTTGGCCGTGAGGGCACCCACCACGGCGGTGAAGCGGCCGGGGGCGGCCGGCGCGCAGACCACCACCTCCGAGTAGCCGGCCAGGGGATAGGCGGCCCACTGGACCGCCACCGGCTCGCCCTTCCGGACGCGCTCGATGAGCCGCAGGTGCTGGGCCACCTTGGCGGCCGAGGTGGCGAAGACGTAGCGGATGGGCATGAGGTCCAGGTGCTGGCGCACGACCTCGGGGCCGAACTCGGGGCCCAGCTCGGCCACCAGCGCGGCCCGCTGGTCGGCGGCCCGCCGCTGCTCCGCCTCGCCCTCCGGGATGCCGCGCGTGAGGACGGTGTGGGTCTTGATGAACAGCTCCCAGAGGAGCGTGCCCTTCCAGTCCGTCCAGATCTGCGGACCCACGGCGTTGATGTCCAGGTAGGTGAGCAGGTAGAGCATCTTCAGCCAGTCCTCGTTCTCCACCCGTCGCGCGAACTCGATGATGAGCCGCTCGTCCTCCAGGTCGCGCCGCTCGGCGATGTGGGCCATGCTGAGATGCTCCGCCACCAGGAAGCGCACGGCGGCGGCGTCGGCAGGCGCGAGCCCCAGCCGCCCGCACGCCGCCTCGGCGAGGGCCACGCCGCGCTCCACGTGGCCCGAGCCCTCGCCCTTTCCCACGTCGTGCAGCAGGATGGCGAGTTTCAGCACCTCGGGCTTCTTGAGCTCGGCGGCAATACGCTTGAACTCCAGCAGGCGCGGGTCCTCCGTCTCGCGCAGGGCCTCCAGGTGGTCGAGCAGCACGAAGGTGTGCTCGTCCACGGTGTAGCGATGGTAGTAGTCGAACTGCACCAGGCAGTTGACCCGCGCGAACTCGGGGATGTAGGCGCTCAGCAGGCCCAGCTGGTGCATGAGGCGGAGCGTCTCGGCCACGCCCCGGGGGGCGCGCAGGATGGCCAGGAAGAACCCCAGCGCCCGGTTGTTCCGGCGGAAGGCCTCGTCCACCAGGTCCAGGTTGGCCCGGACGGCCTCCTTGGCCTCCAGGCTCAGCTCGTAGCCCAGTTCCAGGCGGTACCAGAGGATCTTGAGCAGCCGGACCGGATCCTCGCGGAAGCAGGCGCCGCGCGCCGGCAGGATCTGGATCTGGCGCTGCACCTCCGTGAAGCCGTCGCCGATGTCCCGGGCCCGCAGCTTCTTCATCACCGCCTCCACCTGAGACCCGGGCCGCGCGGCGCATCGCTCCACCAGCCGCTGGGACAGCTCGTGGAGGGCGCCCGCCCGCAGGAAGTACTGCTGCATGAACCGCTCGACCCCGAAGCTGGTGCCGTCGTGGAAGCCGAGCGCGGCGGCCGCGGGGGCCTGGAGCGAGAGGGTCAGGACGTCCTGCTTCCCGCCGCAGCGGTAGTGCAGCTCGCTCCGCACGCGCAGCAGGAAATCCACCGACTGGAGGCACTGGTGCAGCTCCACGGGGGTCAGGCAGCCGAGGGCGGGGAGGAGCGTCAGGTCTTCCAGGCGGTGGCGCGCGCGGGCCACCCAGAGCGCCACGTGGAAGTCGCGCAGGCCGCCCGGCCCCTCCTTCACGTGCGGCTCCTGCAGGTAGACCGAGCCGCCGTAGCGGCTGTGCCGCTGCGCCCGCTCGTGGAGCTTGCGCTGGATGTACTGGTCCGCCCGCCGGCCCTGCAGGCTCCGCCACATGCGCGCCTGGAACTCGGCGAAGATGGCCGGGCTGCCGGCCAGGAAGCGGGCCTCCAGCATGGCCGTCCGGGCCGTGAGGTCGGCCTCCATCATCTCCACCGTCTCGGCAATGGAGCGGCAGCTGTGGCCGACCGCGAAGCCGAGGTCCCAGAGCGGGTAGAGGACGTGGTCCAGGACGCCGGCCAGGTACGGCCCCACCCGGCGGGGGTGCAGGAACATGAGGTCCACGTCGGAGGCGGGGTTCAGCTCGCGCCGGCCGTACCCCCCCAGGGCCACCACCGCACAGGCCTCGTCCCGCTCCGCCGGCCCCCACGCCCCGTCCGCCTGCCGGACCAGCTCGCAGACCAGGCCGTCCACCAGGTCGGCCTGCAGGGCGGCCACGGCCAGCCCGCCTCCGCCGTCGGCGTGGGCGGCCTGGATGCGCGCCCGCTCCGCCGCCACCACCTCGCGCAGGCCGGGGAGCGCGGCCGCCCGCAGCGCCTCGCCCGGGGGCGCGCCCGCCACGGCCTGCAGGGCCGCGCGGACCCGGGCCGCCACCGGGGTCTCCGGTCCGAAGGTGAGCGCCGGGTCGGGCGAGGTCGCGCCCCAGCGGAAGAGCCCGGTGAGGGCCCGGAGCGCATCAGCCACGGCGCCGGCCTCCCGGGAGCCCGGCGGGCGTCGCCCCGCGCAAGGTGCATCGCAGATCGCCAGCCCGCATCCGTCCTCCTACGGCGGCCGCGTGCGACACGGACCGCGTGTGGATGCGGGCTACGTGTAGCCGATGGAGGGGAGGAAGTCAACAAGGGGGGGTGCCTCGGCACGCAGGCACCCAGGCACTCCGGCACCCGGAAGCGCTGATCGCGACGCGCCGGGTGCCCGAGTGCCAGAGTACCCGAGTGCCGCTAGTGGCCGAGGGATCTCGAGGGGCTGAGGACGGGCTGCGGCCTCTGCGCGTGCACCGGCGCGTGGCTCGCCGCCCCCGGCCCGGCGCCGATGAGGCCCAGGGAGTAGGCGCTCTCGTTGTGCTGGCTGAGATCCAGGCCGGCGATCTCGTCCTCCTCGTGCACGCGGAGGCCCACCAGCAGGTCCACGAGCTTCAGCAGGAGCAGGCTCCCCAGGAAGGCGAAGGCCAGGACCACCACCACGCTGAACGCCTGGACCAGCACCAGCGCCGGGTTCCCGAGCAGGAGGCCGTCCGCGCCCGCCTCGTTCACCGCCTTGCTGGCAAAGACGCCGGTGGCCAGGGCGCCCCAGGTGCCGCCCACGCCGTGCACGCCCACCACGTCCAGCGAGTCGTCGTAGCCGAGGCGGGCCTTCAGGTTACAGGCGGCGTAGCAGAGCATGCCGGCCACCGCCCCGATGGCGATGGCGGAGAGGGGGCTCACGAAGCCGGAGGCGGGCGTGATGGCGACCAGGCCGGCCACCGCGCCGGAGGCCGCGCCCAGCACCGTGGGCTTGCCGCGGGAGAGCCACTCGGTGACCATCCAGGCCAGGGTGGCCGCCGCCGTGGCGGTGTGCGTCACCACGAAGGCGCTGGTGGCCAGCGCGCCCGAGCTGAGGGCGCTGCCCGCGTTGAAGCCGAACCAGCCCACCCACAGCATGGCGGCCCCCGTCACGGTGAGCGGGAGGTTGTGGGGGGGCATCGGCTCCACGCCGTGCCCGCGCCGCTTGCCCACCATCAGCGCGGCCGCCAGGGCCGAGACGCCGGAGCTGATGTGCACGACCGTGCCGCCCGCGAAGTCCAGGGCGCCCAGGCCGCGGAGCCAGCCGCCCACGCCCCACACCCAGTGCGCCAGCGGGTCGTAGATGAGCGTGGCCCAGAGCACGGTGAAGAGCAGGAAGGCGCTGAAGCGGATGCGCTCGGCGAAGGCGCCCGTGATCAGGGCGGGGGTGATGATGGCGAACATGAGCTGGTAGACCATGAACGCCTGGTGGGGGATGGTGGCGGCGTAGTCTGGGTTGGGCGTCAGCCCCACCCCGTTGAGCCCCAGCCAGGAGAGATCGCCGATGAGGCCGAGGCGATCCGGGCCGAAGGCCAGGCTGTAGCCCCAGAGGACCCACTGGACGCTGATCACGGCCATGAGGATGAAGCTGTGCATGATGGTGCCGAGCACGTTGTGCCGCCGCACCATGCCGCCGTAGAAGAGCGCCAGGCCGGGCGCCGTCATCATGAGGACCAGCGCGGCGGAGGTGAGCATCCAGGCGGTGTCGCCGCTGTCGATCCTGGGCGCCGGCGCCGCCGGCGGGCCGCCGGCGGGCGCCTGCTGGGCCAGGGCCAGCCCGGGGAGCAGCCAGACGGCGGTGATGAGCAGGCTGAGCAGCAGTATCGGGCGGGGACGCATGGACTCCTCCTCGCCGGCACGCCGGCCGGTTTCCTTCGGGCGCCTGGGGGCCGCGCGCCGCCTGCAGACGGCGGCTGGGTCCCGGACGCTCAGGGGGAGAAGCAGGCCGCGTGCCGAATGCGGGAGGGGGCCGGGCGGCGGCTCTCCGCGGTGCAAAGACGGCCGCTTGCATGGGCCCGTGGGCCGGAAGCCCGGCCGGCAGGGACCGGGCGCTGCCTGCGGGATGATCAGCCGGTCCGGCGGGTGCCCACGCGGCGGGCTCACTCGCGCCGAAGGCGCGCCTCGGCCCGCTCGGCCAGCAGGGAGAGGGGAAAGCTCAGGCAGAAGTAGATGGCGGCGGCCAGCAGGTAGATCTCGAAGGAGCGGAAGGTGCGCTCGATGGTCTCCTGCGCGGCGCGGGTCAGCTCGAAGACGCCGATGATGGCCGCCAGGGAGGTGTCCTTGATCAGGATGGTGCAGAGCCCCACGTCCGGGGGCAGCATGCGACGGAGCGCCTGGGGCACGACCACGAAGCGGAGAAAAGCACAGTAATGAAGGCTCCTGCCGGGGCGGCGGCCGGACGCTCAGTGCACCAGGATCTTGCTCAGGAAGACGCGCGTCCGCTCTTCCTTGGGCCGGGCGAAGAACTCGGTGGGGCTCCCCTCCTCCACGATCCGCCCCTCGTCCATGAAGATGATCCGGTGGGCGACCTTCTTGGCGAAGCCCATCTCGTGGGTGACGACGATCATGGTCATCCCCTCCTTGGCCAGGTTGACCATGACGTCCAGCACCTCGTTGATCATCTCGGGATCCAGGGCGGAGGTGGGCTCGTCGAACAGCATGATCTTGGGCTGCATGGCCAGGGCGCGCGCGATGGCCACGCG
Source organism: Methylomirabilales bacterium (SeqCode) (assembly GCA_041946635.1). Lineage (GTDB taxonomy): Bacteria > Methylomirabilota > Methylomirabilia > Methylomirabilales > 2-02-FULL-66-22 > 2-02-FULL-66-22. Next base: position 14,550 of record JBHGAX010000053.1, read on the forward strand.
CTGCTGCTGGCCGCCCGAGAGCTGGGCCGGGTAGCTATGCGCCTTCTCTGGGATGCCGACCTTGGCCAGCAGGCCGGCCGCGATCCGCTCCGCCTCCCCGCGCGACTGCTTGCGCACCTTGGTGGGCGCGAGCGTGATGTTCCCGAGGGCCGTCATGTGGGGATAGAGGTTGAACTGCTGGAAGACCATGCCGACCTCGGCCCGGAGCTTGGTGATGTCCGTGGCGGGGTCGGCGAGCGACATGCCGTCCACCACGATCTCGCCCTTCTGGATCGGCTCGAGCTTGTTGATGCAGCGGATGAGGGTGCTCTTGCCGGAGCCGCTCGGGCCGCACACCACCACGACCTCGCCGGCCTCGACCCGGAGGTGGATGTCCTTCAGCACGTGGAGGGCGCCGAACCACTTGTGGACGCCCCGGAACTGGATCATGCCGATCTCCGGCCGCCCGTCAGCCGGCTGGGGCGGGCGCGTCCTCGAGCAGGGCCCGGCGCACCGCGGCGCGCGCCAGGATGGCGGTGGGGTCCACCAGCGGCACGCCGAGGTCCGCGGGTGTGAGGATCAGCGGCACCTCGGTGCAGCCGGCGATGATGGCCTGTGCGCCGGCGGCCACGAGCGCCTCGGCCGCCTCCCGGATGCGCCGGCGCGCGGCCGCCAGATCCCCGCCCGTCTTCACCGCGTAGATGGCCGGCATCACGGACGCCTCCTGCAGCGCCGGCTCGGGCGGCAGGATGGCCAGGCCCCGGGGACCGAACTGCGACTCGAAGAGGCGGGCCTGCAGCGTGCCGCTGGTGGCGAGGAGGCCCAGGCGCCGGAGGTCCGGCTGCTCGGCCTGCACGCAGGCGGCGGCCTCCCCCACCATGTGCAGGATGGGCACGGGCACGGCCCGCTGCAGCGCCGGATAGAAGTGGTGGGCGGTGATGCACGGGATGGTGATGAAGTCCACGCCCGCGCGGACCAACACCGCCGCGCCGGCCACCAGCGCGGGCGTGGGGTCGGGGCCCCGGCCGAAGATGGCCGCCGTGCGGTCCGGGACGTGCGGGTCGCTCACGATCACGACCTTGAGGTGTTCCTGGTCCCGCTTGGCGGGCGTGGCCGCGATCAGCTTCTGGTAGAAGTCCGCCGTGGCGGCCGGGCCCATGCCGCCCAGCACGCCGACGGTCTTCGCCTGGCTGCTCATGCGCATCATCTTCTCGAAACAGCCCGGCAATGTCAAGGGACGCGGCCGC
>JBHGAX010000530.1:0-1794 GCA_041946635.1 Methylomirabilales bacterium (SeqCode)
GCTTTGCCACAGCGCGTGGCCCCTCGGGCCGAGCGCGCCGCCGCCCGGGCAGCCCCGCGGATGCAGAATCGCTAGCTTATCTTGCGCCGGCTGGCGAGCCTGGGCTGGCACCGGGACTGCACGACGGGACAGCGTGCGACGGTCCGCTGCAACGAGAACACCTGCACGGCGCCACGAGCGCCGGGCGCGGAACGGATAGGAGGTCTGCGGTGAGCGAGCCCCTCAGCCAGCGAATCCTGGAGCTGATCTACAAGGATACGGACGTGCGGCGCATGTACAAGGAGTCCCTCACCAACTGGATCCTGGACACCCAGCCGCGGTCCGCCCCCCTGGACACCGCGACGCTGCTCACGTACCTGGCGGCCTTCCAGCCGGATCTCCTGAGCCGGCTGAAGATCAACGTGCACATCAAGGACGACATCGCCCGGGCCTTGCAGGCGGTCGAGCAGAACTGAGCAGGCTGCTGAGCCCACGCGCGCCGGGTCCCCCGGCCTGCGGCGCGGCGACCGGCGGCTGGACGTTCTCCTAACCTGCGAGACGACGACCTTTCCATGCGGCCATAAATTTCTTGCCTTGATCTCCGGGCCGCCGCCGCACCGGGCGGCGGCCGGCGCTCCCTCTTCCTCCTCGACCTGCGGCAGCCGCGCCTGGCGGAGCGGTGGGTGGCCCCGGCGACCCGGCCATGGCGCTGAGCTTCTTCAGCCGCCGGGAGCGGGTCTGCGAGGACTACGCCGCCTGGGTGCCGCAGGGCCTGTCGGCCGCCGCGGCGGCGGGGGAGGGCGCGTCCTGTTCCTGCGCCACCCCGACCGGTTCCTGGTCGGCACCGACACCTGGATCAGGCCGCAGTGGGACCGCTACGCCGCCATCCAGGCCGCGCCGCCCTCCCGGGCCAGCGCGGCCGCGAGCGCCGTGCCTGCGGCCTCGTTCCGGTCGGCGATGAGGATCCCGGCCGCCCCCTCGCGCACGAACAGCCGGCAGACGGCCTCCCCGATCCCCGAGGCTCCGCCCGCCACCACCGCCACCTTCCCCGCCAGGCGCCCGGCCATGGACGGCCTCCCGGCGCTACGGGATGCGGGCCCGCATCCACTCGTTGGAGTCGTGGAAGTCGGCAATGGCGTTGCCGGGATGGACCAGGGCGTCGAACGCCGGGCGGTCGGCCTCGGCCAGCGCCATGTCGGCCACGGGGAGCAGCTCCTCCAGGTGCGCCAGCGTGCGCGGGCCGATGATGGGCGCCGTCACCCCCGGCTGGTCCTTGACCCAGAGGAGGGCGAGCTGCGCCATGGTCATGCCGCGCTCCTTGGCCATCTCGCCCACGCGCGCCGCGACCTCGCGCGCGCGAGGGCTGATCCGCCTGGTGAAGCGCTCGCCCCAGCGCGCGCCGCGCGAGCCGTCCGGCACCCCGCCCCCGGCCGGATACCGGCCGCCCAGGATGCCGCCGGCGATGGGGGACCAGGGCAGCACGGCCAGCTCGTGGCGACGGCACAGCGGGATGAGCTCGTTCTCGATGCGGCGGTCCAGCAGGTTGTAGGGCGGCTGCTCGCTGACGTAGCGCGCCAGCCCCTGGCGCTCGCTGATGGCCAGCGCCTCCATCACCATCCAGGCCGGGTGGGTCGTGCAGCCGATGTACACGACCTTGCCGGCCCGCACCAGGTCGTCGAAGGCGCGGAGCACCTCGTCCTGGGGCACGGCGAGCGGCGGCCGGTGGAGCTGGTACAGGTCGATGCGGTCGGTCTGCAGCCGCCGCAGGGACTCCTCGCAGGCCCGCAGGATGTGGTAGCGCGACGTCCCGCGCTC
>JBHGAX010000531.1:0-1789 GCA_041946635.1 Methylomirabilales bacterium (SeqCode)
GCCAGGAGCACCTGCTGGGAGAAGATCACCCCGTGCGTGGCCTGCAGGTTCCGCCGCATCCGCTCCGGGTACACCCGGAGCCCCTGCACGATCTCCCGCATGCGCGTGAGCAGGTAGTCGAGGAGGATCGTGCTGTCGGGCAGGATCACGCGCTCGGCCGAGGAGTGGCTGATGTCCCGCTCGTGCCAGAGCGCGACGTTCTCCAGCGCCGCCTGGAGGTTGCTCCGGAGGAGGCGGCTCAGGCCCGAGACCTGCTCGCAGGCCACCGGGTTGCGCTTGTGGGGCATGGCCGAGGAGCCCTTCTGCCCTTCGGCGAACGGCTCCTCCACCTCCCGCACCTCCGTGCGCTGCAGGTGCCGGATCTCGGTGGCGAACTTGTCCAGCGAGGCGCCCACCAGGGCGATGGCGGCCAGGTACTCGGCGTGCCGGTCGCGCTGGATGATCTGCGTGGACACCGGCTCGGGCTGGAGGTCCAGCTTCCGGCAGACGTACTCCTCCACCGCCGGCGGCACGTTGGCGAAGGTGCCCACGGCGCCCGAGAGCTTCCCGAAGCTCACCACGTCCCGCGCCCGGATGAGGCGCTCGCGGCCGCGCTCGATCTCCTTGAGCCACATGAGGAGCTTCAGGCCGAAGGTGGTCGGCTCCGCGTGGATGCCGTGCGTCCGGCCGATCATGGCCGTGCCCTTGTGCTTCACCGCCAGCTCGCGCAGCGCGCCGGCCAGCGCCTCGGCATCCGCCACCAGCTGCTCGGCCGCCTGCCGGCACTGGCAGGCCAGGCAGGTGTCCAGGATGTCGGACGAGGTGAGGCCCAGGTGCAGGTACCGGGAGGACGGCCCCACCTGCTCCGCCACCGCGGTGAGGAAGGCGATGACGTCGTGCTTCACCTCGCGCTCGATGGCGTCGATGCGCGGGATGAGCGCCGCCACGTCCAGGCCCGCGGTCCGGGCGTGGATCGCGGCCAGCGCCTCGCGGGGCACCTGGCCCAGCTCGGCCCAGGCCTCGGCGGCCAGGACCTCGATGCGGAGCCAGAGGGCGAAGCGATTGGCCGGCTCCCAGATGGCCGCCATCCCGGGCAGCGAGTAGCGGGGGATCATGCGCCTCCTCCAGAGAGGTCCGAGGTCCGAGGTCCGAGGTCAGTGGCGGGGGCCGGGCCGTCAGACGTAGGCGACTGACGGCGGAGGCTACCATAGACAGTGAGTGCGGACAACTGCGCGGTGGGCGCGCGTGCTCGGTGGGGAGGCGGTGCGCAGAGATCTCCGCACTCTCCCCGGGAGTGACCGGCGGTATGGAGCCCCTAGGCGACTTCGGACTTCGGACCTCGGACCTGGGACGGCTCCGCGGGCAGGTGGCCGATGGTGGTGAGGGCGTAGCGCTCGGGGCGGAAGAGGGCGCGGTTCAGCTCGGCGAAGGTCTGCGGGGAGACGTGGTCGATGCCCCGGATGATCTCGTCCAGGTCGAAGTAGCGGCGGAAGTAGATCTCGCCCTTGGCCAGGCGGGTCATCCGGCTGCTGGTGCTCTCCAGGCCGAGGAGGAGGTTGCCCTTGAGCTGCTCCTTGGCGCGCCGGAACTCGTCCAGGTCCACGGGCCCGTCGTGCAGCCGCTGGAACTCGGCGCGGATCAGCCCGATCACCTGCTCGTAGGACTCGGTGCTCGTCCCCGCGTACACGGCCAGCAGCCCGGAGTCCTCGTAGGAGGCCTGGTAGGAGTAGATGGAGTACGCCAGGCCGCGCTTCTCCCGCACCTCCTGGAACAGGCGCGAGCTCATGGAGCTGCCCAGGATGGCGTTCTG
>JBHGAX010000532.1:0-1788 GCA_041946635.1 Methylomirabilales bacterium (SeqCode)
ACGTTCCTGGAGGCGGGTTATGAGCGAAAGCCTGGCTTTCGTGAAGAATCCGGGCTGGCGACGCCCCGATGGACGCGGGCGGCGCCGGTGCGCTGGCCGGCGCCGTCCGCCTGCGGGCTGGGTGGTGAATATTCCGGGTTAGCGGGCTAGCATCGGGCGGCGGCCCGGTGGACGGCTCGGGGCTGCCCCTGCCCGCCCGCCGGGCGATGGCCCGATGCCAGTCAGTGGAAGGAGGACCGGATGGACCAGCGCATCATCGATCTCTACGATGACTTCACGCACCGCCACCTGGACCGGCGGCTGTTCCTCGAGCGGCTGTCGCAGCTGGTCGGCTCGACCACGGCGGCGCTGCTCCTCCTGCCGCAGCTCGAGTCGAACTACGCCCTGGCGCAGACGGTGCCGGAGACGGATGCCCGCCTGCGCACCGAGGAGGTGAGCTTCTCCGGCTCCAGCGGCAGGGTGAAGGGCTACCTGGCGCGGCCGGCCGGGGATGCCAAGGCCCCGGGCGTCGTGGTCATCCACGAGAACCGGGGGCTCCAGCCGCACATCCGCGACGTGGCGAGGCGGGCGGCCATCGCGGGCTATGTCGCGCTGGCGCCCGACCTCATGTCCGCCATCGGCGGCACCCCGGCCAGCGAGGACGAGGCGCGCACGGCCTTCGCCCAGCTCAGGGCGCCCGTGGCGCTGGCGGACGCCCGGGAGTCCATCGAGTACCTCCGGGGCCGTCCGGACGCGACCGGGAAGGTCGGCGTCGTGGGCTTCTGCTGGGGCGGGACGCTGGTCGGCCTGATCGCAGCCTCCGGGGCCGACATCCAGGCCGCGGTGGTGTTCTACGGGAGCGCCCCGCCGCCGGAGAGCGTCCCGGCGATCCGGGCGCCGCTCCTGCTCCACTACGCCGGCCTGGACGAGCGGGTGAATGCCAGCGTGCCGGCGTTCGAGGCGGCGCTCAAGCGCGCCGGCAAGCCGTACACCCTGCACATGTACGAAGGAGCGCAGCACGCCTTCCACAACGACACGGGCCAGGCCCGCTACCACCCCGAAGCCGCCCGGCTCGCCTGGTCGCGCACCCTGGAGTTCTTCGAGCGGACGCTGCGCTGAGCGCGGGTGCCCGCGCCCGTCCCCCGTCGACCAAGGGAGCGGAGGGGGATGTCGAGTGCCGTGCAGATCGCCGGGCGGGACCGACGCTTCACGGAGGCGAGAGAGGACGAGCGGATGCAGGACGTGGTGATCATCGACGCGGTGCGGACGCCCGTGGGCCGGTATGGCGGGGCGCTCAAGGATGTACGGCCCGACGACCTGCTGGCGCATGCGATCGCGAGGCTGGTGGAGCGGACGCGCGTGCCGGTCGCGTGCATCGAGGACGTCTACGCGGGCTGCGCCAACCAGGCGGGGGAGGACAACCGCAACGTGGCCCGCATGGCCGGCCTGCTGGCGGGCCTGCCCGTGGACATCCCGGGCGCCACCGTGAACCGGCTGTGCGGCTCGGGCCTGGAGGCCGTCAACCAGGCGGCGCGGGCCATCCAGACGGGGAGCGGCGAGGTGGTCGTCGCGGGCGGCGTGGAGAGCATGACGCGGGCACCGCTGGTCATGCTCAAGGCGGCGGAGGCGTTCCCGCGCGGGGCCGTCACCCTGGCCGACTCGACGCTCGGGTGGCGATTCGTCAACCCGAGGCTGGCGGCCGCGTATCCCCCGGAGAGCATGGGGGAGACGGCCGAGAACCTGGCCGAGCAGTACCGGATCGGCCGGGAGGCGCAGGATGCCTTCGCGCTGCAGAGCCACCAGCGGGCC
>JBHGAX010000533.1:0-1784 GCA_041946635.1 Methylomirabilales bacterium (SeqCode)
CCCGCGTGATGGTCCACGGCGACCAGTGCACGATGCTGTGGGAGCGCACCTACGGCGCGAGCTACCTGCGTGGAGCCGCGGCCGCGGCGCCGGAGGCAGCCGAGGCGCTGAACGCCGCCGCCGAGCTCTACACCCAGGTCGCCGGGCGCGGCACCGCGGTCTGGCCATGGGGCCACAGCCGGGGTCCCGACACGCAGCGGGGCCTCGCGGACCGCGCTACCCGCCGGGAGATCGCCCGCCAGGTCCGCCTCGCCGCCCAGGAGGAGGCCCGGGCCGTCGGCCACCTGGAGAAGGCCCTCGCCCTCCTGAAGGGATGACCCGACCCCGTCAGGCCCCCAGCCGGCACTCCCCCCGCACCCGGGCGGATGGCCGGCTCGGGGCCCGCCGTGCCTGCCTGACGCCGGCCGTGGGGGACAAACGGCAGAGGAGGCCGAACCCTAAGCATGTAACCAGACGTGCCTCGTGCTTTGCCACGCTCAGCCGAGCGTGCCTTGCTGATGGCAAGATGCCTGGCCTTGGAGGACCGGACCCGGCTGCCCCGGCCGGGCGCCCGCCCCGCGCTGCCTCCCGCAGGAGACTGGACCCTCGCCGATGAAGAACCCTCGCTCACCCCTTGCCAGCAAGGATAGCCTCTCCCGCCGCCGGTTCCTGCATCACGCCGCTCGGGCGGCCGCCGGAGCCCTGGCCTTCCCGGCTGTGGTTCCCGCCAGCGCCCTCGGCCGCGCCGGGCAGACCGCGCCCAGCAACCGCATCACCATCGGCCATATCGGCGTCGGCGGACAGGGAACCCAGCACGTCGTCGGAGGCATCTGGACCCCCACGGGCGGCATGACCGGCCGTGAGGACGTGCGGGTCCTTGCCGTCTGCGACGTGAACGCTCAGCGCCGCGATAGCGTCCGCGACCTGGTCAACCAGCGCTACGGCGATAAGGGCTGCGCGGCCTATCGGGACTTCCGCGAGCTGCTGGCCCGGCCGGACATCGACGCCGTGCTCATCGCCACCGGCGAGCGGTGGCATCCGCTGCTCTCCATCGCCGCCGCCCGGGCCGGCAAGGACGTCTACTGCGAAAAGCCCCTCTCCGTCACCATCGAAGAGGCCCTGGCCGTCCGCGAGGCCGTTCGCCGCTACGGCACTATCTTCCAGATGGGCACCCAGCAGCGCTCCAGCTACGCCTTCCGCCACGCCTGCGAGCTGGTCCGCAACGGCTACATTGGCGACGTCAAGGAGGTGGTGGTCGGCGTGGGCGGCCCGCCGGGCAGCCGGGAGTGCACGCTGCCGGCAGAGCCGGTGCCGGACTGGCTGGACTATGACCTCTGGCTGGGTCCCGCTCCCTGGCGGCCCTACAACGCGGCCTACGTGGGTGGGTGGATGGCCTACCGCGACCTCTCCGGCGGCGAGATGACCAACTGGGGCGCCCACCATTGGGACATCGCCCAGTGGGGGTTAGGCATGGACAACAGCGGCCCGGTGGAGATCGTCCCGCCCAACGGCAAGGACGTGAAGGTGCTCACCTACCACTACGCCAGCGGCGCAGTAATGACGCGGGACCCCGAGCGCACGGCCCGCGAGTCGCCGGACGGCAACGGAGTCCTCTTCGTGGGCACCAAGGGCAAGGTGGCCGTCTGGCGCTACGACCTGAAGACCTGGCCGGAGCATCTGAAGCGCCACGTGATGGGCCCCAACGAGATCCGCCTGCACTCAGCCGAGAACCACCACACGGACTTCCTGAACTCGGTGCGCAGCCGCGAGCGGCCCGGCGCGGACGTGGCCTTCGGCGCCCGCTC
>JBHGAX010000534.1:0-1781 GCA_041946635.1 Methylomirabilales bacterium (SeqCode)
CGGGTGATCTGCTGCGTGCTCTTGACGCTGCCGATGCGGCGCTGGATGTCTCTGAGTGTGGGCATGGGGCTACCGGATGCGGAATGCGGAATGCGGAATGCGGAATGTCAACCGCCCGTCTCCTCGCCGCTCATTCCACACCACCGGTTCTCGGCTCCGCACTTGCTCGTACCCATCGAATGTCGACAGCCGGTCGTCTCGTGCATCATTCCGCATTCCGAATTCCGCATTCCGCATGGCCTAGGCCTTGGCCGCCGTGAACTCGGCCTTGCACTCGCGGATGGCGGTGTCCATGCGCGCGCGCAGGTCGTCGCCGATCTCCTTCTTCTCGACCAGCTCCTTGAAGATCGCCGGGTACCGCAGCTCGGTGAACCGGTACAGCGCGTCCTCGAAGGCCCCCAGCGACTCCACCGGCACGTCGTCCAGGTGTCCGCCCGTTCCGGCGTGGATGATCAGGATCTGCTTCTCCACGGGGAGCGGCGTGTACTGGCCCTGCTTCAGGATCTCCACCATGCGCCGGCCGCGGTTCAGCTGGGCCTGGGTGGCCTTGTCCAGCTCGGAGCCGAACTGGGCGAAGGCGGCCATCTCCCGGTACTGGGCCAGGTCCAGTCGCAGCTTGCCGGCCACCTGCTTCATGGCCTTGATCTGCGCGCTCCCGCCCACGCGGGAGACCGAGAGGCCCACGTTCACGGCCGGGCGGACGCCCGCGTAGAACAGGTCCGTCTCCAGGTAGATCTGGCCGTCCGTGATGGAGATGACGTTCGTCGGGATGTAGGCCGACACGTCGCCGAGCTGCGTCTCGATGACCGGCAGCGCCGTCAGCGACCCGCCCCCCAGGTCGTCGTTCAGCTTGGCCGCCCGCTCCAGCAGCCGGGAGTGCAGGTAGAAGACGTCGCCCGGGTAGGCCTCGCGGCCCGGCGGCCGGCGCAGCAGGAGCGAGAGCTGCCGGTACGCGGCGGCGTGCTTCGTGAGGTCGTCGTAGATGCAGAGGGCGTGGCGCCCGCTGTCCCGGAAGTACTCACCCATGGTGCAGCCCGTGTAGGGCGAGATGTACTGGAGGGGCGCCGGCTCGGAGGCGGAGGCCACCACCACGGTGGTGTAGGCCATGGCGCCGGCCTCCTCCAGAACCTTCACCACCTGCGCCACGGTGGAGCGCTTCTGCCCCGTGGCCACGTAGAAGCAGAAGACGTCCTTGCCCTTCTGGTTCAGGATGGTGTCGACGGCGATGGCCGTCTTCCCGGTCTGCCGGTCGCCGATGATCAGCTCGCGCTGGCCCCGCCCGATGGGGATCATGGCGTCGATGGCCTTGATGCCGGTCTGCAGCGGCTCCTTCACCGGGCGCCGGTCCACCACGCCGGGCGCGAAGCGCTCGATGGGCCGCAGCTCCCTCGCCTCGATGGGACCCTTGCCGTCCACGGGCTGCCCCAGGGCGTTCACCACCCGGCCCACCAGCGCGTCGCCCACCGGCACGGAGGCGATGCGGCCGGTGCGCCGCACCTGGTCGCCCTCCTTGATCAGGGTCTCGTTGCCCAGGAGCACGGCGCCGACGTTGTCCTCCTCCAGGTTCAACACCATGCCCATGACGCCGTTCGGGAACTCCAGCATCTCCATGGCCATGGCCTTCTCCAGGCCGTAGAGCCGGGCGATGCCGTCGCCCACCTCGATGACCGTCCCGACCTCGGCCACGTCGATCGCGGCCTGGTAGGCGCCGAGCTGCTGCCGGATGACCTGGCTGATCTCTTCGGCCTTGATGTCGACCATGTGCCTCCCCCGAAGATCAG
>JBHGAX010000535.1:0-1774 GCA_041946635.1 Methylomirabilales bacterium (SeqCode)
TCGGGCAGCACGCTGGCCATCGTGCCCCGCTTCGAGGCCGCCAGGGTGCCGCTGGTCTCCGCGGCGGCGGCCAAGAAGATCGTGGAGCCGGTGCAGAAGTGGACCTTCAAGACGCCGCAGAGCGACTACCTGGCGGTGAAGCGGATCTACCAGCACGCCAAGCAGGCCGGCCACGCGCGCCTGGCGATCCTGACCGCCTCGGACGCCTTCGGCGCGGCGGGGCGTGAGGAGCTGAAGGAGCTGGCGGGCAAGGCCGGCGTCCGGATCGTGGCCGACGAGGTGTTCGGCCCGAAGGACACGGACATGACGGCGCAGCTCACCCGCATCAAGGGCGCGGACGCGCAGGCCCTCATCGTCTGGGGCACGAACCCGGGCCCGGCCGTCATCGCCCGCAACCGCGTGCAGCTGAAGATGGCGACGCCGCTCTACATGAGCCACGGCGTGGCGTCGAAGAAGTTCATCGAGCTGGCCGGCGCGGAGAACGCCGAGGGCATCCTCCTGCCGGCCGGGCGCCTGATCGTGGAGGGCCAGGTGCCGCAGAGCCACCCGCAGAAGCGCGTCCTGGCCGGCTACGTGAAGGCGTACGAGCAGAAGTTCAACCAGCCCGTCTCCACCTTCGGCGGCCACGCCTGGGACGCCGTCATGCTGGTGGTGCAGGCGATCCGGGACGGGAAGTCGGCGGAGCCCGCCGCCATCCGGGACGGGCTCGAGCGGATCCGCGGCTTCTGGGGGACGGCCGGCGAGTTCAACTTCTCGCCGCAGGATCACAACGGCCTCACCGAGGACGCCTTCGTCATGGTGCGCATCAGCCGGGGCGACTGGGAGCTGCTGCCCTGATGGACCTCGCGTCCCTCCTGCAGTACATCGCCTCGGGCGCCACGCTGGGCGCCACGTACGGGCTGGCGGGCCTCGGGTTCACGGTCATCTTCAACACCACCGAGATCATCAACTTCGCCCAGGGCGAGTTCGTGATGCTCGGCGGCATGCTGGCCGTTTTTGCCATCCGCTGGGGCGGCCTGCCCCTGCTGCCCGCGGTGTGCCTGGCCATTGCGCTGGTCACCCTCGTGGGCATCTGCGTGGACCGGCTCACCATCCGGCCGATCCGCGGCCAGTCCGTCGTGACGCTCATCATCATCACCATCGGCGTCTCCATCCTCCTCCGCGGCGCCGCCATGCTGGTCTTCGGGAAGGACACCTACGCCCTGCCCGAGTTCTCCGGGCGGGAGCCGCTCAGCCTCCTGGGCGCGGCCATCCTACCGCAGAGCCTCTGGGTGGGCGGCATCACGGTGGCGGTCCTCTGCGGCCTGAAGCTCTTCTTCGAGCGTACCCTCCTGGGCAAGGCCATGCTGGCGTGCGCCTGCGATCGCAAGGCGGCCGCGCTCATGGGCATCAGCGTGGACCGCATGGTGACGCTCTCCTTCGCGGTTTCCGCGCTGGTGGGCGCGCTGGGCGGCGTGATCCTCGCCCCCATCACCCTGACGTCCTACGATGCGGGGATCCTGCTGGGCCTGAAGGGGTTCGCCGCCTGTATCCTGGGCGGCCTGGGCAACCCCTTCGGCGCGGTGGTGGGCGGGGTGATCCTCGGGGTGCTGGAGTCGCTGGCCGCCGGCACCATCTCCTCCGGCTACAAGGACGCGGTCGCCTTCCTGATCCTGCTGGGGCTCCTCTTCGTGCGGCCCTCGGGCCTGTTCGGCCGGGCCAGTGCGGAGCGCGTGTGATGCGCCAGAGCCGAGAGCCGGGAGGACGTGCACCGGAGCATCGGAGCACCGGAGCA
>JBHGAX010000536.1:0-1769 GCA_041946635.1 Methylomirabilales bacterium (SeqCode)
ACGCCCAGGCGGAGAGCCTGGTGCTCCAGCGGCTGCGCGAGCGCTGGGCGGACGAGATCCTGGCGGTCAACGTGCAGCGGCACGAGACGACGGTGCTCCTGCGCCCGGCGGGCCTCCCCGCGGTGTGCCGCTTCCTGCGGGACGACCCGGACCTGGGCTTCGACCTGCTGGAGTCGGTCACGGGCGTGGACCGGCTGCAGCTCCCCGATCCGCGGCCCCGCTTCGAGGTGGTCTACCACGTCTACTCCATCGCCCACAAGCGGCGGCTGCGCCTGAAGGTGCGGGTGGACGAGGGGGTGGCCGTCCCGTCCGTGGCGGGCGTCTGGGAGACGGCCAGCTGGCACGAGCGCGAGGTCTTCGACATGTTCGGCGTGCCCTTCGAGGGGCACCCGGACCTGCGCCGCATCCTCATGCCCGAGGACTGGGAAGGCCATCCCCTGCGCAAGGACTACCCCGTGGAGTCGGCCCCCAAGTGGTGGGAGGAGGAGCCGGCGTGAGCGAATCGCGCTCCATGGTGCTCAACATGGGGCCGCAGCACCCCTCGACCCACGGCGTCCTGCGCCTGGTGCTGGAGCTGGACGGCGAGACGGTGATCCGCTGCCAGCCGCACATCGGCTACCTGCACACGGGCATCGAGAAGGGGCTGGAGGCCAAGCGCTACCAGCAGGGCATCCCCCTGACCGACCGCATGGACTACCTGGCGCCCCTGTCGAACAACCTGGCCTACGTCCTGGCCATCGAGAAGGCGCTGGGCATCACGCCCCCGGAGCGGGCGCAGACCATCCGCGTCCTGCTGGCCGAGCTGACGCGCATCAAGAGCCACCTGGTCTGGCTCGGCACGCACGCCATGGACATCGGCGCGATGTCCGTGTTCCTCTACTGCTTCCGGGAGCGCGAGCAGATCCTGGACCTGTACGAGGCGGTGAGCGGCCAGCGCATGATGTCCAGCTACTTCCGGGTGGGCGGGGTGGCCGCCGAGCTGCCGCCCGGCTTCGAGGAGAAGGTCGCCGCCTTCCTGGAGACCTTCCCGGCGCGGCTGGCGGAGTACGAGGCCCTCCTGACCGCCAATCCGCTCTGGAAGCAGCGGACCGTCGGGATCGGGACGATCAAGGCGGCGGATGCCATCGCGCTCGGCCTGACGGGGCCGGGGCTGCGCGCCTGCGGCGTGGCCTACGACGTGCGCCGCGCCGCGCCCTACAGCGGCTACGAGCGCTACCAGTTCGAGGTGCCCATCGGCCGGGCGGGCGACGTCTACGATCGCTACCTGGTGCGGGTGGCGGAGCTCCGCCAGAGCCAGCGCATCGCGCTCCAGGCCCTGCAGCACCTGGAGCCGGGGCCGATCAACGTGGCGGACCCCAAGATCGTGCCGCCGCCCAAGCGGCTGCTGAAGACCTCCATGGAGGCCCTGATCCACCACTTCAAGCTGTACTCCGAGGGCTTCTCGGTGCCGGCCGGCGAGGTGTACCAGGCCATCGAGTCGCCCAAGGGCCTGCTGGGCTGCTACCTGGTGAGCGACGGCTCGCCGCGGCCCTACCGCGTGCACTTCCGGGCGCCCTCCTTCGTGAACCTGCAGGCGTTGCCGCGCATGGTGGAGGGGCGCCTGGTGGCGGACGTGGTGGCGGTGATCGGGTCGCTGGATATCGTGCTCGGGGAGATCGACCGGTAGCAGGCGGCTGAAAACGACCCATCTGCGGCGTTGGCGCACCTCGACGCTCGCCCTTCGACGAGCTCAGGGCCCCGAGCGAAGTCGAGGGGCTGCGGCGTACCTC
>JBHGAX010000537.1:0-1756 GCA_041946635.1 Methylomirabilales bacterium (SeqCode)
AAGAGCGTCTGGGGGCTGGGCGGCGACGGCTGGGCCTACGACATCGGCTACGGCGGCCTGGACCACGTGCTGGCCTCCGGCTACAACATCAACCTCCTGGTGATGGACACCGAGGTGTACTCCAACACGGGCGGCCAGATGTCCAAGGCCACCCCGCGCGGGGCCGTGGCCAAGTTCGCCGCGGGCGGGAAGCCCCGGCCGAAAAAGGACCTGGCCCTCATCTCCATGACCTACGGCAACATCTACGTCGCCCGCGTCGCCTTCGGGGCCAACGACATGCAGACCGTGCGGGCGTTCCTGGAGGCCGAGGCGTACGACGGGCCGTCCATCATCATCGCCTACGGCCACTGCATCGCGCACGGCTACGACCTGAAGCACGGCCTGGACCAGCAGAAGGCCGCCGTGCAGTCCGGCCACTGGCCGCTCATGCGGTACAACCCGGACCTGGTCAAGCAGGGGAAGAACCCGCTGATCCTGGACAGCAAGGCGCCCAGCATCCCGCTGGAGAAGTACATGGGGAACGAGACGCGCTTCACCATGCTCCAGCGCAGCGACCCGGCGGCCGCCAAGGCGCTGATGGAGCAGGCGCAGGCCGAGGTGCAGGCCCGCTGGAAGCTCTACGAACACTGGGCCGCCATGCCCGTGAAGGGCGCCGCCAAGGAGGCGGCGCAATGACCGATCTCGGCACCAAGTACCTCGGGCTCGCGCTGCAGAGCCCGCTGGTGGCCTCCTCGTCCCCGCTCTGCGAGGACGTGTCGAACATCAAGCGCATGGAGGACGCGGGGGCCGCGGCGGTGGTCCTGCACTCGCTGTTCGAGGAGCAGCTCGCCGAGGAGAGCGCGGCGCTGGACCGCTACCTGGTCCAGGGGGGCGAGAGCTTCGCCGAGGCGCTCAGCTACTTCCCCGACATGCGGGGGTACAACCTGGGGCCCGAGGGGTACCTGGAGCACATCCGGCAGGCGAAGGCGGTGGTCGGCATCCCGATCATCGCCAGCCTGAACGGCGTCTCCAGCGGCGGCTGGACCTCCTTCGCCCGGAAGATCGAGCAGGCGGGTGCGGATGCCCTCGAGCTGAACGTCTACTACGTGCCGACCGCCCCGGCCCTCACGGCGGCGAAGGTCGAGCAGATGTACGCCGACCTCGTGCGGGAGGTGCGGGCGGCGGTCAAGATCCCGCTGGCCGTCAAGCTGAGCCCCTACTTCAGCAGCCTGGCGGGCGTGGCCAAGCGGCTGGGCGACGCGGGGGCCAACGGCCTGGTCCTCTTCAACCGCTTCTACCAGCCGGACTTCGACCTCGAGGCCCTGGAGGTCACGCCAACCCTCGCGCTCAGCACGTCCGAGGAGCTGCGCCTCCGGCTGTGCTGGGTGGCCATCCTGTGCGATCGCGTTCCGGTGGACCTCGCCATCACCGGGGGCGTGCACACGGCGGAGGACGTGGTCAAGAGCATGATGGCGGGCGCCAAGATCGCCACGATGGCCTCGGCGCTCCTCCGGCACGGCATCGGCCACCTGGCCGCCGTGCGCGCCAACCTGGTGGCGTGGATGGAGCAGCACGAGTACAGCTCGATTCGCCAGATGCAGGGCAGCATGAGCCAGCGCAAGGTGGCCGAGCCGGCCGCCTTCGTGCGGGCCAACTACATGAAGGTCCTCCGCTCGTACAGCGGCAAGCAGCGCATCTAACGGCGGCTGAAAAAGGCCCATCTGCCCCGCGCCTCGGCATTCGCTGCGGCGTACCTCCAGTACGCCTCGCTCAGCCT
>JBHGAX010000538.1:0-1747 GCA_041946635.1 Methylomirabilales bacterium (SeqCode)
CCCTGTTTGCCTGCCTGCCCCGGAACGACATCCACGCCTTCATCTCCCTCCTGAACCGCGAGCGCTTCGATCGCGTGGCGGTCGCCTGCTGCGGCCCGGTGGAGCTGTTCCGCGAGGCGGCCGCGGCGGCAGGCGGCGACCCTTCCCGGCTGACGGTGCTGAACCTCCGCGAGGGCTGCTTCTGGCCACACCCGTCCGGCGAAGAGGTGGAGGCCAAGGCCGTGCGCCTGCTGCGCGCGGCCATGCGCCAGGCGGAGCTGCCGCAGGCCGCCCCCGAGATCCCCCTGAAGGTGGGCGGGAGGATCCTCATCGCGACGGATTCGCCCGCGGGCCTCTACCTGGCCAAGCGCCTGGAAGCCGTGGGCCGCCCGGTGCTCGTCCTGGACGAGCGGTCGGCGGCCTTCGATCGCGAGTCCATCCACCCGCTCCCGTGGAAGGCCAACTGGGGGCGCGTGCAGCGCGTGGAGGGCAGCCTCGGCGGCTTCCACGTCACGGTGGAGCGCTCCCAGCCGCTCAGCCTGGAGGCCTGCGTGCACTGCCGCCGCTGCGTTCCGGTCTGCCACACGGCGGCCATCAGCGACGGCCTGCGCCTCCGCATGGAGCTGTGCGACCAGTGCGGCGACTGCCTGAAGGCGTGCGCGGATATCGGGGCGATCAGGATCCCGCGCCGCGAGCGCGAGACGCTGCGGGCGGACCAGGTGGTGGTGATCGCCGCCGACGGCGCGCCGGCCGTCTCCGCCCGGACGGGCTGCCATGTCCTGCGGGCGCCCGCCCAGGGCGACGTGGACGCCCTGGCATGGACGATCTCCTCGCTGGTGGGCGAGTTCCGCAAGCCCGCCTACGTGGCGTACGAGCCGGACCTCTGCGCCGGCGGCGCCGCGGGCCACGAGAGCTGCGGCGCCTGCATCCCGGCGTGCCCCTACGGCGCCATCGCCCGCGCGCCGAGCGATCGGCTGCGCATCCAGGTGGACCTGCAGGCGTGCGAAGGGTGCGGCGCCTGCGTGTCGGCCTGCCCCACGTCGGCCCTCCGCTTCACCGACCCGGCGCCCGCCGCCCTGTACGCCCGGATGGCGGCGCTCCTCGCGCCCGTCCCCGGCCACCCCCAGGCGGAGCCGCTCATCCTGGCCTTCCATTGCCCCGAGAACGGGCAGCGGGCGCTGGCGGACGCGGGGCGGCTGCGGCTCCAGTATCCCGCCGCGGTGCTGCCCGTGCCGATGGCCTGCCTGCGCCACGTCTCCGAGGCGAGCATCCTGGCGGCGTTTCGCATGGGCGCCGGCGGCGTCGCCCTCCTGGGCTGCGAGGCCTGCCCGCACGGCGAGCGTGACCTGCTCTACCGGAAGCTGGGCACGTCGCGCGCGGTCCTGCGGGCGTTCGGCATCCAGGAGGAGCGGATCCGGCTGATCACCGGCGAGGAGCGCGGGGCGGCCGCCATGGTGGAGGCGCTGGGCCGCTTCGCCGCGTCCGTCGGGCCGGCGCCCGTCAAGTGGGACGGGCGGCCGCTGCCCTCGACCGACAACCGGGACGTCATCGCGGAGGCGGTCGGCGCGCTCATCCAGGCGACCGCGCGAGAGCCGGGCGGGATCCGGGTCCCGGAGGGCGAGCCGTTCGGCTTCCCCGAGGTCCGCGTGGCGGGCTGCACGCTGTGCCGGTCCTGCGTGAACGTCTGCCCCACCCACGCCTTCCGCTTCGACGAGGAGCGGCAGGCGCTGGAGCTCAGGCAGATTGCCTGCATCGACTGCGGCCTGTG
>JBHGAX010000539.1:0-1744 GCA_041946635.1 Methylomirabilales bacterium (SeqCode)
CTACGTCCGGACGGCCCGGGCCAAGGGGCTCGCCGAGCGGCGCGTGATCCACCTCCACGCCTTCCGGAATGCGCTCATCCAGATCCTGACCGTGATCGGCAACGCCGCCGTCATCCTGCTGGGCGGGGCGTTCGTCATCGAGACGGTCTTCAACCTGCCGGGCGTGGGCAGCCTAGTGGTGATGGCGGTCCGGCGGCGGGACTACCCGCTGGTGCAGGGCTGCATCGTCCTGATCTCCACCATCGTCATCGTGGTCAACCTGGTGGTGGACGTGCTCTACGCGTACATCGATCCCCAGATCCGGTATGGCTGACGCCCCGGCGCCCGGCACGGCGGCCCGCGCCGTCGCGAAGCCACCCCTCTCCGCCTCCCCCGCCCGGGTCTTCTGGCGACGGCTCGCGCGCCACCGGCTGGCCATGACGGGAGCCGCCATCATCCTCCTGATCGTGGTCCAGGGGCTGGCCGCGCCCCTCGTGCTGCGGGCCGACCCCGAGGCCATCGACGTGGAGCGGATCCTGGCGCCGCCCTCCGCGGGCCACTGGATGGGCACGGACGACTTCGGCCGGGACCTGCTGGCGCGCGTGGTCCACGGGACGCGGCTCTCGCTCCTGGTCGGGTTCTCGGTCCTGCTCTTCACGCTGGTGATGGGCGCCGCACTGGGGATGCTGGCCGGCTACTTCCCGGCGGCGGACGCGGTCATCATGCGGGTCATGGACGCGCTCATGGCCTTCCCGGCCATCCTGCTGGCGCTCACCGTCATGGCGGTGGCCGGCCCGGCGACGGTGAACGTGGTGGCCGCCCTGGGCATCGCCTACTCCCCCCGCATGGCGCGCCTGGCGCGGGCGGCCGTCCTGAGCGTGCGGGTCGAGGAGCACATCGAGGCGGCGCGCGCCCTCGGGACGCGGCCGCTGCGCATCCTGCTGAAGCATGTCGTCCCGAACGCGCTGGCGCCGATCATCGTGCAGGGCACCTTCACCTTCGCCTACGCCATCCTCGGCGAGGCGGCCCTGAGCTTCGTCGGCCTGGGCGCCGTCCCGCCCACCCCCAGCCTGGGGAACATCCTGGCCGACGCCCGCGCCGTGATCCGGGACGCCCCCTGGATGATCGCCTTCCCGAGCCTCACGCTGAGCCTCACCATCCTCGGCCTCAACCTGCTCGGCGACGGCATCCGGGACGTCCTCGACCCCCGCATGCGCATCTGACGCAGGCGGCTGGACGCGCGCAGTTCGTGGAGGGCGTCCCCGGAGGGTCGCCACCGGCGATGTCTCTCCGTCATCCGCTGCCGCGGGCCACGCCGTGTCGCTGCGCAACTTCGGTTTCGGTGTCCGCGTCCTCGTCGAACGGTACCTGGTACCAAATGGAGGCCAAGTCATTGATCTTGCGCATGGCCCTCTCGGATTCTTGCGCAAAAGCGCCGGTGCGCGGAGACCACGCGCGCCTCGTAGCTGGCGCGCGGGCACCGACGCGGCCTATTACCCCCTCATCGAACCGGACGTGCGGTTTGCCCGCATCCGGCTCTCCGGTCACCTTCACCGCCCGGCATGCGTCGGAGGCGTCCAGGGCGCCCGCATCGGCAACCGGTAGAGGCCCACCCGGCCGTAGAGCACGGTGTACGGAATGGCCTGGTAGGCGCGCGTGCAATGCCGGTGCTTGCGCCGCAAGTACGTGCGGACCCGTTCCTCGATGAACCACCGCAGGGCGCTGAAGTCCCGCGTGCAGTGCTGGAAGTAGAAGTACCCCGCCC
>JBHGAX010000054.1:0-15619 GCA_041946635.1 Methylomirabilales bacterium (SeqCode)
CTCCGGGACGAGGGCGCCGGAGGCGGCCGCCGCGATCTCCTCCAGGCGGGGGCCGAAGACGCGGACGCGGTCCAGGGGATTCGGCTCGCGCACCAGCTCGCTGAGGAGCGCCCGGATGTCCTGGGGCTGGCGGTCGCGCAGGGAGTACTCCACGGCCCGCCTCACCGCGTGGGCCAGGACCAGGACCTCTTGGCGGAACTCGGCGATCTGCCGCTCGCGCTCCTGCTGGGCCCGGATGTAGCCGAAGGCGGCCATCACCACGGCCACGGGCAGGAGCAGCAGGAGCGTGAGCTTCGTCGCCAGGCGCATGCGGGATCAGGGTGTGAGGTGCGGGGGTGCCGGGGGCGCGTTCGCCGGCGGTCCGGCCGGCCGGCCGGGGCCGGCGAGCCGCTGGGACTTCAGCGCCTCGATCTCGCGCGCCTGGTGGCGCAGCCGCCGACGGTCCCGGATCCAGCCGGGAAGGCCGAGGAGGGAGGCGGCGACCGCGCCGGCCGCCGCGGCCGCCAGGATGACCACCACCAGCGAGGTCTCCAGCGACCAGAGGCCGAAGGTCAGGGTGACCGGGCGGCCGTTCTGGACGGCAAAGACGGCCACCAGGATGGCGAGTGCCAGCGACAGGATCAGGCCGGTCTGCCCCACGGGCGCCTCCGCACTCCCCTCCGGGCGCGAGGCTACCACGGCGACCCGGGCCGCGCAAGTTCCCGCGGGCGCGCTTGTAGTGCGGGAGCAAGATGGGTATTCTTGGCGCGGGGGCGAGCATGGCACGACGCCGGCGGGGATTCATCCGGGAGTTCTGGGCGCGCGTCACCGGCCACGAGCTGATGCTGCGCGCGGCCGCCATCGCGTTCTACGCCATCATGGGCTTCATCCCGCTCCTGCTCCTGGGCACGTCGGTGGTCGGGTACATGCTCGGCTCCTCCCAGCAGGCGGTCACCGAGGTGATGGCCATCGCGCGGCGCATCATTCCCCGGGCCACGGGCCCGGAGGTGGAGGAGTTCATCCGCAGCCTGGTGGCCAGCCGCCACATCACCGGGGTGCTGGGCGTGGGCACGCTGCTCTGGATCGCCATGGGGGTGTTCGACATCCTCACCTTCTCCCTGACCGCCCTGACAGGCGGGCGGGAGGGGCGCTCCTACCTGCACCGCAAGCTCATCGCGCTGGTGGTCATGGGGGTGTTCGGCTTCCTCTTCGTCCTCTCGCTCATGGCGAGCTGGGTCTTCGGCGCCTGGGAGAACATCGAGGCGCTCCTCGGCGCGCGCGTGCCCCTGCCCGCCTTCCTGGCGCACCCGGATTTCCCGCGCTACGTCACCTCGGCCTACATGGTGCTGCTGCTCTGCCTGGTCTACCGCGTGGCGCCCGTGCGCACCATTCGCTGGTGGGCCATCATCCGGGGCGCGCTGATCGCGGGCGTGCTCTGGCACCTGGTCCGCCTGGCCTTCAACTGGTACCTGGTGAACCTCTCCCGCATCAACCTGGTCTACGGCATCCTGGGCGGCTTCGCCGGGCTCGTGCTCTGGATCTTCTACACCGCCATGATCCTGCTCCTCGGCATCGTCTTCGCGGACCTGCTCGATGGAGGGGGAGAGCGGAAGACGTGACGCGTAACACGTAACCTTCGGGAAGGCGGTTCATAGTTCTTGTTGCGTGTCACGAGTTGCGGGTTACGCGTCGGCCATGGACCTCATCAGCACCCACATCAACGCCGACTTCGACGCCCTGGCCTCCATGGTGGCGGCGGCGAAGCTGTATCCCAGGGCGCGCCTGCTCTTCCCGGGGTCCCAGGAGCGGAACGTCCGCGACTTCCTCCGCGAGACCGGCTTCCCGCTGCGGGCGGAGCGGCTGCGCGGCTTCCCGCTGTCGGAGGTGTCCCGCCTGATCCTGGTGGACGTGAAGCGGCGCACGCGCATCGGCCCGCTGCAGGCCCTGGTGGAGCGCCCGGGCCTGGAGGTGCACATCTACGACCACCATCCCGCGCACCCCAAGGACATCGCGGGCAGCCTGGAGATCCTGCGCGAGGTGGGGGCCACCACCACCATCTTCGTGGACCTGCTGCGCGAGCAGGGCAGCCCGCTCGCGCCGGAGGAGGCCACCCTGCTGGCCACGGGGATCTACGAGGAGACGGGCTCGCTGACCTTCACCAACACGACGGAGGCCGACCTGCTGGCCGCCGCCTATTGCCTCTCGCGGGGCGCGAACCTCTCGCAGGCCGCCGCCTTCATCCGGCGCGAGCTGACCGCCGAGCAGCTCGGCCTCCTGAACGCCCTGGTGCAGGCGGCCGAGACCTACACCATCAACGGGGTCCGCGTGGTGGTGAGCGCGGCCTCCCTGGACCGGTACGTGGGCGACCTGGCCGTCCTCACCCACAAGCTGCGCGACATGGAGAACATCAACGTCCTCTTCACGCTGGTGCGCATGGACAACCGGGTGCACCTGGTGGCGAGGAGCCGCCTGGACACCGTGGACGCGAGCCGCGTGGCCGAGGCCTTCGGGGGCGGCGGGCACGCGACGGCCGCGTCCGCGACCATCAAGGACCTGACGCTGCACCAGGCCAAGGACCGGCTGCTGGCGCTGCTCACCGAGACCATCCGGCCGGTGCGCCGGGCCCAGGACCTCATGACCGCGCCCGTGAAGGCCGTGGCCGAGCGGTTCACCATCCGGGGGGCGGCCGACATCATGAACCGCTTCAACCTGGCGCACCTCCCCGTGGTCCGCCGGGGCGAGATGGTGGGCCTGCTCACCCGGGAGGTGGTGGACAAGGCGGTCTTCCACGGGCTGGGGGACGCCGCCGTCCACGAGTACATGAGCGGCGAGTTCCCGCGGGTCGCGCCCGACACGCCGCTCCCCGAGGTGCGGCGGCTCATGGTGGAGCGGGACCTCGCCTTCCTGCCCGTGGTGGCGGGGCAGCGGCTCCGCGGGGCGGTGACCCGGGAGGAGCTGCTCCGGCACACCTACCAGGAGCTGCTCACCCGACCCACCTTCGGCGAGGCGGCGGACCGGGAGCCCGGGGAGGCGCCGGCCAAGAGCGTGGCCAGCCTGCTCCAGAGCACGCTGCCGCCCCGCACGCTGGCCCTGCTGCGGCAGGCCGGGGAGGTGGCCGAGGCGGCGGGCGCCAAGGCCTACCTCGTGGGCGGCGCCGTGCGGGACCTCTTGCTCCGGCAGGCGAACCTCGACCTGGACCTGGTGGTGGAGGGGGACGGCATCGCCTTCGCGGAGGCGCTGGCGCGCCGGCTGGGCGGGAAGGTGACCAGCCACCGGAAGTTCGGCACGGCCATGCTGGCCTTGCCGGACGGCCTGCGCGTGGACGTGGCCACGGCGCGGGCCGAGTACTACGAGTACCCGGCGGCCCTCCCCACGGTCGAGCACGGCTCCATCAAGATGGACCTCTACCGGCGGGACTTCACGGTGAACGCGCTGGCCGTGTGCCTGAATCCCGGCCGGTTCGGGGAGCTCCTGGACTTCTTCGGCGGGCAGCAGGACCTGCGGGAGAAGACGCTGCGCATCATCCACAACCTGAGCTTCGTGGAGGACCCCACCCGCATCCTGCGAGCGGCGCGCTTCGAGGTGCGCTTCGGCCTCCGCCTCAGCCGCCACGCCGAGCAGCTCGCCGGCAACGCCATCCAGATGGGCCTCCTGGACAAGGTGGCCGGCGTCCGGCTGTTCACGGAGCTGTCGCTGGGGCTGCAGGAGGCCCGGCCCCTGCCGTTCCTCGAGCGGCTGCAGGGCCTGGGGGTCCTCCCGGCCATCCACCCGCGGCTGACCCTGACGCCGGAGACCGCCCCGCGCCTCCACCGGGCCGCCGAGGTGCTCACCTGGTACGATCTCCTGTACCTGGAGGAGCGTCCGGCGGCCTGGCTGGTCCACCTGCTGCTGCTCCTGGAGGAGCGCAAGGCGCCCGAGGGCCGGGCCATCCTCCGCCGGCTGGCGCCGCCGCCGCGAGCCGCGGCCCAGGCGGCGACCGGCTTGCACCGCCTGCGCGGCCTGGTCCGGGTCTTCCACGCCGCGCGCCACCTGCCGCCCAGCCAGGTGCACCGCTGGCTGGCGCAGGACCCGCTGGAAGTGACCCTGGCGCTCATGGCCCGCATGGAGGCGCCCGCGCACCGCAAGGCCATCGGCGATTTCCTCAGCCAGACGCGGCGGGCCAGGCCGCTGCTCACCGGCCACGACCTGCGCGCCCTGGGCCTCCAGCCCGGCCCGATCTACCGGGACATCCTGGACGCCCTGCTGTACGCGCGGCTGGACGGGGAGGTCCAGAGCCGGGACGACGAGCTGCGCTTCGTCCGCCGCCGGTTCGCGAAGGCCTTCGAGGAGCCAGCCCGCGCCAGGCCCCAGAAGGGAAGCCCGTGCTAACCCCTTGAAACAGCCGCGTCTCGGCCGGCTCTGCCGTTGACAAAGGCCCCCGTATCGAGTACCTTCGCCTATTACTCGATGCCGAAAGGAGCGTATGCTCAATCTGCCGAGCCCCGCAGAACTGGCCATCCTGATCCCCGTCTTCCTGCTGGCCCTCACCGTTCACGAATACGCGCACGCCTGGGTGGCCCACCGTCTGGGTGACCCGACGGCGCGTCTCGAGGGGCGCCTGACGCTGAACCCGCTGGCGCACCTGGACCCGATCGGGAGCCTGGCCATCCTGCTCATCGGCTTCGGGTGGGCCCGGCCGGTGCCGGTGGACGGCCGCTACTTCAAGAACCCCCGGCGGGACCTGATGCTCGTCGCCCTGGCCGGGCCCGCGATCAACCTGGTCATGGCGGCCGGCATGGCCTTCCTCTTCATGACGGTGCCGTGGCGCGCGGCGGGCCCGGAGTGGCACTGGCTGGTCGTGCCGGTCCGCCAGATGCTCTGGGTGGGCGTGGCGGTGAACGTGCTCCTGGCGGTCTTCAACCTCCTCCCCGTGCCGCCCCTGGACGGCAGCCGGATCCTGTCGGGCCTGCTGCCCCTGCGGCAGGCCCTGGCCTACAGCCGGCTGGAGCCCTACGGGTTCCTGATCATCTTCCTGCTGTTCTTCACCGGCGTCATGCGGCCCGTGTACGGGGTGGCCGTCCAGACCATCGCCGGCGCGCTGTTCGGCATCTGGGGGTGACGAGCGCATCGGGGAAACGGGGCATCGGAGCATCGGGGACACGGAGCGACGGGACCACGGGACCCGTTCCTTACGTTTCACGTTTTACGTTTTACGGTTCTTGCTGATCGCTGACCGCTGACCGCTGATTGCTCTCCCAAGGAGTGTCGATGTCGCGCAAACGAGTCCTGAGCGGGATGCGGCCCACGGGGCGCCTCCATCTGGGCCATCTCTTCGGCGCCCTGGGCAACTGGCGCACCCTGCAGGAGCAATACGACTGCTTCTTCTTCATCGCGGACTGGCATGCGCTCACCACCGACTACGCCGACCCGGGGCAGGTGAAGACGTTCACCATCGAGGTGGTGCTGGACTGGATGGCCGCGGGCCTCGACCCCGAGAAGGCGGTGTTCTTCGTGCAGTCCCGGCTCCCGGAGCACGCGGAGCTGCACCTGCTGTTCTCCATGATCACCCCGCTGGCCTGGCTGGAGCGCGTGCCGACGTACAAGGAGCAGCGCGAGCAGATCACGGACAAGGACCTCTCGACCTACGGCTTCCTGGGCTACCCGCTGCTCCAGGCCGCCGACATCACGATCTACCAGGCGAACTACGTGCCCGTGGGGATCGACCAGGTGCCGCACATCGAGCTCGCGCGCGAGGTGGTCCGCCGGTTCAACTTCCTCTACCGGCCCACCCTCACCGAGCCCGAGGCGCTCCTCACGGAGTTCCCCCGCATCCCGGGCACCGACGGCCGGAAGATGAGCAAGAGCTACGACAACGCCATCTTCCTCTCCGACTCGCCGGAGACGGTCACGGCCAAGGTGAAGCCCATGATGACCGACCCCGCGCGAAAGCGGCGCTCGGACCCGGGGAATCCCGAGGTGTGCCCCGTGTACGACCTGCACAGGGTCTTCACCCCGCAGGCCGAGCGGGAGGGCTACGTGGTGCCCGGCTGCACGACGGCGGGGATCGGGTGCCTGGACTGCAAGCAGGTCCTGCTGAAGCACGCGCTGCCGGTCCTCACGCCCGTCTTCGAGCGGCGCACCGAGCTGGCGCGGAGGCCGGAGGCCGTCCAGGAGATCCTGAACGAGGGCACGGCGCGGGCCCGGGCGGTCGCGAGCCGGACGCTGGACCAGGTGAAGGCGGCAATGCAGATCTGACGCGCGGCGCGCGTCAACGCCCAGCGGGCAGAGAGGCGGACGATGGTGGCATCGAACTCCGGGCCGATCCAGGAAGCCCTCACCTTCGACGACGTGTCCCTGGTCCCCCGCCGGTCGGACGTGGTGCCGGCGAACACGGACGTGTCGACCCAGCTCACGCGGAACATCCGGATCAACATCCCGATCCTGAGCGCCGCCATGGACACGGTCACCGAGGCGCGCCTGGCCATCGCCCTGGCGCGCGAGGGCGGCTTCGGCGTGATCCACCGGTCCTTCGACGCCGAGCGCCAGGTGGCCGAGATCGACAAGGTGAAGAAGTCCGAGTACGGCATGGTGGTGGACCCCATCACCATGGCGCCGGAGCAGCGCCTGTACGAGGTGCTGGAGGTCATGGAGCGCTACCGGATCTCCGGCGTGCCCGTGACCAAGAACGGCAAGCTGGTCGGCATCCTGACGAACCGCGACCTCCGCTTCGAGACGAAGCTGGACCTCAAGGTCTCGGACGTGATGACCAAGGAGAACCTGGTCACCGCGCCGGTCGGCACCACGCTGGAAGAGGCCAAGGAGATCCTCCACCGCCACCGCATCGAGAAGCTCCCGGTGGTGGACGAGCACTTCAACCTGAAGGGCCTCATCACCATCAAGGACATCGAGAAGCGCATCAAGTACCCGAACGCCTGCAAGGACGTGCTGGGCCGGCTGCGGGTGGGGGCCGCGGTGGGCGCGGGGCCCGAGGCGCTGGAGCGCGTGCCCCAGCTCATCCGGGCCGGCGCGGACGTCCTGGTGGTCGACAGCGCGCACGGGCACGCCCAGGCGGTGGTGGACATGGTGAAGACCATCAAGCGCCGCTACCCCGGCACCGAGGTCATCGCCGGCAACATCGTGACCCGCGAGGCGGCCGAGGACCTGATCCGGGCCGGCGCCGACGCCATCAAGGTGGGCGTGGGGCCGGGCTCCATCTGCACCACGCGGGTGGTGGCCGGGGTGGGCGTGCCGCAGATCACGGCCGTCCAGCAGTGCGTCCCCGCGGCGAACGCGGGGGGGGTGCCGGTCATCTCGGACGGCGGCATCAAGCACTCCGGCGACATCACCAAGGCGATCGCGGCCGGCGCCCACTCGGTGATGCTGGGCGGGCTGTTCGCGGGCACCGAGGAGAGCCCGGGCGAGACGGTCCTGTTCCAGGGCCGCACCTACAAGGTCTACCGGGGCATGGGCTCCCTGAGCGCCATGCAGTCCCGCGGCGCGCGGGAGCGCTACTTCCAGGGCCCGGAGGCGGACGTGGAGAAGCTGGTGCCCGAGGGCATCGAGGGGCGCGTCCCCTACAAGGGGCCGCTGAACACGCTGGTCTACCAGCTGGTGGGCGGCCTGCGCTCGGGGATGGGCTACTGCGGCTGCCGCACCATCGAGGAGCTGCGCACCCAGGCGTCCTTCGTCCGCCTGACCAGCGCCGGTCTGCGCGAGAGCCACGTCCACGACGTCATCATCACGAAGGAGGCGCCGAACTATAGGCTGGAGAGCTGAACGGCAGAGCCGAGAGCCTTAGAGCCGAGAGCCGAGACGAACTGGCTGAGCGATGGATGGCCGCGATGGCGGCGGAGGAGGGTCCATGTTCCGGTTCGAGCGACTCGTCGTCTGGCAGAAAGCTCTAGACCTCTTCGATCTCGCCGATCAAGCTGCAAGCAAGTTCCCAGCGGAGTATCGCTTCTCGGTCGCGGACCAGCTGCGGCGAGCGGCCCTCTCGGTTTCATCGAATATTGCCGAAGGCTCGGGGCGAGAAACGCCGAGAGAGGCGGATCATTTCTTCACCATCGCAAAGTCTTCGACGTTCGAGGTCGTAGGTGGCGAAGATGCTGAGCGCGCTGAAGCGACGGAACCGAAACCCGTGAGCGTTCGACATCTCGCGCGTCCCATGAGCTCTTTCCGGTCTCGGTTCGTCTCGGCTCTCGGCTCTCGGCTCTAGGCTCTCCCATGGACAAGGTGCTCATCCTGGACTTCGGCTCGCAGTACACCCAGCTCATCGCGCGGCGGGTGCGCGAGCTGGGGGTGTACTCGGAGATCCAGCCGTTCAGCCAGCCCCTCGCCGAGATTCGCCGCTTCGGGCCCACGGCGCTCATCCTCTCGGGCAGCCCGGCCAGCATCTACCAGCCGGATGCGCCCCGGCTGGATCCCGCCATCCTCGGCCTCGGTCTCCCGGTCCTCGGCATCTGCTACGGCCTGTGCGTCTTGACGGATCTGCACGGCGGCGCGGTGTCCCGCGCCATCCGGCGCGAGTATGGCCCGGCCGACCTGCGCGTGGACCGCGACGAGGACTTGTTCGCCGGCCTGCCCGCCGTGCTCCCCGTGTGGATGAGCCACGGGGACCAGGTGATCGAGCTTCCCCGTGCCTTCGAGGTCCTCGCCCACACGGCGAACGCACCCTTCGCCGCCCTGCGCCATCGCGAGCGGCCGCTCTTCGCGGTGCAGTTCCATCCCGAGGTGGTGCACACGCCCCGCGGCAAGGAGATCCTGGCGAACTTCCTATTCCGCGTGGCCAAGTGCCAGCCGGGCTGGACCATGCGCTCCTTCGTGGCGTCGAGCGTTGAGCGGATCCGCGAGACGGTGGGCGGCGCCCGCGCCATCTGTGCGCTGTCCGGGGGCGTGGACTCCGCGGTGGCCGCCGTGCTGGCCCACCGGGCCATCGGCGATCGCCTCGCCTGCATCTTCGTGGACAACGGCGTGCTGCGACTCGGGGAGGCGCAGCAGGTGGCCGAGACGTTCGGGAGCCATCTCGGCCTGAACCTCCGCGCCGTGGATGCCGGGGACCGCTTCCTGGCGGCGCTGGCCGGCGTGGTGGACCCCGAGCGGAAGCGGAAGATCATCGGCGCCGAGTTCATCGCGGTCTTCGAGGAGCACGCGCGGGAGCTCGGGCAGACGGAGTTTCTGGTCCAGGGTACGCTCTACCCGGACGTGATCGAGAGCGTCTCGGTCAAGGGGCCCTCGGTCACGATCAAGACCCACCACAACGTCGGCGGGCTGCCGGAGCGGATGGGGCTCAAGCTGGTCGAGCCCCTGCGCGAGCTGTTCAAGGACGAGGTGCGAGAGGTCGGACGCGAGCTGGGGCTCCCGGACGCGATCCTCTGGCGCCAGCCGTTCCCGGGCCCGGGCCTTGCCGTCCGGTGCCTCGGCCAGGTGACGCGCGAGCGGCTGGACGTCCTGCGGAAGGCGGACGCCATCGTGGAGGAGGAGGTCCGGCGGGCGGGCCTGTACCGCGAGATCTGGCAGGCCTTCGCCGTCCTGCTTCCGGTGCAGAGCGTGGGCGTGATGGGCGACGAGCGGACCTACGAGAACGTGGTGGCGGTCCGCGCGGTGCAGAGCCTGGACGGCATGACGGCCGACTGGGTCCGCCTGCCCTACGAGGTGCTGGGCACGATCAGCAGCCGCATCGCCAACGAGGTGAAGGGCGTGAACCGCGTGGTCTACGACGTGAGCAGCAAGCCGCCCAGCACCATCGAGTGGGAATAGCCCAGATGCGGAATGCGGACTGCGGCATGCGGAATGACACGGCCTACCAACCTTCGGGCCACCACGTGAGCCATGAGCCGCGCGGCGACACGGCGCTGAACCTTCGGGAATGGCTCCGCACTGCCGGCGTCGACGCGCAGATCGTGGCGCCGGGCGCGCACATGCCGACGGTCGAGGCGGCCGCCGCCGCCATGGGCGTGGCGCCCGAGCAGATCTTCAAGTCCATCCTGTTCCAGGCCCGGGACGGGCGATGCGTGATGGCCATCGCCGCCGGGACCGCGCGGATCGACCGCGCCAGGGTGGAAGCCGCCAGCGGGCTCACGGGCCTCAAGCTGGCCAAGCCGGACGTGGTCCTTGCCAAGACGGGCTATCCGGCGGGCGGGACGCCGCCCATCGGGCACCGGGAGGTCTTCCCGGTCCTGGTGGACAGCCGGGTAGCCGCGCAGCCGGTCGGATACGCGGGCGGCGGCCGCCCGGAACTGCTCGTGAGGATCCGGCCGGCCGACATCCTGCGGCTGACCGGGGCCCAGGTGCACGACCTCACGGGGGCGCCGAGCGCCGAGTGCCGAGCCGGGACGAGCCGCGAGCCACGAAGTGCCGGGTGCCTGACGCCGAGTGCCGAGTAACGGCGGCGGTTCTTGTTCCTGACGTTTTGCGTTTTACGTTTTACGCTCTTCGCCCCTTGCTGCTCTACTAGTCTCTATTCCGCGTTCCGCGTTACGCGTCACGTGTTGTCCGTCGCCGCCTGATCCTCGCAGTCCCGAGAGCCGATATGCCGCACACGGACTTCGTTCACCTGCACCTGCACACGCAGTACTCGCTGCTGGACGGGGCGTGCCAGCTGGAGAAGCTCGTGGCCAAGGCCAAGGAGTACAAGATGCCGGCCCTGGCCATGACGGACCACGGGAACCTCTTCGGGGCCGTGGACTTCTACGCGCTCGCCTCCAAGGCCGGCATCAAGCCCATCATCGGCTGCGAGGTGTACATCGCGCCGGGGAGCCGCTTCGAGCGCACGCCGCAGGACGGCCAGTACGAGGGCGCCAACCATCTCACCCTTTTCGCCCGCGACGCCGCGGGCTACAAGAACCTCATCAAGCTGGTGTCGGCGGGATTCCTGGAGGGCTTCTACTACAAGCCGCGGGTGGACCGGGAGCTCCTGGCCCAGCACGCGGGCGGCCTGCTGGGCTTCTCCGGGTGCTTGAACAGCGAGGTGAACCGGGCCCTGGTGGACAAGGACGACGACAAGGCGGCCCAGACGGCGGGCTGGCACGCCGAGCTGTTCGGGCCCGGGAACTACTACCTGGAGATCCAGGACCACGGCATCCCGGAGCAGCGCACGGCGGCCCAGGGGGCGGTCCGGCTGGCCAGGCGGCTGGGCCTCGGGCTGGTGGCCACCAACGACGTGCACTACCTGGACGCGCCGCACTACAAGGCGCACGAGGTCCTGCTCTGCGTGCAGACCGGCAAGACGATGAAGGACACGGACCGCTGGCGCTTCAGCTCCCAGCAGTTCTACTTCAAGTCGGCGGCCGAGATGCAGCAGCTGTTCGGCGAGCTCCCCGAGGCGCTCAGCAACACGCTGGCCGTGGCCGAGCGCTGCAACCTGGAGATGACCTTCGGGAAGATCCGGCTGCCGCGGTACGCGGTGCCGGAGGGCCACACGCTCGACTCCTACCTGCGCGAGATGGCCGAGGCCGGGCTGCGCCGCCGGTACCCGAGCGCGGGCCCCGAGATCCGGGAGCGCTTCGAGCGCGAGCTGGCCGTCATCCAGAAGATGGGCTTCGCGGGCTACTTCCTGGTGGTGTGGGACTTCATCAGCTTCGCGCGCTCGCGGGGAATCCCCGTGGGGCCGGGCCGCGGCTCCGCGGCCGGCTCGCTGGTGGCGTACGCGCTGGGCATCACGAACATCGATCCCATCCGCTACGGCCTGCTGTTCGAGCGCTTCCTGAACCCCGAGCGCATCAGCATGCCGGACATGGACATCGACTTCTGCGACGAGCGGCGGGACGAGGTGATCGAGTACGTGCGCCGGAAGTACGGCGAGGAGAACGTGACGCAGATCATCACGTTCGGGACCCTGGGCGCCAAGGCCGTCATCCGGGACGTGGCCCGCGCCATGGGCATGACCTACGCCGAGGGGGACAAGATCGCCAAGATGGTCCCCAACACCCTGAACATCAGCCTGGAGGACGCGCTGAAGGAGTCGCCGCCGCTCAAGCAGACGGTGGAGCAGCGCCCCGAGGTGGCGGAGCTGATCGAGACGGCCAAGGTGCTGGAGGGGCTCACCCGGCACGCCTCCACGCACGCGGCCGGCGTGGTGATCTCCAGCGAGCCCCTGCTCGAGCACGTGCCGCTGTACAAGGGGGCCAAGGGGGAAGTCACGACCCAGTACTCCATGTCGGCCATCGAGAAGATCGGCCTCCTGAAGATGGACTTCCTGGGGCTCCGCACGCTCACGGTCATCGCCAACAGCGTGAAGCTGATCCAGCAGAGCCGCGGCGTGAGCGTGGACATGGACGCGCTCCCCCTGGACGATCCCAAGGCGTACCAGGTGCTGGGCGAGGCCAAGACCTTCGGGGTGTTCCAGCTCGAATCCTCGGGCATGCGGGAGTGGCTGCGCCAGCTCAAGCCGACCTGCATCGAGGACGTGATCGCGCTGGTGGCCCTGTACCGGCCGGGCCCCATGGACCAGATCCCGAAGTACATCGAGCGGAAGCACGGCAAGACCAGGGTGGAGTACGACCACCCGCTCATGGAGGCCATCCTCAAGGAAACGTACGGGATCATGGTCTACCAGGAGCAGGTGATGCGGATCGCCTCGGACCTGGCCGGCTTCAGCCTGGGCGAGGCCGACATCCTCCGCCGCGCCATGGGGAAGAAGAACCCCGAGCTGATGGCGGAGCAGCGCAAGAAGTTCGTGGACGGCGCGGTGGCGCGCGGCGTCCCCGAGAAGAAGGCGGACAGGATCTTCAGCCTGATGGAGCAGTTCGCCGGCTACGGGTTCAACAAGTCGCACGCCGCGGCCTACGCCATCGTGGCCTACCAGACGGCCTACCTGAAGGCCAACTACCCGGTCGAGTTCATGGCGGCCCTCCTCACGTCGGAAACCTCGGACACCGACAAGATCGTCAAGTACATCGAGGAGTGCCGCAGCATGGAGATCGAGGTCCTGCCGCCGGACGTGAACGAGTCGGCTGCCGAGTTCACGGTGGTGGGCAAGAAGATCCGCTTCGGCCTGGTCGCGGTGAAGAACGTGGGCGAGACCGCCATCCACTCCATCCTGGCGGCGCGGGAGTCGGGGGGCCGCTTCCACGACCTGTACGAGTTCTGCGAGCGGGTGGACCTGCGCCTGGTGAACAAGCGCGTCATCGAGAGCCTGATCAAGTGCGGGGCCCTGGATTCGCTGGGCGGCCGGCGCTCCCAGCTCACCGCCATGGTGGACAAGGCCATGGAGGCCGCGTCCGCGGCGCAGCGGGATCGCGCGCAGGGCCAGGCCTCGCTGCTCGACATCCTGGGCGGCAAGCGCGCCGGGGCCGAGACGCCCCGCCGGGAGGCGCCCGCGCTGCCGAACCTGCCGGAATGGGACCGTATGCAGCTCCTGGCGGCCGAGAAGGAGACGCTGGGCTTCTACGTCACGGGACACCCCCTGGCCGAGCACCGGGCGCGCATCGCGGGCCGGGCGAACGCCACCACGGAGACGCTGGCCTCCCTGCCCGACAAGTCCACGGTGCGGCTGGCCGCCATCGTGACGGCGGTGAAGCAGATCAGCACCAAGAGCGGCGAGCGCATGGCCTTCGTCACGCTCGAGGACCTGGAGGGCTCGGTCGAGGCCGTGGCCTTCCCGGACGTCTACAAGGCGAGCATGCAGCACCTGGCCAAGGACTCTCCCGTCCTGGTCAAGGGCCAGGTGGACGTGACGGACGAGCAGAACGTGAAACTGCTCCTGGCCGAGGTGCAGCCGCTCGCGCTGGCGGGCAACGGCGGGCCGGTGGTGGAGGTGCAGCTCACCGGAACGGCCGTGGACACCGAGGGCTTCCGCCGGCTGCGCGGCCTGCTCACCTCGCACGCCGGCCAGGCGCCCGTCCGGGTCCGGATGCTCTTGCCCGAGGGCCAGTGGGTGACGATCGCGCCCAACCTGAGCGTGAGCGCCGACGACCGGTTCCGGCAGGCGGTGGAGGAGGCGTTCGGGCCGGGGTCTGTCAGCATTCGGTAGCGGCGTCCCGAAGGCGTCCTGGTTCTTCCCCTGGCGCGAGCAGGCGTAACTCGTGACGCGTGACACGTAACTCGGAAAAGAACCCTCTTGTTCTTGTTACGCGTGACGTGTTACGTGTTAGCGGGCCCTGATCGCTGACCGCTGAAGGCTGAAAGCTGGTCCATGCCTCCCACGTATACCCTCGACTTCGAGCGGCCGATCCTGGAGCTGCAGGCCAAGATCCAGGAGCTGAAGCAGGCCGCCCAGGAGGAGAAGGTCGACTTCTCGCAGGAGATCGCGCGTCTCGAGCGCAAGGTCGCCCGCCTGCAGGAAGACATCTTCTCCCGGCTCACCGCCTGGCAGCGCACCCAGATCGCCCGCCATCCGGCGCGGCCGTACGCGCTGGACTACATCCGCGCCATGCTGACCGATTTCCTGGAGCTGCACGGCGACCGGGCCTTCGGCGACGACAAGGCCATCGTGGGCGGCTTCGCGCGGCTGGAGGGGAAGCCGCTCATGGTCCTCGGCCACCAGAAGGGCCGGGACACCCGCGAGAAGATCGCGCGGAACTTCGCCATGGCCAGTCCCGAGGGCTACCGGAAGGCGCTCCGCCTCCTGAAGCTCGCCGAGAAGTTCCGGGTGCCCGTGCTCACGCTGGTGGACACCCCCGGCGCCTACCCCGGCATCGGGGCGGAGGAGCGCGGGCAGGCGGAGGCCATCGCCCGCAACCTGCGCGACATGGCCGAGCTGCGGGTGCCCATCGTGACGGTGGTCACCGGCGAGGGCGGCTCCGGGGGTGCGCTGGGCATCGCCGTGGGCGACCGGGTGTTCATGCTGGAGTACGCCATCTACTCGGTGATCTCCCCCGAGGGCTGTGCCTCCATCCTCTGGCGCGATCCGGGCAAGGCGCCGGAGGCCGCGGAGGCCATGGGGATCACGGCCCAGTCGGTGCTTCGGCTCGGCCTCATCGACGACATCGTGCCGGAGCCCACGGGCGGCGCGCACCGGAACCCGGCCGAGGCCGCCGCCGTCCTCAAGGATGTCCTGGTGAAGGCCTTTGCCGAGCTGGAGCCCGTCCCCGCCGACGAGCTCCTCGACCGCCGGTACGACAAGTTCCGCCGCATGGGCGTCTTCGAAGAAGGATAGCCCGTTCTGCAGATTTCAGATTGCGGATTTCAGATTTCAGCATCGCTGGCCCTCCCGCGTAACATCTCCCGCAGCCGGCTACTTCTTACCTGCCGCGACGCGCCGCGGCCGCCCAACTGGCGGAATCGCCGCAGGCGGCACGCTCCTTGCCTGCCGACTCCCGTGGAGGAGGCAGCGTGGACGCGCCGCACGGCCGCCTGTTCACCGCAGAGACGCTGCGCCGCTGCTGGGAGCTGGCGCGAGGCCGCTGCGAGTGCCAGCGACAGGGGCACGGCCACGAGGGACGCTGCAACCGGGAACTCGCGTTGCACCGGCACGGCTTCCTGGGCGAGGAGGGATGGCTGGCGCTGGCCTGGACGCCCCGGGAGCAGGGCGGCGCCGACAGCGTCGACAACTGCGAGGTGCTGTGCGCGCCGTGCTACCGGGCCACCGTGGAGGCCGAGGCGAGGCCCCATGCCGGTCCATAGGCCACGGGCGGGCCGCGGGCAGCGCCAGGGAGGGACGACGCATGTGTGCCTGCCGCGACGAGAGCCGAGAGGGCGAGGCGATGCTCCTTCGCGCCCCCCG
>JBHGAX010000540.1:0-1743 GCA_041946635.1 Methylomirabilales bacterium (SeqCode)
GGGGAGCCCGGCCCGGAAGAGCTTCTGGCTCCGGGTGGAATGGCTCTTGGAGGTCACCACCAGGAGCCGCCGTACGGGCCGCGAGCCCAGGAACCTGCCGACCGCCCGCGCCTCGTCCCGCGTCCCGTCGGCGCGCTCGGGAAGCAGGTGCACGGCGGCCCGGGGCACCCGCAGGCCCTCCAGGATGGCCAGGGCGGTCTCCTGCTCGTCGGGGTAGCGGAGGCCGATGCGCCGCAGCTCGTCGAGCCCGGCGGGGCGCTGGCCGCTGCTCAGCAGGATGGCCGGCACCAGGCCATCGTGGTAGAGGCGCGCCGCCTCCGGGACCCGCAGGAACGGCTCCCCGGACAGCACGACGGCCAGATCGGCCTTCTGGAGCGGCGGCGAGGTCACGAGGTAGCGGCCGGCGGCGGCGAGGAGCAGGGGACTGCCGAAGTAGAGCCCGAGAGCCAGCACCGCGAGCACCACGAGCAGCCGCACGAGCTTGCCGACGAGCCGCACGGCGTCCCCCTCACCACCCCCGGTGGAGCGGCAACTGGCGCAGGTGGCGCTCGAGGTCCAGCGCCCACTCGGCGGTGGCGGCCTGCCGCGTGAGCAGCGCCTCCGTGTGGGCCACCGTCATCCGGAGCAGCGCGAAGAGCAGCCTGGCCG
Source organism: Methylomirabilales bacterium (SeqCode) (assembly GCA_041946635.1). Classification (GTDB taxonomy): domain Bacteria; phylum Methylomirabilota; class Methylomirabilia; order Methylomirabilales; family 2-02-FULL-66-22; genus 2-02-FULL-66-22. Next base: position 649 of record JBHGAX010000540.1, read on the forward strand.
CCAGCGCGGGCTGCTCGGCCAGCAGGCGGGCGAACTCCGGACGGCCGATCTCGAGCACCTCGCTCGGCCCGGCGCTCCGCACGGAGACCGGCGAGGCCGCGTCGTTGAAGAACGTGAGAAAGCCGCCCACGTCCCCCGGCTCCAGGCGCAGCGCCACGCTCGTGCGCGTCCCGCCGAGGTGCCGCACGTACTCGAGCCCGCCGGCCAGGACGACGTACAGGACCCGCCGCTGCTTGCGCGTGCCCTCGGTGGCCAGGAGGTCGCCCGCCTGAATGCTCCGGCGGACGCCCAGCCGGAGGAGGCGCCGCACCTCCGGGCCCGCGAAGTCCCGGAAGAAGCCGAGGCGGCGGATGTCCTCCACATCCCGCCGTGCGTCCGTTCCGGCCGCCGGAATGGCAGGCCGCGTCGCTTTGCGCTGTCGTTTCAACAGGTCGGCCCTCACATCACTTCCCGCAATTTCGATGAGTTATACATGGCACCGCTCGTGCACGTCTCTCACGTGCTTGTGGGGGGTGTGGGCTCTCGCAGTCCCGTGGGGAGGGAACTGAATGAAGACGCGCGAGTACATTGCCATCAAACGCAGGATCGACGACTTCGAGATCGCCGAGGCACTGACCCGCACGAAGCTCATCCAGGGGGCCAAGGCCGGCGACGCCCACGCCCTCACGCTCCTGCGCGAGCGCTACAACCTCCGCCTGCCGATGGTGGAGGATGCGCTCAGGCTGCGCGGCCTCTGGAGCGGCTCCACCCGGAACTGATCCCATCCCGTCCGTCCCGCCCGGAGGGTCGACCCTCCCCACTCCCGAGAGAGACCGGGGGGTGGTCACCCTTCCGGCGGCCAGCGGTTTCCTCGCCGCAGCCGCCGAACACAGCCAATCCGTTGCGTGGCTGCACTGCCGTGCGGCTATGGCGCCACAGTACGCGTCACCCGCAGCCGACTCGAGCGAGTAGCCCCCCGCTCTCCTCGGCCAGCTGCCTCCGCCTGCTATGGCTTCACGGCGACCACCAGCCGGGTGGACGCCAGGCGGTAGCACCAGCTCAGCCGCCCGATCGCGCGATCCACCGCCATCAGGACCCACGAGGCCCGCCGCCACC
>JBHGAX010000541.1:0-1736 GCA_041946635.1 Methylomirabilales bacterium (SeqCode)
AAGCAATTCCCGGGCCAGTGTTTACTCGGCCTCGAAGCGGAGGTCGCGGCTCATGAGGCGATCCACCGCCTCCCGGGGTCGCTCCCCCTCGAACAGCACCCGATGGACCGCCCGGCAGATCGGCATCTCGATCTCGTGCTTCTCCGCAAGACGGAGGATGGCCCGGCAGGTATTCACGCCCTCGGCCACGGAGCGCGAGGTCCCGAGCAGCTCCTCCAGCCCCCCGCCTCGCGCCAGGTCGAGGCCGAGGCGCCGGTTCCGCGACAGGTCGCCCGTGCAGGTGAGGATCAGGTCGCCCATCCCCGCGAGCCCGGCAAACGTCGGAGCCTTGCCACCCAGAGCCAGCCCGAGGCGAGTGATCTCCGCCAGGCCCCGGGTCACCAGGGCCGCCCGCGCGTTTGTCCCCAGGCCGAGCCCGTCCACCACCCCGGCGGCAATCGCAATCACGTTCTTCACCGCGCCGCACAGCTCCACGCCCACCGGATCGGTGTTGGCGTAGATGCGGAGCGGCCCGCCGCTGAGGGCCGTCTGCGCGGCAACCGCCACCTCGGCAGACGCGGCGGCCGCGACCACGGCGGTCGGGCGGCGCTCGGCGACCTCGCGCGCGAAGCTGGGGCCGGACAGCACCGCCTGGCGCGCCGGGCCGTCCGCCAGCAGCTCTCGCATGACCCCGGACATCGTCGCCAGTCCGTCAACCTCGATGCCCTTGGTCGCGCTCACCACCAGGGCGTCGGGGGCCAGCCACTCCCGCGCCTGCCGCAACACACCCCGGAACACGTGCGACGGCACGACCAGGATCACGAGCCTCTGGCCTGCCAGCGCCGACTCCAGACTGGAGGTGGGCCGCACCGGCTCGGGCAGGCGAACGCCCGGCAGGTAGACCGCGTTCTCCCGGGTGCGGGCCATCTGCTCGGCCAGGTCCGGCTCGAACACCCAGAGCCGCACGGTGCGATAGCGCTCGGCCAGCACCGAGGCCAGCGCGGTGCCCCACGCGCCGGCACCCACGACCGCCAGGCTCTCGGGGAAGGGGGCGCCCATCATCCCCGCCCCGGCGGCTGCGGCCACTGGTATCCCTCCAGGTCGACGCCGACGCCCAGCACGTCCCGGGTGTCCATGCCGTAGCCTTCCAGCACGCGCAGGATGAGGGCCTTGGCGAGCGCGCCCACCTCCCGCTTCCCCAGCAGCTCGAGCAGGGATTCCACCGGGTACGGGGGATGCCACACCCGGAGGGCCTGGCTCGCCACCGCGAGCAGCGCCGGGTCTTCCGCGGGGCTTGCCAGTTGGGCCAGGACCAGGTCGAGCGCCACGCCTCCGGCGTCCGCCAGGCGGTGCGCCGCCGCCTCCACCTCCGGGTCGGTGAGATCTCTCCCCCGCAGCTCCTCCAGCCAGGCCGCCAGCTCGATCCGCTCCCGCTCAAGGTCCATCATCACGCAGCTCGCTCTCCGTCCGCACACGGCGGACCGTCAAACCGCTCACCCTTCGCCCTGCCAGCCGATCTCGACGCGACTTCCGTCCACGATCACCGGGACCGTGCGGTCGCCCTTGGAGTGCGCCAGCATGCGCTGGAGCCCGGCCCGGTCGCGGGTCACGTCCACATACTGGAACGGCACCTTCCGCTTGCCATAGTCCTCACGGGCGGCGGTGGTGTAGGGTCAGGTGTCCTTTCCAAAGATGATGACTTTGTCCGCCATGGGGTCCTCCAGAGGTCCGAGGTCCGAGGTCCGAGGTCCGAGGTC
>JBHGAX010000542.1:0-1734 GCA_041946635.1 Methylomirabilales bacterium (SeqCode)
GACCTTGGACGTTGGACCTTGGACGTTGGACGTTGGACGTTGGACGTTGGACCTTGGACGTTGGACGTTGGACCTTGGACGTTGTCCGTTGGACGTCGGCCGCAGCACTCTACCCCACCAACGCCGGGGCGTCCAGACGCGGCGCGGCATGCTCGGCACCCGGGGGACCAGGCCGGCGCCTCGGGTAACCTCCCCCGCCCATCTCCGGTATCCACCCGATTGGCCGTCGGGGCTATCCATCCTAAGATTCGCGGGCGAGCCCCGCGCGCTCCTGGGGAAGAAGTCCCCATCGGGGTCGGGCCGGGCGAGGGCCCGACGCAGCGCTGGGCGGAGTGCGTCTAGGGTAGGGGGAAGGCCGCGGGCCTCTCCCCCTGGCGGGAGCGCCGGGGGACCGCAGCGTTCTCCGGCGCCGCAAGGAGGACAACATGACTCGCAGGCCACGGCTCCCGGGGTACGGGATCGTCGCGGCGGGGGTGTGCCTGGCGGTGCTGCTCGGCGCCGCGGCGCCCGCCCCGGCCGCGGAGGAGAAACCGTCCGGCGACCCGCGCCCCTGGGCCGAGCGCCCCGAGCGCGGGCTCGGGCTCTACGCGGACTACGCCGGGGTGGTGGTCCCCCGCGGCGAGACCGTGCACCTGGACCTCACGGTGGAGAACAAGGGCCGGCGCGACGAAACGGTGGCCCTGAAGTTCACCCAGGTCCCCAAGGGCTGGAAGGCCAGCCTGAAGGGCGGCGGGTTCGGCGTGACCGGCGTGACGGTCCCGGACGGGAAGACGCGGACGCTCACCTTCACGGCCGAGCCCGACAAGGGCCTCCCGGCCGGCAGCTACGTTTTTGCCCTGGAGGGCGTGACCAGCGACGGCGCCCTGAAGGCGGCGCACCAGATCACCGTGACGACGCGGGAGCGCGGCCGGGAGGCGGCGGAGATGCAGGTCACCAGCTCCTACCCCGTGCTCCGCGGCGCCACCGACGCCTCCTTCGAGTTCACGCTGGACGTGCAGAACAAGGGCGACGTGGACCGGACCTTCGACCTGGCCGCCCAGGTCCCCGAGAAGTGGGAGGTGACCTTCAAGCCCGGCTACGAGTCCAAGCAGATCTCCAGCCTCCGCATCAAGGCCGGCTCCAACCAGAGCGTGGCGGTGCAGGTGACGCCCGAGAAGGAGGCGAAGGCCGGCGAGTACCCGATCCTGGTGCGGGTGAGCTCGGGGGACGCCAAGGCCGAGGTGCCGCTCAAGGTGGTCCTCACCGGCACGTACAAGCTGGACGCCGCCACGCCGAGCGGCGTGATGTCCACCGAGGCGGTGCAGGGCAAGCCCACCACGGTCTCGTTGATCGTGCGGAACACCGGCACCGCGGTGAACCGGAACATCTCGTTCAACTCGTTCAAGCCGGACAACTGGAAGGTGGAGTTCAAGCCCGAGAAGCTGGAGGCCCTGGAGCCCGGGGCGGCGAAGCAGGTCGAGGCGACCATCACGCCCGCGGAGCAGGCCCTGGTGGGCGACTACTCCGTGAACCTCTCGGTGGACGGCGAGAAGGCCAGCAAGGGCCTGGACCTGCGCGTGACCGTCAAGGCGCAGCCGGTCTGGGGCTGGGTGGGCGTGGGGCTCATCGCCCTGGTGATCGGCGGCATGGGCGGCCTGTTCATCTGGCTCGGGCGGCGGTGAGGCGGCGGCCCGCCGGACGGCTGGACAGCCGGTGGGCGCGCGGGCTAGGATGGCGCGGGCGAGGCCCCGCGGC
>JBHGAX010000543.1:0-1723 GCA_041946635.1 Methylomirabilales bacterium (SeqCode)
GGAGGTGCCCTACCTTCATCCGCACCCATTTCCGGGACCTGCGAGAGGCCGGGCATGACCGGGACGCGGCGGAACATCATCCTGAGCGGCTTCATGGCGACGGGCAAGTCGACCGTGGGGAGGCGTCTGGCCATCGCGCTCGGCTACGACTTCCTGGACCTCGACACGCTCATCGCGGCCGAGGCCGGGATGCCGATCGCCCAGCTCTTCACCACACAGGGCGAGGCGGCGTTCCGTGCGCTCGAAGCCCGGATGGTGGAGCGGATCGCCGGCCGGACGGGGTGCGTCGTGGCCACGGGGGGCGGGACCATCGTGAGCCCTCGCAACCTGGAGACCTTGAAGCGAAGCGGGGTGGTGGTCACGCTCACCGCGGATCCCGACACCATCCTGGCGAGGCTCGGCTCGACCGAGGATCGGCCCATGCTGTGGGGCGGGGACAGGCGCGAGCGGATCCGCCAGCTGCTGGACCAGCGGGCCGAGGCGTACGCCGGGGCGGACCTCATCGTGGACGCGTCCGCGCGCAGCATCGACCACGTGGTGAACCACATCCTGGATTTCCTGGCGCTGCACCACGTGACGGCGGGCCGCCCGGCGGTGCACCTGCCCTCCATGGCGGAGAGCCTGCGGGTCTCGCTGGGGCGCCGCTCGCACGACGTGATCATCGGGCCGGCGCTGCTCGGCGAGGCGGGCCGGCTGGTGAAGGACCTGGGCCTCGCCCGCACGGGGATCCTGATCACGAGCCCCGCGGACCGGCAGGCGTTCGGCGGGCGCGTCCTGCAGTCGCTCGAAGGGGCCGGCTTCACGGCGAGCTGCCTCGAGTTCGACGACCGGGAGGAGGAGAAGGGGCTGGAGCGGCTCGCCTGGCTGTACCGGCAGTGCGCCGCCGCCAGGCTGGAGCGCCGGTCCCCGGTCTTCGCGCTGGGCGGCATCGTCATCGGCGAGCTGAGCGGCTTCGTGGCCGCCACGTACCTCCGGGGGGTGCCGCTGATCCACATTCCCACCTCGCTCATCGCCCAGGTGGACACGAGCATCGGGGGGAAGGTGGGGGTCAACCTCCCCGAGGGCAAGAACCTCGTCGGCGCCTTCTACCAGCCCCGCCTGGTGATCACCGACGTCGAGACGCTCGCCGCGCTCCCCGCGCGGGAGTTCCGGGCCGGCCTGGCCGAGGTGGTGAAGATCGCCGCCATCCGCGACCGGGACTTCTTCGAGTACCTGGAGCGCAACGTGGAGGAGGTCCTGTCCCAGGACCTGCGGGCCCTGGTGCGACTGGTGCGCCGCGCCTGCGAGCTGAAGGCGTCCATCGTGGAGGCGGACGAGTGGGAGACCGACGTCCGGTCCCTCCTGAACTTCGGCCATACCGTGGGCCACGCCCTGGAGGCGGCCACCGGGTACCGCGGGCCGAACCACGGCGAGGCGGTGGCGGTGGGGATGGTCGTGGCCGGCACGCTGGCCGCGCGGCGGGGGATCTGCCCGCCGGGGGACGTGGAGCGCCTGAAGCGGGTGCTCCAGGCCTTCGGCCTGCCCATCACGCTCCGCACCGACCCGGCGGCCGTGGCGCCGTTCGTCCGCTACGACAAGAAGATCCACGATCGCGCGCTCCGCTTCGTGCTCCCGACCGGCATCGGCGATGCCACGGTCGCCGTGGTCGAGAACCCGGACGAGGTGTGGGCGGCGCTGCAGGCCTGCGCGTGACAGGCTGCTGAAACAGGCCCATCAAGTTTTT
>JBHGAX010000544.1:0-1713 GCA_041946635.1 Methylomirabilales bacterium (SeqCode)
GCGGCCCTCCGCGCCTGCGGGGAGAACGGCAGCGGATTTGCACGGCCGCGCACACCATCTGACACGGACAGCCAAGCCACGGCGAAGGACGGCGGAGGGCGTATGATCGAGATCCCGGGGCGACGGTTCGTGACCATCGCCGACGATGTGCGGCTCGGACGGGACGTGATCATCTTCGAGTACGTCAATCTCTATGGCTGTTCCATCGGCGACGAGAGCCGCATCGGCACGTTCGTGGAGATTCAACGGGACGTGCGGGTCGGCTGCCGTTCGCGGATCCAGAGCCACACCTTCATCTGCAGCGGCGTCCGCATCGGCGACGACGTCTTCGTGGGGCACCATGTGACGTTCGTGAACGACCGGTATCCCAGCGCCGAGGCCGCGCGTCGCGCCACCTGGCGGTTCGAGGAGACGCGGGTCGAGGACGGCGCGTCCATCGGATCCGGGGCCACCGTGTTGTGCGGCGTCACCATCGGGCGGGGGGCGCTCGTGGCGGCGGGCGCGGTGGTCACCCGGGACGTTCCGCCCGGCGTCATTGTCGCCGGCGTGCCCGCCCGCGTGCGAAGGGATCGGGCGGAGGTCGAGACCCTGGCGCTGACGCCCCACACGTGAGGACACCCATGTGGCTGCTTGTTCGGTCGCTCCTCGTGCTCGTGACGGCCCTGCCGCTGGGGTGCGCCAACCGCGCGGCGCCGACCGCCGCGCCCGCCGCCCTGCCCGACGCCGGACGTCCCGTAGAGCCGGCGCTCGCGCAGGAGGTCCCGACCTACCGGATCCAGCCCGGCGACCAGCTCGATCTCAAGTTCTTCTACAACCCCGAGCTGAATGAGACCGTGCTGGTCCGGCCGGACGGGAAGATATCGCTGCAGCTGGTGGACGAGGTCAGCGCGGCGGGACTGACCCCGACGGAGCTGGATCAGGCCCTCACCAAGCTGTACAGCGCGGAGCTGCGGCGGCCGGACGTGGCCGTGATCCTGCGCTCCCTGGGCGGCTACCGGGTGTACGTGGGCGGGGAGGTCAACACGCCCAGCCTGCTGGCCCTGGCGCCGGGCATGACCCCGCTGCAGGCCGTCTTGGCCGCCGGCGGCTTCAAGGAGACCGCGAAGCCGGACGCCGTCATCGTCATCCGCCGGGGCGCCGGCAACCGCCCCGTGCCGATTCGCGTGGACCTGAAGCAGGCGCTGGCCGGCCACCCCACGGATGGCGTGCCGCTTCAGCCCGCCGACGTCGTGTACGTGCCCCGAACGTGGATCGCCGAGGCCAACCGGTTCGTGAACCAGTACATCGAACGGCTCCTGCTCTTCCGCGGCACCACCCTGGGACTCGGGTTCACCTACGAACTGAACAACAACAACAGAAACTGAGCAGGCCGCTCGCCGGGAGTGTCATGGGCACGAGCACCCCTCAGGACCGCGCCGCGCCCGATGCCGCAGCCCCTTCCACGCCGCCGCAGCGGCTCCTGGGGCTCCTGCGGTCGCGCATGCCGACTCGCGGGCGGGGGCTGCGGGAGTTCCTTGCGCCCGCCGAGTTTGAACGGGCGCTTCGCCGGGAACGCGCCCGGGCGCTGCGGGCCGGGTCGGAGTTCGTGGCGATTCGCATGCGGGGGGTGGAGGCGTCCTGCGATGGCGCGCGGCAGCGACTCGTGACCGCGCTGCTCGCCCAGGTCGCCTGCGAGCGGACCCGGGAGACCGACGTGCTCGGCTGGTGGACCGA
>JBHGAX010000545.1:0-2532 GCA_041946635.1 Methylomirabilales bacterium (SeqCode)
AGGAACAGGCTGACCCCCGGCTTGTCGCGCCCGATGATCTTGCGCCCGATGTTCGCCTGGTCGTGGTACATGAGGACCAGGCCCTGGTAGTCGCCCCGCAGGGCGAGGGGGAAGGCGCTGTCGGGCGGGAGCGGCCCCGCCACCGGGTAGCCTTCCCGCTTGGCCTGCTCGATGGCCGGCTTGATGACGTCGATCTCCTCCCGGCCGAACATCCCGCCCTCGCCCCCGTGGACGTTGAGTGCCACCACGCCGATCTTGGCAGGCATCACCCTGGCGGCCTCCAGCACCTTGTGCAGGGACCGGATCTTCGCCAGCACCGCCGCCTGGGTGATGAGGTCGGGAATGTCGCGGAAGGCCACGTGGAACGTGACGGGGGTGGTCCAGATGCCGGCGACCTCACCCACCTGGTAGGCCTCGCCCTTGGCGAAGCACTCCTCGAAGTAGGTCATGTCGTCCATCGCCTTGTAGCCGGCCATGTGGAAGGCTTCCTTGTTGAAGGGCGCCGAGGTGATGCCGGCCACGTGCCCGGCCTTGGCGAGCTCGACGGCCTTGCGGCAGCAGGCGGCCGCCGTCTCGCCCCAGCGTGCATCCAGCGTCCCGGGCTTCAGCGCCTCGGGCGGCAGCTCGCCCGCCGGGAGCACGTCCAGCGCGGCGGGGTTGGCGCCAGCGCCTCGCACGGAGCTGACCGTCCGGACGGCCAGCGCGCACTTCACGACGTTCACGACGCGAGACATCACCCGGGGATCGCCCACGACCACGGGGTGGCAGGCCTCGCGCACCTGGCGCTCGGCCAGGGCTCGGGCGACGATCTCCGGGCCGATGCCGGCCGGGTCGCCCATGGTGACAGCAACGGTCGGGAGGGTCATACGAATCTCCTTATGGCTCGCAATCAGCGTTTCCCGTCAGGCTGCTCAAAACGGTCCGGATGCAAGGCGGCGGGCCGCAGGCCGAGTAAGGCGTAGCAGCGCTACGCCGCAGCCCCTCGACTTCGCTCGGGGCCCTGAGCCTGTCGAAGGGCGAGTGCCGAGGACCGCCAACGCCGCAGACGGGCCGTTTTCAGCAGCCTGTCAGCATGGCGAAGGCGCGGATGGGCGAGCCGCTCGCGCCCTTGATCTTGAGCGGCACGCCGACGAACTGGAACCGCCGCGCGGGGATCGCCTCCAGGTTGACCACGTGCTCCATGATCGGGATGCCGCGGCCCAGGAGCGCCAGGTGCACGGGCCGGGTCATGTCCCGCGGGTCGTCGGGCGTGGCCAGGTCACACCCCAGCGCCTTGATGCCCCGCGCCAGCGCCCACTCCGCCGCGGCGCGGTTCATGCCCGCACAGCGCAGGAAGCCCTCGTCGGTGTGGTGCCCGGGCCACCCCCGGAACAGCAGGATGTCGCCCGCCTCCACCCGCACGCCCGCCGCCCGGCACTCCGCCTCGAGCATCTCGGGTGTGATGGACTGGTCCGGGCGCTTGTTGGAGAAATCCAGCCAGACCGCGGGGCCGACCAGCTGCTCCAGCGGCACGGACTCGATGGTGCCCTGCTCGGGAAAGTAGTGGAAGGGCGCGTCCACGTGCGTGCCGATGTGGTCCGAGAACATCAGGATGCGCGAGGCGAAGCCGCGGCAGGGCGGCTGGAAGCGCGGCGCGGTGAAGGCGTGCCGCGCGAACTCGATGACCACGCAGCGCGGGTGCGCCGGGTGGGTCTGGGTCCCGTCCTCCAACTCGTGGAGCTGAACTCCACGGCCATCTGATAGCGATCCCCGCGGAAGAGCGACTTCCCGTACTGCACCGGCCCGTCCGGGTCCACGTACCACGTGTGCTCGCGGACCAGGACCGGCGCCCCGAGCTTCGTCTGCAGGATCTTCGCCTCGCGCTGCCGCACGACCGAGGCCGTGACCCGCAGGACTAGCCTCGTCCGGGGCTTGCCGAGGATGCGCCGGATGGCGGGGACGAGGGGCTGATTGTGGATCTCGTCCGGCGTGAGCGCCTCGCCGATGTGCCGGGGCAGGTACCGGATCTCGTACCCCACGACCTGGCCGTCGACCAGCCGCTGGCGCTCCAGGACGACCACCGGTGCCCCCTCGCGCAGGCGCAGGTTCTTCGCGACCTTGCTGTCCGCCGGTTCGGTCCGCATGTCGAGGAGCTTGATCGCGGTCTGGGCGCCCCGCGCCCGCATCTCCTCCTCGAAGCTCAGAAACTGCTTGGTGTGCTGCAGGCGGGGCTCGGCGACGAAGCTCCCCCGGCCGCGGTGCCGCTCGATCACTCCCTCGTAGACCAGCCGCCCCAGCGCCTGGCGGACGGTGGTGCGGCTGACCTTGAACTGCTGGACGAGCTGGGACTCGGCGGGGATGGGGTCGCCCGGCTTGAGGGAGCCGCGCCGGATGCGGTCGCGGAGGTGGTTCTCCAGGCGGTAGTAGTGGGGGACGAACCGCTCCTGTCCGCGCATCCGCATCCTCCGGGGAGAGGTGCCGCGGACTCTAGATGTAGTGACATTGTGATGTCAAGCTGAATCTGGTTTTTTGCGCTCCTGCGCAAAAACCAGA
>JBHGAX010000546.1:0-1710 GCA_041946635.1 Methylomirabilales bacterium (SeqCode)
ATGAGCCATGAGCGCGGATTGGAGATTTCATGCGACAGCCGAAGAATCCCGAGATTTTGAACCAGCCGGGGATGGCGCGGGCCCGGGCGCTCATCAAGGCCGTGGGGTATGACGCCGAGGACCTGCGGCGGCCGCGGATCGGGGTGCACAACACCTGGAGCGAGACGAGCCCCGGGCATTCGCATCTCAAGGGCGTGGCCGAGGCGGTCAAGGCGGGCATCTGGCAGGCAGGCGGCACGCCCGTGGAGTTCGGGGGATTCGGCCAGTGTCCGGTGGACGTCGGCCGGGGCGGCATGCGGTTCGACACGCCCACCCGCGACGTCATCGCCGCCGAGGTGGAGACCTGCGCGCAGATCCACAACCTGGACGGCCTGGTCCTGATCAGCAGCTGCGACAAGAACGTGCCGGGCCACCTGCTCGCCGCGGCGCGCCTCGACCTCCCGGCGATCATCGTGCCGGGCGGGCCCATGCTCGCCGGCCGCCATCACGGCAAGGACACGATCATCACGGACCTGGACGCCGAGACCTGGGCCTGCGGCGTCGGCCAGGCACGCCTCGACGCGCAGGCTCTCGACGCGCTGGAGCATGCGGTCTGCCCCACGGCCGGCTCGTGCGCCCTCCTCGGCACGGCGAACACCATGCAGTGCCTGGCCGAGGCGTGCGGCCTCGCGCTCCCCGGCTCCGCCACGGCTCCCGCGGTCTCCGCGGCGCGCCTCTGGTTCGCCAGGCAATCCGGCCGGCGTGCCGTCTCGCTGGTCCAGGAGGACATCCGACCGAGCGCCATCCTCACCTGGCGGGCGCTGGAGAACATGGTGCGCGTGCTCCACGCCATCGGCGGCTCCACCAACGCCGTCCTCCACATCCTGGCGCTGGCCCAGGAGCTGGACCTCGGGGACCGCATCACCCTGGAGACGGTGGCGAAGCTCTCGTCCGAGGTCGACTGCATCGTCAACGTGCGGCCGAGCGGCGCCTACACCATGCAGGATTTCGACGAGGCGGGCGGCGTCCCCGCGGTGATGCAGCGGCTCGCGGGGCAGCTCCACACCGGCGCGCTCACGGTGAGCGGGGCCGCGATTGCCGAGACCATCGCGGGCGCCGCGGTCCGCTGGCCGGAGGTGATCCGCCCGCTGGACCAGCCGGTGTTTCGCGGCGGCCTCGCCGTGCTTCGCGGCACCCTCGCCACGTCTGCGGTCGTCCGGCCGACGGTGGTCCCCGAGCAGATGATGCTCCACGCCGGGCCCGCGCGGACGTTCAACTCGATGGAGGATTGCCTGGCCGGCCTCGAAGCGGGACGCGTGAAGGCGGGCGAAGTCATCGTGCTGCGCTACGAGGGCCCCCGCGGCGGCCCGGGCCTCACCGAGGTCTTCAAGGTGCTGGGCTACATGGGCGCGCTGGGACTGGACAGGACCTGCGCCCTGGTCACGGACGGCAAGATCTCGGGCTTCGCCAAGGGCCCGTTCATCTGCCAGGTCTCGCCGGAGGCCGCCCTGGGCGGGCCGATCGCGCTCGTGCAGGACGGGGACCGCATCGAGATCGACATCCCCGGCCGCCGGCTGAACCTGCTCGTGAGCCCGCCGGATCTCGAAGCCCGGCGCCGCGCCTGGGCGCCTCCGCCACCTCGCGTGACGCGCGGCTTCCTGACGCTCTACGCCCGCTGCGCAGAGCCGGCAGAGCGGGGCGGGGGGCTACCCGTCAAGCTCTAGCAGAGGC
>JBHGAX010000547.1:0-2931 GCA_041946635.1 Methylomirabilales bacterium (SeqCode)
CGCCGCAGATGGGCCTGTTTCAGCAGCCGCTACCGGCCGGCGCCGCGGGCGACGATGGGCCAGAGGGCCTCCACCCGGTCGCCCCGGTAGCCGACGTACCAGTCGTAGAGGTTGACCGTCGGGTCGCAGTGGCCGGGGATGAGCTTCAGCTTCTGCCCGACCGTCAGCGTGCGCGCCGGGTCGTGCAGCAGGAGCTTCCCGTGCTCGTCGGCGGCGCGCACGTACTCGACGTCGGGCATCCCCTGCACCACGGGCAGGCCCGCGTCCACGCCGAACGCCTTCAGCCCCGCGTCGAGGACGGCCCGGTCCTTGGTCGGGTGGCTCATGACCGTGGCCCAGACGAAGAGGCTGTGCTCGAACTCGGTCCCCGGGCTGCCGTCGGCCTTGAGGTTCTTCGCGTAGTCCACGTCCAGGAAGATGTAGGAGCCGGACTGCAGCTCCGTCCAGGCCCCCGACTCGATCTCGAAGCGGAAGGTGCCGGTGCCCGCGCCGGAGACGGTCTCGCAGGCGAGCCCCGCGCGCTTGAGTCCCTCCACCGTGCGGGTGACCTTCTCCGCGGCCTGGCCGATCATCTCCCGGCGCCTGGCGTGGTCCCGGACGTGCTGGGCGGAGCCGTGATAGGCCTGGAGGCCGGCGAAGCGCAGGCCGGGCGAGCGGGCGATCCGGCTGGCGAGCGCCACGGCCGCCTCCCCGGGCTCCACGCCGCAGCGGTCCATGCCCACGTTGATCTCGACCAGGACGGGGAGGCGCACCCCGAAGGCCACGGCGGCCGCGTCCAGGTCGGCCACGTTCCCCGGATCGTCCGCGCACACCGCGACGCGCGCCTGCTTGGCCAGCGCGACCAGCCGGCGGATCTTCGAGGCGCCCACGATCTGGTTGCTCACCAGCACGTCGGGCACGCCGCCGTGCACCATGGCCTCGGCCTCCCCCACCTTCTGGCAGCAGACGCCCACGGCGCCCCGCGCCACCTGCTGGCGGCCGATGACCGCGCACTTGTGCGTCTTGGCGTGGGGGCGCAGCTTCACGGGCGCGCCGGCCGCCGCCTGCGCCAGCCGATCCAGGTTGCGCTCGAAGGCATCCAGGTCCACGAGCAGCGCAGGCGTGTCCACGTCGTCCAGGCGCATGCCGATCTCTGCGGGCGGCAGGGTCATGGTGTCGGTCCTTTCAGATCCCCCCTGGCCCCCTTCTTCCAGAGGGGGGTGGGGGATGTCGATGGGTGGTACAGCGCGGCGCGAGGCGTTGGCCCGCGCCTATGCATGCGTGCTCCGGATGCCCATGAGCGCGGCGAGGTTGCCGCCGGGGATCCGAGGAGCACGCAGTGGTCCACGCCCACGCAGGACATCTGCGCCGGCATCAGCTCCGGCGGCGCCTCGGACTGCGCCATGCCGACCGGCATATACTGAATGTAGTAGTCCTCGCCGTCCAGGGTGTATTCCAGGCGGCCGAAGGGGCCCACCCGGGAGATGTGCGCATGGCAGTCGATGATCGTCGGCTTTGCCTGTTCTCAGGCGGTCAGCTGCTCCTTGTAGAACTTTCGCGCGTGCCGACATTGATGGAGAAGGTCACGTCCGGCCGGTTGAAATCCGCGACGGACTTGAAGCGCTTGGCGTTGTCCTTGTGGGTGAGAGCCAGGTGCCCCTTGTGCCACAGCGGCGCGGTGTAGTTGACCACCAGGGCGCGGGGAACCGTGTAGAACAGCGAGGAGCCGAAGATGTCGAAATCCCCCTTGCGCAGCGCCACGGTCGCGTTCGCCCAGCTCACCTCGGAGTACTCGGCCTTGACTTCCAGCTCTTTGGCCAGGGCCTCGCAGACGTCATAGTAGATGCCGGCCAGCGAGTTGGTCTTCGCGTCCTTGTGGAACCAGGGTAACGTCTGGGCGTAGCCGATGCGGAGCTTGCCCTCCTTCTTCAGCCGCGCCAGCACGGACTTCTCGTCGATGCCGGACTCCAGGAGCTGCGCGTAAGCGGCGCGCGGGGAAAGCAGCCCGCCGAGGCCCACCAGCCCGCCCGCGCCCAGCGCCGCCTTCATGAAGGTCCGCTTGCTCATGGTCCCGCCTGCCATGGCTCCTCCTCCCCCGGATCCCCGGGTCTCCCCTCCGAGCAGGGTCGGTTGCCGAAACCAGCTTGCGGTTCGAGGTTCAAGGTCAGGTTCAAGGTTCGAGGTTCGAGGTCACGTTTTTTCGAGGTTCGAGGTTCGAGCGAAAGGCGCTTAACCGTCGCACCTCGACCCTCGAACCGGCAACCGGTCCTTCGCCGCACCTCGCACCGGCAACCCGGGCCGCCTCGGCAGCCCGTCAGGCATAGCGCCTCCGCAGGCGATCCGAGTACGCCTTGATCGCGGCCGACAGGGCGAAGACCACCGCCACGTAGATGAAGGCGGTGAAGGACAGGATCTCGATGGGCTCGAACCAGATCGAGGTGAGGCGCAGCGCGCGGTACATCAGGTCGGGGACGGCGATGACCGAGACGAGCGACGACGATTTCACCACCACCAGGAACTGGTTCATGAGGGAAGGCGTCATCATGAGAATCGCCTGGGGCATCACGACCCACCGCATGGTGAGGTAGGGGGAGAGGCCGGTAGAGGCCGCGGCCTCGCGCTGCCCACGGGCCACTCCCTCGATGCCGGAGCGGAACGTCTCCGCCAGGTAGCCGCTGGACTGGAGCGCGAGCGCCGCCCAGCCCGCCGCGAAGAAGGACTGCGGCCAGCCGAACAGCTCGGGCCAGACGTAATTGACCCACATGAGCTGCACGTAGATCGGCGTGGCGCGGCAGAACTCGATGTAGAGGATGGCCAGCCAGCCGAGCGGCCGGACGTACATGCGCACGAGGCAGACCACCAGTCCGGCCACCACGGCGACCAGGAAGCCGATCGCCGACACCTCCGCGGTGACGATCATGCCTTCCCAGAACTCCGGCAGGTTGTTCCAGA
>JBHGAX010000548.1:0-1684 GCA_041946635.1 Methylomirabilales bacterium (SeqCode)
CCGCTCCGCAGTCCGGGGCGGAGGACGCCAAGAGCGCCGAGAAGAGACTCCTGGCCACGAAGAGGCACAGAAATCACAGAAGGGAAATACTCCGGCCGCAGGAGCATCGGAGGCGCAGCGGGGCTCGCCCATCACCCACGGCGCCGCTGCGCCTTGGGGTTCGCCTATTCCGCATCCCGCATCCCGCATTCCGCATTCGAGAGGAGCTTGCCCGCGTCGCGGTCCAGCAGCCACTCGACCCGGCCATCGCCGGGCTGGACGATCTGCGCGGGCAGCCGCTCGGGCGCGACCGGCCCCCGCAGGACCTCGCGGACGATGGCGGCCTTCTCGGCCCCCGTGACCAGGAAGATCACGTGGCGCGCGGCATTCAGCAGGCGGGGCGTCGCGGTCAGCCGCCAGCCGTTCACCTTCTGCACAAAGGTCGCCACGACCAGCCGGTTGTCCTCCGTCAGGGCGGGGGAGCCGGGGAACAGCGAGGCGGTGTGCCCGTCCAGCCCGATGCCGAGCAGGACGAGATCCAGGCGCGGCGTCTCGCGCGCGGGCACCTGCAGCGCCACCCGGAGGGTCTCCTCGTACTCCCGCGCCGCCGCCTTCGGGTCGGCCTCGCCCCGCATGCGATGGATGTTCCGCTTGGGGATGGGCGCGTCGAACAGCCAGGCCTCCAGGGCCATGCGGTAGTTGCTCTGCGCGTGATCCGGCGGCACGCAGCGCTCGTCGCCCCAGAAGACCTCCACCTGCCCCCAGGCCACGGCGTGGACGTGGGGCGGCTGCGCCAGGCGGGCGTAGGTCTCGCGGGGCGTCTTCCCCCCGGACAGCGCGATGGCGGCGTGTCCGCGCCGGTCGATGGCCCGCCGGAGCACGTCGGCCACCCGGACCGCCGCGGCGTCCGCCGCCGAGGAGGGCGACTCGCTGAGCACCACTGCGGGCTTCAACATGGCCGACTCTCGCGCCGCGATGCGGGCCGTCTCAGGCCATCGCCCGGGCGATCTGGCGGAGGCCGTCCGCCACCGGGCCGGCGATGTGCAGGCGCAGGGCGCGCCGCCGGCGCGACTGCAGGGACTGGAGATCGCCGAGCGCCTGGGCCGCCTTCATGACGCCGAAGGTGTGGGGCTCACCGGGAATCGGGAGGTCCACGGCGTCGTCGGCGGTGAACTGCAGGAAGACGCCGTTGTCCGCGCCCCCCTTGTGGAGCTGCCCGGTGGAGTGCAGGAAGCGCGGGCCGTACCCCACGGTCGTGGCCACGCGGTGGCGGTCCCGGATGCGGAGCCGGATCTCCTCGAGCGCCTGGGCGTGGGCCGGCACGGGCTGGAGGTAGGCCGTGAGCGCCGCGTAGTCCCCGGCCCGGATGCGGCCGAGGTGGGCCGCCAGCGCGGCGCCCAGGCTGCCCGCCCCGCGGAGCGCCGCGGCCGCCGCCGCGTCGCCGTACAGGCGGATGGGGCCGAAGCTCGCCAGGGGCGCGCCCTCGGGCAGCTTCCCCGCCGCGCGGTACTCGCCGAGCAGCCGCTTGGTGTTGTCCTTGCTCTCCTGCACGTTCGGCTGGTCGAAGGGGTTGATGCCGAGGACCGCGCCGGCCGCGGCCGTGGCGAACTCCCAGCGGAAGAACTCCGCCCCCAGGTCGTAGCGGTCCGCCAGCGGCACGCCGAGCACCGGGTGGCCGGCCTTGGCGAGCCGCGCCAGCCCGGCC
>JBHGAX010000549.1:0-1682 GCA_041946635.1 Methylomirabilales bacterium (SeqCode)
GACAGCTTTCTTGACACCATTTTTGTTAGCGTGTTAGCTTCACGCGCGCCCGGCGATTTGCGCCGCCCGGGAACGCGCCGCCAGCCTCGGGCCCGCATCCGTAAACTTTCCATCGTGGACGAGCGAGAGCGATTCATTCGGGGAACGCTGACCGGGGCGCTGGCCCTGGGCGCCGCCGGCTCGGGCCTCCTGCTGCTCGCGGGCCGGCCTGCGTGGGCGGCGGCCTTCGCCGCGGGGGCGGGCATCAGCCTGGGGAACTTCCGGCTCATCGCGGCGGCGGTCGGGCGCCTGGGCGGCGAGGTCGAATGGCGCGGGCTCTGGAAGGGCTCCCTGGTCCGCTTCGCCCTCGCCGGTCTGGCCCTGTACCTGATCCTGGTCGTCTTTCGCGCGCCACTCCTGCCCGTCGTGGCGGGGCTGCTGCTCACCCAGGCCTGGATGATCGGCCACTGGCTCTGGCTGGCCACGAAGGCACTCCGGCACTCGGGCAACTAGGCGCTCGGCGCCAGAAGGCCTGCGTGCCGGACTGCCGGTTCCGAGGAGACCTCCCGATGCGTCACGCCCTCCGGGCCGCCGCGGTGGCGGCCCTGACCCTGGCCCCGCGGCTGGCGCTCGCCGCCGAGGCGGGACACGAAGAGCCGGGCATCATCAACCTGAACGTCACGCTGGTCATCCAGGCGATCAACTTCCTCATCCTGATCCTGCTCCTCTCCAGGTTCCTCTTCCGGCCGCTGACGGAATTCCTCCGCACGCGCGCCGAGGGCATCCAGCGGTCGCTGGACGAGGCGGCCGCGGCGCGCGAGGCCGCCGCGCGAGCGCAGGCCGAGCACCGGGCGGAGATCCAGGCCGCGCAGCGCGAGGCCGCCGCCATGCGCGAGCAGGTGCAGCGCGAGGTGGAGCTGGAGCGGCAGCGGCTGCAGGCCGCGGCGCGGGCGGAGGCGGAGCGCATGCTGGCGGAGGCCCGCGCGGAGATCGCCGCGGAGGCGCGCCGGGCGAAGGCCAGCCTGCGGGAGGAGGCGGTGAACCTCTCCCTCCTGGCGGCGGAGCGCTTGCTGGGGCGGGCGCTGACCGCGGAGGACCAGCGCCGGCTGGCGGAGCAGTACGTGCGCGACCTGGGGTCGGTGAATTGACCGGCGGCGCGGTCGCCCGGCGCTACGCCCGGGCGCTGGCCGACGTGGCGGCCGGCAGCGGCGAGCTGGAGGGGGTCCAGCGGGAGCTCGGCGCCTTCGCCGACGTGCTGCGCGAACGGCGGGAGCTGGCGCAGTTCCTTCGCAGCCCGAGCGTCCCCAAGCCGGCGGCCGCCGAGACCGTGGAGCGCGTGGCGGAGGCGATGGGCCTGTCCCCGCTCGCCCGCCGCTTCCTCCGCCTGGTCCTGCAGGCCGGCCGGCTGCCCAGCCTGGAAGACATCCTCCAGGTCTACGGCGCGCTCGCGGACGAGCGGCTCGGCCGGCTGCGTGCCGAGGTGACCACCGCCGCCCCGCTCCCCGAGGCGCAACTCGCCGGGCTGCGGGAGCGCCTCGGGCAGATCACGGGGAAGCAGGTGTACCTCACGGTGCGCCAGGACCCGGCCATCCTGGGCGGCGTGGTCACGCGCATCGGCAGCCAGGTCTACGACGGCAGCCTCCGGGCGCAGCTCGCCCGCCTGCACGAGAAGCTGCTCCAGAGCTAGCGGAACTCGCACCGCC
>JBHGAX010000055.1:0-15529 GCA_041946635.1 Methylomirabilales bacterium (SeqCode)
AGGCTGTTCTGTGGGTCGTGGGGAGAACGGTCTCTCGCCAAGCACGCCAAGCCCGCCAACGAAAGGGCCTGAACAAGACCGCCCACGCTTCATCGTCTGAGGCGGAGCCTCGCTAGAGTTTGACGATCTGCGCGCCCGATATCCCCTTGCAGGCGTTGCGGGTGTCCACCACGAGGGGCGCGGTGCGCGCCACCAGCCCGTAGTCGACGCCCGCGTGGTCGGTCAGGATCAGGACGCAGTCCTGCGCGGCCAGGGTCTCCGGCGTGAGGGGCACGGCGCTCAGGACCAGGCTGCCCGTGGCGACGGTCGGGACGTGGGGGTCCGCGTAGGCGAGCAGGGCGCCCCGCTCGCGGAGGAGGTGCAGGATCTCCAGGGCCGGGGACTCCCGGACGTCGCCCACGTTGGGCTTGTAGGCCACGCCCAGGACCAGGATGCGCGCGCCGTTGATGCTCTGCCGGCGGCGGTTCAGCGCGTCCGCCACGCGGCCCACCACGTGCCGGGGCATGCTCCCGTTCACCTGTCCGGCCAGCTCGATGAAGCGCGCCTCGAAGCCGTGGCTGCGGGCCTTCCAGGACAGGTAGAAGGGATCCACGGGGATGCAGTGGCCGCCCAGCCCCGGGCCCGGGTAGAAGGGCATGAAGCCGAAGGGCTTGGAGGCCGCGGCCTCGATGATCTCCCAGACGTCCAGGTCGAAGGTGTGGCACATGAGGGCCAGCTCGTTCACCAGGCCGATGTTCACGCTGCGGAAGGTGTTCTCCAGGAGCTTCACCATCTCCGCGGCGCGGGCGGAGGAGACGGGGAGCACCCGCGCCACCACCTCGGCGTAGAGGGCCTGCGCGAGGCGCGTGCAGGCCGGCGTGAGGCCGCCGACCACCTTGGGGATGCTGGCCGGGGGGTGCTCGCGGTCGCCGGGGTTCACCCGCTCCGGCGAGAAGGCCAGGGCGAAGTCCCGGCCCGCGCGCAGGCCGCCCGCCTCCAGCATGGGCTGGAGCACCTCCTCGGTGGTGCCGGGGTAGGTGGTGCTCTCCAGGACGATGAGCTGGCCCGGCCGGAGGTGCGGCTGGATGATCTGCACCGCGCCCACGATGTAGGAGATGTCGGGGTCGCGCGTCTTCCGGAGGGGCGTGGGCACGCAGATGCACAGGCAGTCCTGCGCCGCCAGCAAGGCGTCCCCGGCGGCCGCGCCCTCGCGGGCGCGCACGGCCACCGCCGAGAGGCGCCCGTCCGCCACCAGGCCGGCCAGTGTCTCGGTCGGCACGTCCGGGATGTAGGAGCGGCCGGCGTTCACGCTGGCCACCCGCTCGGCGTCCAGGTCGAAGCCGGTGACGCGGAAGCCGGCCTGCGCGAACATCACCGCCTCGGGCAGGCCCACGTAGCCGAGCCCCAGGATGGCGAGGCGCGCGGAGCGGTCCCGCAGCTTGGGCAGGAGCGCGGCCAGCGGCGCGGGGGCCGCGTCCGCCGGGGCCACCGCCGGGCTCTGCAGGGACATGACGGGGGCCTCCACGGGGCTACTTCCGCCCCGCCGGCAGCGCCAGGCGCGGCTCGGGGGCCGGCCGCTGCTCGGGGACGCGGTAGTAGCGGCGGTAGCGGGCCCGGAAGTAGGGGATGTCGTGGCGCTGCGCCTGGTTCAGGATCACGCCCAGCACCTTGGCACCCGCCTGGGCGATGAGCTCCTGGGCCCGCTGCAGGTCGCGCTTGCTGGTGTGGCTGGCCCGGGCCACCAGCACCACGCGCTCCACCTGCGTGAGCAGGAGCAGGTTGTCCGGCACCGCCAGCAGGGGCGCCGAGTCCACCAGCACCAGGTCGAACTGCTCGCGGGTGCGGACCAGCAGCTCCTTCAGGCGCGGGGAGGCCAGCAGCGAGCCGGCGTCCTGCCGCGTGAACTGGCTGGGGATCACCACCACGCCCGAGGGCAGCGGCCGGGTGATCTCGTCGAACGTCGCGGAGCCGGTGAGGTAGTCCACCAGGCCCGGCTTGTTGGTGAAGCCCAGCGCCCGGTGGAGCGCGGGCCGGCGCAGGTCGGCGTCGATCACCAGCACCCGCCGGCCGAACTCCTGGAACACGTGCGCCAGGTTCAGCGTGGTGGTGGACTTGCCCTCCCCGGGCCCCGGGCTGCTCACCAGGATGGAGCGGAAGGGGGTCTTCAGCGCCTCCGTCTCGATGGCGGCCCGGATGGCGCGGTAGAGGTCCGTGTGGATGTCCGGGTTGCTGGCCGTGAAGGCGATGTGCAGCGGCAGGTGCGCCTCCTGGCGCCGCCGCTTCGCCGGCCCCTTGGCCTCGATCACCCCGATGGAGCCCAGGACCGGCAGGCTGGCCGCCTTCTGCACGTCCGACACGGTCTCCACCGGCTGGCGGAAGACCTCCACCCCGAAGGAGAGCAGCAGCGCGAAGCCGGCCGAGAAGGCCAGCGCCAGCAGGCCGTACTTCACCGTGCGGGCGTGGGTGGCCTGCAGCGGGAAGGAGGCGGCGTCCACGATCCGGATGGTGGCCTGGCTGCCGCTGTCCCGCATGCGGGCGGCCATCAGCTTGTCCTGGAACACCGCCACCAGGTTGCGCTGGGCCTCCACGTTCCGCAGCAGGTTGCCGAACTGCAGCTCGTCCTGGCTGAGGCTCTGGATGGTCCGGCGGAGCTGCGCCACCTGGGCCTGCAGCGTCTGGATGCGGCTCTGCAGCCCCGCGTCCTCCGCCTCCAGGCTCACCAGCTGGCGCTGGATGTCGCCCCGGTCCACGCCGGGCCCGATGGCGGCCACGGCGGCCCGGCCGGCGGCGTCCTTGGGCACGGCGGGCAGCTCGCGCGCCATGCGGGCGATGCGCGCCTGCTCGCTGGCGACCTCCTCGCGCGTCACCGCGACCACGGGGTGGGCCTCGGTGTAGCGCTCGCGCAGGGTGGCCAGCTTGTTCTCCAGCTGCTGCAGCCGCTCCTGCGCGCGGCGGAAGGTCTCCATCTGGGCCTGGAGCTGCTGGGCCCGGCGCGCGGCGGAGTCCTCGCGCTCGCGGTCGCGCTCCGCGGCCTCGGCGGCGGCCCGCGCCTCGCGGGTGCCCTTGGTCAGCATCTCGCGCAGCGCCGCGGCCCGGGCGTTCAGCACCTGCCGGCTGGCCTGGGCCTCGGCCAGGGCGCTCTCGGTCTGGGACAGCTTGGCCAGGTCCAGCTCCGTCTGGGAGCCCAGGCTGAGCCGGCCCTTCTGCTGCTGGAAGCGGGTCACGCTCAGCTCGGCCTGCTGGAGCTGCTCGCGGGCCGCCTGCGTCTGCCGCTCCAGGAACTCGCGCATCTTCCTGGCGTCGTCCTGGTCCGTGTTGCGGGTGCGGCTGAGGAGCACCTGGATGTGCGTGTTCACCAGGTCCATGGCCACGCGGGGCGAGGAGGCCACGGCCTTGATGGTGATCACCCGGTCGCCCTTGGAGGGCGTGAACTGCATGCGCCCGTTCCGGAGCTCCGAGAGGGCCCGCGCCTGCGGGCTGGCCGCGGGCGCCGGGTGGCCCAGCCAGCTGCGGATGGCGTTGATGGCCCGCCCCGGGTAGTCCACGTAGAGCGGGTTGTCCAGCAGCTCCTGGAAGCTCTCCTTGGGCAGGGCCTCCACCACCCCCTCGGAGAGCGAGCGGCTCTGCAGGACCAGGCCGTAGGTGACCGAGTTGTCCCGGCTCACGTCCCGGAAGTAGGGCAGCCGCTCCACGGGCGTGGCGTCCAGGATGATGGTGGCGGACGCCTCGTACAGCGGCTGGCTGATCTGGTAGACCAGGAACAGGAGGGGGGCGGCCACGGCCAGGAAGGCCAGGACGGTGAGCCGCTTGTGGCGGCGCCACACCCCCCGCAGCACGGCCGAGTAATCCAGTTGCTCCTTCAGGCTCTTCTGCACGGCGGTCTCCCGTGGGCGGTTAGCGGGCGCCCTTCCCGAGGAGGACGACCTGGATGCTGGACACCAGGATCAGCAGGTCGAGGAATGGGGACATGTTCTTCACGTAGTAGAGGTCGTACTGCAGCTTCTCCTCGGCGTCCTCGATGGTTGCCCCGTAGCGATAGCACACCTGGGCCCAGCCGGTGATGCCCGGCTTGATGCTGTGCCGCTGGTCGTAGTAGGGCAGCTTCTTCGAGAGCTGCGCCACGAAGTGCGGCCGCTCGGGCCGCGGGCCGATGAAGCTCATCTCCCCGCGCAGGACGTTCAGGATCTGGGGGAACTCGTCCAGCCGGGTGGCGCGCAGCCAGCGCCCCACGCGGGTGATGCGCGGATCCTCCTGCGTGGCCCACACCGGGCCGGTGAGCCTCTCCGCGTCCTGGACCATGGTCCGGAACTTCAGCAGCCGGAAGGGACGGCCGCCCTGGCCGACCCGCTCCTGGCCGAAGAAGACGGGGCCCGGCGAGTCCAGCTTGATGGCCAGGGCCACCAGCAGGAAGACCGGCCAGCCGCCCAGCAGGAAGCAGCAGGAGAGCGCCAGGTCCACCACCCGCTTGAGCAGGCGGGTGAGGCGGGTCCGGCGGAAGCCCTCCGAGAAAACCAGCCAGCTGGGCCGCAGGTGCTGCACGCAGATCTTGCCCGTGAGCATCTCGTAGAAGGCCGGCCAGTCCTCCACCCGGATGCCGCGCAGCTTGCACTCCAGGATCTGCTCGGTGGGGAAGGCGCCGCGGCGCTCGGTGAGCGCGACCACGATGGTGCCCGCCTCCACGGCGGTGGCGATCTCGTGCAGGCGATCGCCCGAGCCCAGGAGCCGGAACCCGCTGGTCACCGGGATCTCGTCCGGGGGCCGGTCGTCCACGTAGCCCAGGATCTCGTACCCGGGATGGTTGGCCTCCAGCTCGCGCACCAGGCGCTCGGCCGGCGCCGTGGCCCCCAGGATGAGGAGCCGCTCGCGCAGCCGGGAGACCGGCAGGAGGCCCATGGCGCCGCGGAGGCCGGCGGCGCCGGCGGTGCCCAGGGCCAGCCCCAGCAGCCAGGCGAGCCGGCCCATGCGCAGCGCGGGGAGCGAGAAGGCCAGGGCCGCGGAGGCCACCGACCACATGGCCACGGCCGCCACGGCGCGGGCCAGGATCTCGGCCGGCCGGCGGCGGGACGTCTGCTCGTACAGGCCCGCCACGTAGAGGGCCAGCAGCCCGAGGGCCACGAAGACCGCCATCTTTCCGCCGAAGGGCGGGTCGCCCGGCCAGAACGCCGCCAGCCCGAGGGCCGGGAGCCAGAAGCCGGCCGTGGCGGCGGCGGTGAGGATCAGCAGGTCGCCGGCGAACAGGCAAACCACCAGGCCGGAGACGTAGTGCCGGAAGATGCGCAGCGGTCGAATCATGGTTGCTCGCCGGGGGCCGCGGGCACCCGCTACTCCACGGTGACGCTCTTGGCCAGGTTGCGCGGCTGGTCCACGTCGCAGCCGCGCCGGACGGCGGCGTGGTAGGCCAGGAGCTGAAGGGGAACCGTCTCCAGGATGGGCGCCACGTACTCGGACAGGTAGGGGAGGTGGAGGACGTGCTCCGCCTTCTCGGCGAGATCGCGGTCCCCGTCCGAGGCCAGGGCGATGACCCGGCCGCGGCGCGCCCGCACCTCCTCGAGGTTGCTCACCGCCTTGTCGTAGGTCCGGCCGAAGGGGGCCAGGACCACCACGGGCATGGCCTCGTCGATCAGGGCGATGGGCCCGTGCTTCATCTCTCCCGCCGGGTAGCCCTCGGCGTGGATGTAGGAGATCTCCTTGAGCTTCAGGGCGCCCTCCAGGGCCACGGGGAAGTGGATGCCGCGGCCCAGGTAGAGGGCGTCGCGCCGGCCGGCCAGCTCCTCGGCCAGCGCGGGCACGGCCTGCGAGCGGCGCAGGACCTCGTGGAGCGCCTGGGGCAGCTGCCGCAGGTGGTCCGTGAGGTGCCGGGCGTGCGAGGGGGACAGCCGGTCCAGCGCCCGGCCCAGGTGGATCCCGAGGAGGTGCAGCGCCACCAGCTGGGCCGTGAAGGCCTTGGTGGAGGCCACGCCGATCT
Source organism: Methylomirabilales bacterium (SeqCode) (assembly GCA_041946635.1). Taxonomy (GTDB): domain Bacteria; phylum Methylomirabilota; class Methylomirabilia; order Methylomirabilales; family 2-02-FULL-66-22; genus 2-02-FULL-66-22. The sequence goes on from JBHGAX010000055.1 coordinate 5,945, forward strand.
CGATCCCGGCCCGCGTGTAGAGGACCCCGTGCGCCTCCCGGGCCACCGAGCTGCCCAGCACGTTGCAGACGGCGACGATGCGGGCCTTGCGCTGCTTGGCCTCGCGCAGGGCGGCCAGCGTGTCCGCGGTCTCGCCGGACTGGGAGATGGGCACCACCAGGCTCCGGTCGTTGACCAGCAGGTGCCGGTAGCGGAACTCGGAGGCGATGTCCACCTCGCAGGGCAGCTCGGTCCATTCCTCCAGCAGGTACTTGCCCACCAGGGCCGCGTGCCAGGAGGTGCCGCAGGCCACCAGGACGATGCGCCGGATGCGGCGCAGCTCGTCGGCGCCGAGGCCCAGGTCCGTCAGGTACACCTGCCCGCTGCTGGGGTGCAGCCGGTCCTGCAGCGTGGCGGCCACCGCCTCGGGCTGCTCCAGGATCTCCTTCAGCATGAAGTGGGGGTGGCCGCCCTTCTCCGCGGCCTCCGCGCTCCAGGTGACGCGCGCCGGGCTGCGCCGGACGGCCTCGCCCGAGAGGCGGAAGATCTCGGCGCCGTCCCGGGTGAGGACGGCCAGCTCCCCGTCCTCCAGGACCAGGATGTCCCGCGTGAGCGGCAGCACCGCCGGGATGTCGGAGGCCAGGATGAACTCGCCGGCGCCCAGGCCGATGATGAGCGGCGACCCGCCCACGCGCGCCGCCACGAGGCGGTCCGGGAACTCCTTGTCCACGATGGCCATGGCGCAGGCCCCCTGGATCTCGCGGAGCGCCGCGGCCACGGCCGCCTCCAGGTTCCCCTCCACCCGCTGCTCCACCAGGTGGGCCAGGACCTCGGTGTCGGTCTCGGAGGTGAGCAGGTGGCCGGTCTCGACCAGGCGGGCGCGCAGCGCGCGGTGGTTCTCGATGATGCCGTTGTGGACCACGGCCAGGCGGCCGGTGCAGTCGGTGTGCGGGTGGGCGTTCCGGTCGGAGGGCGCGCCGTGCGTGGCCCAGCGGGTGTGGGCGATGCCCAGCGTGCCGCCCGCCGGCAGGCCGTGCAGGCGCTGCTCCAGGTTGGCGATCTTGCCCTGCGCCTTCTGGATGGCGAGTACCTTGCCCTGCACCACGGCCAGGCCGGCCGAGTCGTAGCCGCGGTACTCCAGCCGCTTCAGTCCCGGGATCAGGACCCGGCTGGCCTCGCGCTCACCGATGTAGCCCACGATGCCACACACGAAGGCTCTCCTCGCGGCGCGGCGCTCGCCGCGCGCGGCTCAGCTCTCCGACGAGTCGCAGAGCAGCGTCGCCTGCCGCTCCCGCAGCCAGCTGCGGATCTCGGGATGCCGGGTGAGGCCGTAGAGCGTCCCCGACGTGAGGGTGTGGGCCGTCACGGCGCCGCAGGCCATCAGGCGGTCCAGCGCCGTCTGGACGGCCAGCTCGTCGCAGCGGACCCACCACGCGGCGATGCCCCGCGCCGTGTCCATGGCCGCCTCGTTCTGCAGCAGGAACTGCAGGATGCGACGGGACACGGCGTCTTCGCGGAAGGCGGCCTCGATGGCGGCGGTGGTGTCGGCGCGCTGAGTCGCGGACACTTCAGGGTTCATGGCGGACGAGCGGGGTTGCGATTCATGTGCCAGGCCCCGGCGCGCGCGGGCCGCCACGCCGACAACCGCGCGTCCGACCGTGGCTTCGCCACGCGGGCCGCGGCCCGGCGCGGCGCGCCGCGGCCGCGGGGCGGGCGGGCCGGGCGCAGGGCGCCGGTGCAAAGTTTGCGTGTGCGGCCGACCGCGGGCGGGTCGGGGGAGGCGGCAGGGACGAGGGGTTGCGAAAGGATTGCACACCCGGGGGCCGCGGGGCGGCCCCCGGGTGGCGCGGGAGTTACAGCAGGTCGAAGGTGTACGTGAGCGAGAGGCGGACGCGGTTCTCCACGAACTCGGCGTTCGGGTCGTCCGAGGAGCGGACCGTCAGCACGTAGCCGGCGGAGGCGAACAGCGGGCGCAGGAACTGGTAGCGCACCCCCAGCTCCAGGTCCCAGGTGTTCTCGGTCACGCCGGCGGTGACGGCGGAGGTGGACTGCTCGAAGTCGCTGTAGGTCCAGCGCAGCGCCAGCGTGCCGGTGAGGGCGCGGAAGGCGGTGGTCTGCAGCAGGACGGCCGCGGTCTGCGTGAACGCCACGCCGGCGTTGTCCACGTCCTGGAAGCGCTCGCGGTACCCCACGTCGTAGGTGGCGCTGAGCGCGAACCACGGGAAGCGCTGCGTGTAGCTGAACGCGCCGCTCGGGCGCACGGTGGCGTCGTCGTTGTCGGGGTCCAGCACGTCGAACCCGGCCAGCGCCTCCAGCCGCTGCTCGGGCGTGAGGGTCCAGCCGGCGCCCACGCGGGCGCGGCCGATGAGGAAGTCGATCGCCGCGGCGTCGTCGGCGTCGTGGTAGGTGAAGAGGCCGCTCACGATCCCGTCCAGGGCCGGGGTGAGCAGGCGGGTGTACCGCCCGTCCAGCGTGTGCTCCCAGTAGGACGAGTCGATGTTGAACTCGCCGCGCGTGGCGGCGTAGCCGCCCCCCAGGCTCCAGCGGGGCGTCTGCAGGAGGAAGTCCGGCCGCACCACGTGCGTCTGGCTGTCGTCCGCGTCCTCGGCCTCGTTCAGGACCAGCGTGTGGCTGTAGCTCAGCCCCACGCGGCCGCCCGGCCGGACGAGGGCCGCGTCCACGGCGCTGCGGTTCTGCAGGTAGCCGTTGTTGCTGGTGCGCCGCCGGCTGCCCGGATCCTCGACGTCCCGGAAGTCCGTGGACTGGATGAGGTCGTCGCCCGCGCCCAGCTCGATGAAGGGCGTGGGCCGCCAGCGCCCGCGGAGCGTCAGGGCCTGGTCCAGGGTGCTGTCGATGTCGCTGCGGATCACGTAGCGGGGCGCGTAGATGGCCTGCGCACTGGTGTTGGGCCGGTCGATGCGCGCCTCGATGCCGGGCGCCAGGCTCGTCCGGAACTCCGATTCCCGGTTGCGCTTGGTCTGGCGCGCGTTGTCGGTGAACTCCTCCTCCACCGTCCCGAAGACGCGGACCCGGAGCGGGCCCACCGCCTCCAGGGCCGGGGCGAAGCGGAACGTGCCGATCGGGCCGGCGGGCGCGGCGGCCGGCCCCGCGCGCTCGGGCAGCGGGACGACGGGGGAGGCGGCCGGCCCGCCGGGCGCCAGGACGGGCGGGCCCGCGGGCACGGGGGTGGGCGCCGGCGTCGCCTCGGGCGGCGGCGCGGCGGCGCCGGGCGCTCCCGGGGGCGCGAGGCCGGGGGGAGCGGGCGCAGCGGGCGGCGCCCCCGGGGGCGTGGCGGGGGGCCCCGGGGGCGCCGGACTCGGCGTGGGCGTCGGCTGCTGGGCGACGGCCGCGAGCGGGACGAGCAGGACAACCAGGGCCGTGACGCAGAGCAGGGGGAGGCGGCGGACCCTCGATGTGCCTGCCATGGCCGTCAGAACATGCTCTGGGGGACGATGAGGATATCCCCCGGGTTCAACGGGATGTCCTTGCCGGCGCGCATCAGGTCGTTGAAGTCGATGGGAATGGTCATGCGGCGTCCTCCCTCGTCCCGCAACAGGTTCGCCCGGCCCCGCGCCGCGAACTGGGTGAAGCCGCCCACGGCCACGACGGCCTGCAGGGCGGTCATCCCGCGCTCCTTGGCCCACTGCAGCATGCCGGGCGTCTTCACCTCCCCGGTCACGTACACCACGTTCCGGGGATTGTCCGGAATGACCACGGTGTCTTCCGGGTTGAGCGTGATGTTCTGGGTCAGATCGCCGTTGCGCAGCAGCTTCACGAAGTCGATGGGCACGCGCTCGGTGCCCCGGGCCACGTAGGCCAGGGAGAGGTCGGCCCCGTCCTGCAGGCCGCCCGCCATGGAGATGGCCTGGAGCAGCGTGACCTCGCTCTTGCTGGTCAGCACCCCCGGCTTGGCCACCTTGCCCAGGAAGTAGATGCGGTAGCTGTTCACCTCCCGCAGCGTCACCGTGACCTGCGGGACCTTGATCTTCTTGGCGAACTCCTGGGTCAGGCGGTCGGTCAGCTCGCCCACCGTGGTGCCGGCGGCCTGCACGTCGCCGATGAGCGGCACCGTGATCTTCCCCCCGGGCGCCACGGCCGCCACGGTGTCCAGCTCCTTGTTGTCGAGCACCTGGATGGCGATGACGTCGCCCGCGCCGATCAGGTACTCCCTGGCCAGGGCGGGCCCGGCGCCCACGAGCGCCAGGGCCGCCAGCAGCGCCGCCGTCAGCATGATGCGACCACGCATGGTCCCCCTCCTGGGTGGTTCAAGGTTCGAGGTTCGAGGTTCAAGGTTCGAGATTCGAGGTCTCAACCGCAGCACCTCGAACCTCGCACCGGCCGACCTGTCCGTCACTCTTCGGCCGAGATGGCGGAGATGCCTTCCTGGCGGAAGGACTTCAGCTTGTAGTGCAGGCCGCGCAGGCTGATGCCGAGGAGCTCGGCGGCCCGGGTGCGGTTGCCCTGGACGCTCTGCAGGGTCTTCAGGATGAGGTCGCGCTCGGCGTCCTTCAGGCTGCGCGGCCAGGGGTCCGGATCGGTGCGCGCCGGGGCCGGCCCCGGGCGGAGGACCTGCGTCAGGTCCTTCACGTCCAGGATGTCCCCGTCGGCCATGACCGCCGCCCGCTCGATGCAGTTCTCCAGCTCGCGGACGTTGCCCGGCCAGTGGTAGCGCAGCAGCACCCCCATGGTGGTGGAGCTGATGCCGCGGATCTGCTTCTTGTTGTTGCGGTTGAACTTCTGGATGAAGTGGTCCACCAGGAGCGGGATGTCCTCCTTGCGCTGCCGGAGGGGCGGCATGGTGATGGGGATGACCTCCAGCCGGTAGAAGAGGTCCTCGCGGAACTTCCCCTCGGTCACCATGGCCCGCAGGTCCTTGTTGGTGGCGGCCACGATGCGGACGTTCACCTTGATGGGGTGCTTGCCCCCCACCTTGCGAAACTCGCGGCACTGGATGACGCGCAGGAGCTTGGCCTGCAGGGGCAGGCTCAGCTCGCCCACCTCGTCCAGGAACAGGGTCCCGCCGTCCGCCAGCTGGAACACTCCCTCGCGGTCCGTCATGGCCGAGGTGAACGACCCGCGCACGTGGCCGAACATCTCGCTCTCCATGAGCCCCTCGGGGATGGCGGCGCAGTCCAGGACGATGAGCGGCTGATTGGCCCGGGGCCCCGAATAGTGGATGGCCCGCGCCACCAGCTCCTTGCCCGTGCCGCTCTCGCCGTACACGCACACGTTCGTGTCGGCCTCGGCCACCTTGGCCACCCGGGCCAGCACCCCCTGCATGGCGTCCGAGGTGCCGATGAGGTGCGGGAACTGCGCGGTGGAGCGGGGGACCTGGGGCGGCGGGATCTCCTCGAAGAGGAGGCCGCTCCGCAGCAGGGCCCGCCGCAGGACCGCCAGCAGCGAGAGCCGATCCACCGGCTTGGAGATGAAGTCGAAGGCGCCGGCCGTCAGGCACTCCTCGGCCGTCTCCTCGTCGCCGTACCCCGTGATGATGATGACCGGCGTCTGGATGGCCCGGCTGTGCGCGAAGCGCAGCACCTCCATGCCGCCGCCCTGCGCCATGACGAGGTCGCAGAGCACGGCCTGGAAGCGCTCGCCCGAGAGTCGGCGCAGCGCCTCGGCGGTCCCGTCGGCCACCTGTACCTCGACCGGGTAGGGCTCGAGGTAGCGGCGCAGGATCTCGTACTGCGATTGCTCATCGTCCACGATGAGGACGCGGGCTTTCGTCATCGGTGTCGTCCTTGCGTGACTGCAGGGTGGCGCCCGGCCCCCGGGAAATGGCGCGCCACGCCGGGGCCGGCCGGCCCGCCGCCGTACCGGGATCCGGATGCCGCGTGGCTGGCGATGCAGGACGGAGGGAAGCTGCGCGGGAGGCGAGCGGCCGGCGATCGGGGGCGGCGGGGACCGCACGGGTATGCTGTTGCGATGAACTCATGCGCGCACGCTTCAGCACAACGGGTGCACTGCCACTGGCTGTACGGAGCGGCTTATCTAAGCATCGCACCATGGGCTTGTCAACCGGCTTGGCCGCCGGGCGGCGGGGACCGCCGGGCGGGCCGACAGGCCGGGAGCGCCCATCGGCGCGGTGTTACGCGCGATGATGGCTGGGTGCCGAACGTCGGGGAACCTTGCGGTGGCCCTCGGGTTGCAAAAGAGGGGCCTGCCCGCCGGCGCGCCGCGGGGGGAGGGCGGATGGGCCGGTGGGCAGGCGGACGGCGGGGAGGGACGCAAGCGCACGAGGGCGTGCGGTTTGCGCCATGCCGCCGGGGGCGGCCGGGGGCGCGGCAGGCGCCGGACTCGTGGGTCATCGGGGAGGAATTGCGCGTGAAGGGCATGTGCAAGGTTTGCGCTCGCAAGATCTGGGGACGGCGCTGGGCCGGACGGGTGGGCCGCGCGGGCGCCGTCCTGGCCGTGGTGGCGGTGATGGCGCTCCTCGGCTGCGCTCGCGATCCCGAGTCGAAGCGGGTACGCCACCGGGCTCGCGGGCAGGCGTACCTGGCGGAGGGGAAGCTGGACGCCGCCATCATCGAGTTCCGCAACCTGGTGGCCCTCGCCCCCAAGTCCGGCGAGGCGCACCTGCTCCTGGGGCGCGCCTACCAGGAGAAGGGCTGGGCCTTCGACGCCCGCTGGCAGTACCAGCGGGCCATCGAGTTCCAGCCGGACCTGCTGGACGCGCACCTGCGGCTGGCCCGGGCCAGCCTGGACGTGGGCGCCTGGACGGAGGCGGGGAGCGCGGCGGACGCCGCGGCCGCCCTGGATGCCCACGGCGGCAAGGCGCGCGTGCTGCAGGGACTCGTGCTCCTGAAGCAGCGCCGCACGGCCGAGGGCCTGGCGCGCATCCAGGAGGCGCTCCACCTGGACCCGCGCCTGGCCGAGGCACACCTGGCGCTGGGACACGCCGAGCGCGACCGGGGCCGGCCCGCCGAGGCCGAGGCGGCCTACCGGGCGGCCCTCGCGCTGGATCCCCGGCTGGGGGAGGCCCACGCCGGGCTCGGCGTCCTGGCGGCGGCCGCCGGCCGGATGGCCGAGGCCGAGGCCAGCCTCCGCGCGGCCGTCCAGGCCGCGCCGGGGCACGTGGCGGCCCGCGTGAGCCTGGCCGCCGTCCTGTCGCGCCGCCAGCAGTTCGAAGAGGCGCTGGCCACGCTGGAGGCGCTGCCGGCCGGCCGCACGCCGGACCCGCGCGTCGCCCTCCCGCTGGCGGGGCTGTACAACCGGCTGCAGCGCTTCGAGCGCACGGTGGCGACCATGACCCAGCTCACACGGGCGTTCCCGCGGCTGCCGGAGGCGCACTACCTCCTGGGCGAGGCGCAGCTCGCGCTGGGCAAGGCGGAGCCGGCCCACGCCGCCCTCCAGGAAGCGCACCGGCTGGCGCCCGAGAACGCACCGGCCCGGTTCCGGCTGGCGCAGGCGCTGCTGCGGCTCGGACGCCCCGCCGACGGCCTGGACCACCTGCAGGCCCTGGCCCGCCGCACGCCGGAGTTCCCCGGCCTGCAGCTGGAGCTGGCGTCGGCCTACCTGCCGCTCGGCCGGCTGTCGGAGGCCCTGCAGGCGGCGCGCGCGGCGCGGGCCGCGCAGCCCCGGGACCCGCGGACCCACGAGCTGCTGGCCATGGTCCACGCCGCCATGCAGGACTACGATCAGGCGCTCGAGGCCCTGGGGCAGGGGCTGGCGCTGGACCCCGACTCGCTCCGCACGCAGCTCCTGAAGGCGCGGGTGCACGACCTGCAGGAGGATCCCCAGGCGGCCGAGCAGGCCTACCGGGCCGCCGTGGCCGCGCACCCGAAGCAGCTGGCGCCGCGGCTCGCGCTCGTGCAGTCGCTGCTCCAGCGGGAGGCCTGGGACGCGGCGCTGGCCGAGGCGCAGGCCGCGCTGACCGTCGAGCCGAAGAGCGCCGGCGTCCACAACCTCCTGGGCGCGGTGCACCTGGCGCGCAGGGACGCCGGGCGCGCACGGAGCGCCTTTGCCAAGGCCCTGGAGGCCGACCCGAAGTTCGTGCCCAGCCTGCTGAACCTGGCGCGCCTGGCGGCGGGCGACAAGAAGCTGGAGGAGGCGGAGCGGTACCTGCGCCAGGCGGCCGAGGTTGCGCCCAAGGACGTCGGCATCACCTTCCATCTCGTGGCGGTGCTCGTGGGGCAGGGGAAGCTGGCCGAGGCGGTGGGGCGGCTGGAGGCCGCGGGCGCGCGGGAGCTGCCCCTGCTGCAGCTCCCCCTGGCGGACCTCTACGTGCGCACGGGCCGCTACGAGGAGGCGCAGGAGATCGCCCGGCGCCAGCTGGCCGCGAATCCGCGGCACGGCGGGGCGCGGGTCATCGAGGGCATGACCGCCCTCCGGCGCCTGCGGCTGGACGAGGCGGAGACCGCCTTCCGGAAGGCCGTGGAGATCGATCCGCGCTCGGCGCGTGCGCTGGCGCAGCTCGGCCAGGTGCAGCTCCTCCGCGGCGCGCGGGCCGAGGGCCTGGCCACCCTCAAGAAGGCGCAGGCGCTGGACCCCACCGGCCGGCTCGGCCGCCTGACGCTCGCCCTGGCGGAGCCGGGCGCCGATGCGCCGGCGGCGGGTGCCGCCATGGAGCGCGAGGTGCGTGGGCTCCTCGGCGTGCGGCCGGACGACCCGGGCCTCGTGGCCCAGCTCGGGACGGCGCTCCTGCTGCAGGGCAAGGTGCCGGAGGCCGAGGCCGCGCTGAAGCAGGCGGCCGCCGCCGCGCCCCGCCAGCCCGCGGCGCTCATGGGGCTGGCCCGCATCGCCGTGGCCCGGGGCCAGGCGGCCGAGGCGGAAACGCTGGTCCGCCCGGTGCTGGAGACGAATCCCAGGGATGTGGAGGCCAACCTGCTGGCCGGACGGCTCAAGCGGGTGCAGGGCCGGCTGGAGGAGGCGGGCCGGCACTACGAGGCCGTGCTGGAGGTGAACCCCCGGCTGGCAGCCGCGGCGCTGCCGCTGGCCGAGGTCGACCTGGCGCGCGGCCGCACGCGCGAGGCGCGGGCGCACGCGGAGGCCGTCCTGAAGGCCGCGCCGGGACACCCCGGCGCGCTGGAGATCCTCGGCAGCGTCGCCCTGGCCGAGCGAAAGCCCGCGGAGGCGCTGCAGCACTTCACCAAGGGACTGGAGCGCGCGCCGCGCGCCCCCGGTCTCCTGGCCGGCCTGGCCTCTGCGCACCAGGCCGCCGGCCAGCGCGAGGCGGCCGTGCGGGCCTACCGCCGCGTGCTGGCGCAGGCGCCGGACGACGTCCGGGCGCTCAACAACCTGGCCTGGCTGCTTGCGGAGGAGCCGGCCGGCCGCGCGGAGGCGCTGCGGCTGGCACAGCAGGCGCGGGCGGCGGAGCCGGGCAGCCCCCAGGTCCGCGACACCTTGGGCTGGGTGCACTACCGGCAGGGCAGCCTGGAGGCGGCCGAGCGAGAGTTCCGCGCCGCCAGCGAGGCCGCGCCCAAGGACCCCTTGATCCAGTACCACCTGGCCCTGGTGGCCGAGAAGCGGGGGCGGCCGGTGGAGGCCGCGACCGCGCTGCGGCGGGCGCTGCTGCTCGACCCGGACTTCGCGGAGGCCGCGGCGGCGCGCAAGCTGCTGGAGGAGCTGGGCGGCTAGCTCGAGTGCCACGAGGGGCGGAAGGCGGGA
>JBHGAX010000550.1:0-1617 GCA_041946635.1 Methylomirabilales bacterium (SeqCode)
CGCCCCCCGGTCCGCTTGACACGGCGGGCTTCTGATAGTGGTATGGGGTAGAAAGCACTTCGGCGGTAGTGTATCCGCGCCGGGCGTCATGGCACAGGGGTGCGGGGGCCGACCCGCTTCCACTCCTCCCTTCTCCCCGCACCGCCCCGCCCCGCCGCCGCGACACCGCGAGCCCCCTGTTCGTCGAGCAACGCGCAACGCCAGCCCGCACTGTCCGCGACCCAGAAGGAGTCGGTGATGCTCAAGAACCGCGTCCTGGGCGTAATGCGACAGGGCGGAATGGCCATCGGCACGTACTCCGGCTGCTTCAAGGGCGCCCCCATCATCGAGCTGATCGGGCACGCCGGGTTCGACGCGGTGTTCATCGACATGGAGCACACCGCCATGGACGTGGGCGACGTGGCGCTGCAGGTGCTGGCCGCCGAGCGGGTCGGGATCACGCCGATCGTCCGCCCGCCGGGGTTCGATCCCGCCCTCGTGCTGCAGCTGCTCGACACCGGCGCGCAGGGCATCTTCGTCCCGCACATCTCGGACGCCGCGGCGGCGAAGGCCGCGGTGGATGCCGTGCGCTACCCGCCCCGCGGGGATCGCGGCATGCTGGCCTGCTGCCGGGCGGCCGACTACGGAAACGTGCCGCTCCAGGAGCACATCGATCAATCGAATCGCGAGGTGCTTCTGGCGGTCATGGTCGAGGACCTCAACGCGCTCGAGGACATCGATGCGATCGCGGCGACGGAGGGGGTTGACATGGTGGCGGTTGGAGCCCTGGACCTCTCCCGGGCGCTGGGCGTCACGGGGCAGAGCGACCATCCGAAGCTGGTGGCGGCCATCGAGCGGATCGCGTCGGCGGTGAAGAAGAGCGGGAACGCGCGCCTCTCCCTGTCCGTGGGGCATCCCCAGTACCCGCGCAGCGCCGCCGAACTCCGGGCCATGGGTGTCGGCTACGCGAACTGCGCGCCGCCGCCCGAGGTCCGCCTGCTCCGGGCGATGGCCCACCAGGTGGCCGCGCTTCGCGCCGAGATTGCCTAGCGCGCATCGCGGCCAGGGCGGCGCGAGCGACATCCGGAGGTCGGTGAAGGCCGTGAAGCGAGCGGACGAGATAGCCGGGGCGGGTCTGGCGGTGTTCTTTCTCGCGGTGCTGTACGAGTCGCGGAAGCTGCCGCTGGTCTACCACACCGCCATCGGCCCGGGGTTCCTGCCCGTGGGGGCGTCGCTGATCCTCGCGGGTCTCAGCGCGCTGGTGTTCCTGGGCGGGCTTCGCGGGGCGGCGGGCGAAGACCGCGGGATCGAATGGCCGAGAGGGCTCGCCCATGGCCGGCATCGATTTCATCAGCGTCGTGGTGGGGCTGTTCGCCATTCCCGAGATCCTGGCCAACCTGGAGGCGGCGGCGGCAAAGGTCTACCAGACCCGGCTGGCGGGCATCTACCCCACGCTGCAGGATTGGCGTCGCTGCATCGGCGCCTTCATCAGGGGAACGCTGATCGGGTTCTTCGTGGGGATCCTTCCCGGGAACGGCCTCGCCATCGCGTCCTTCATCGCCTACGACGTGGAGAAGAAGTCGTCACGACAACCGGAGAAGTTCGGGACGGGCATGATCGAGGGAGTCGCCGTCTCGG
>JBHGAX010000551.1:0-1611 GCA_041946635.1 Methylomirabilales bacterium (SeqCode)
GCCCCGGCACGCGCCCGCTCCTTGGCCTTGTCCAGCAGCCCGTTCAGCCGGTTGACCTCCTTCTCCGCCATCTCCACGTCGGCCACCAGCTTCTTCATCTGGCCGCCCAGGCCGTTGAAGACCTTGTCCACCGCCTTCTTGCCCTCGGTCCGCACCCACCCCCCGAGGTCGGATTTCAAATGCGCGTTGAGCGACAGGTCCTGGCTCGCCAGGGCCGCGGCGTCCAGGCCCGTGAGCGGCGTTTCCATGCCGGCGTGCAGATCCAGATCCAGCAGGCCCCCGAGATTCAACGCGGACACGACGCTCATGTCCTCCGGGCCGGCCTCGATCTCGCCGGAGATCTGCTTGCCCATGATCGTCATGCCACCGACGATCTTGAAGTGCGGGGGCTGCGTGGGCGTGGTCTGCGTCCGGATGTCCACCTTGTTGCCCTTCAGCGCCACCGGACCCAGCGCGAAGTCGGCGACGTCCCCGACCATCACCATGCCGGTCGGCGACATGTCGGCCCAGGCCCTTGCCAGCGACCTGTCCTTCAGGAGGAACCAGAGGTCGCCGGCCACCCGGCTCCCGCCGTTGGGCAGTCCCAGCTCCGGCATGCTGGCACCCGGCGAGGCGAACCCGATGTCCACGTTCCGCAGCTTGGCGTCGGGGAAGTCCACCTTGACCGGCTGCCCCCCGCCCGCCTTCACCGCCTCGTTGGAGAGCGCAACGAGGTCGGAGAGGGTCAGCTCGCTGAGCTTGACCCGGAAGGCCCCCTTCTCCACCACGCCGCCCAGGACGCTGGCGCTGCCGGCCACGTCGGCGAGCCGCGACCCGATGTGCGTCTTGCCCAGGAACTTCACGGTCACCTCGGACGTCCCCGCGGCCTTCACCTCCAGCGTGGTGCCGGGGTCCAGGGACAGCCCGTGGATGGCCATGGCGTCGCGCCAGGAATTGAGCGACTTGCCCTGCACCGCGGCGACGAGTCCGCCCTGGCTGTCCACGCCGAGCTCGATGCGGGTATCGAAGTCCACCGTGTGCTTGTTCAGCTTGACGCCCATCACGCCGCTCAGCTCCACGCCGGCGCTGGCGACCTCTTGCGAGAGCCGGATGCAAAAGGAGGTCTGGGCCCCGGGGGGCAAGGAGAGGAACGCCAGCGAGCCGGGCAGGGCCACCGGGGGCACCGGCCCGCAGAGCGCGAGCGACGGCTGTCCCCCGCCGACGACGCCGCCCGCCGCGCCCTGCACCACCGCTCGCTGCCCCGGCGGCACCAGCCTGCTGCCCGCACCCCCCATCGAAGAGGGATCGAAGCGGGAGACGAGGTTGACGCCGCTGGCCGCCTGCACCACGGCGTCGGGTCCGCCGTAGATGTCGGCCAGCCGGTCCTGCGCGGCGCGCGGCAAGCTGCCGACGCGGCCCTTCAGATCCGCCTGGGCCAGCAGGAGCGCCGCCTGGTGGAGCCGCAGCTTGCCCAGGACGGGCCGGGCGAACGGCGGCACGGCCATCAGCCTGGAGAGGTCGATATCGCCGAGCAGGGCGGCCAGGCTCCAGCGGCCGTTCACCTCGAAGGCCACGGCCTGGACGTCCTTCAGCCAGGACAGCGTGGTGTGGCGCACGGTGGCGCCGACGGCG
>JBHGAX010000552.1:0-1601 GCA_041946635.1 Methylomirabilales bacterium (SeqCode)
CCGCCGCGCCGCCGCGCAGGGCGGCCAGCATGTCGGCCAGCGCCTCCCGCCAGGGGCGCATGGGCGGCAGGCCCGCCCGCTCCAGCGCGGCGTGGGCCAGGACCGAGTAGGCCGGCCGCGGCGCCGGCCGGTCGAGCGTCCGGGTGTCGATCGGCTGGACCGGCACGGCCAGCCCGGCCTGCCGGAGGATCTCGCGGGCGAACTCGTACCAGGAGCAGGCCCCCGCGTTCGTGACGTGGTAGGTGCCCGCGAGCTTCCCCGCGACCAGACGGGCAATCGCGGCGGCCAGGTCCGGCGCGTAGGTGGGTGAGCCGACCTGATCGTGCACCACGCGCAGCCGCTCCCCGGCCGCCGCCTTCCTGAGGATGGCCTTCACGAAGTTCCTGCCGTGCGGCCCGTACAGCCAGGCGGTCCGCACGATGCACCAGTCCGGCACGCGCTGCGCGGCCCGTTCGCCCTCCAGCTTGGAGCGCCCGTAGGCCGACAGCGGCGCCGGCGGGTCGTCTTCCAGGTAGGGCGTCCGCTTGGCGCCGTCGAAGACGAAATCCGTGCTCAGGTAGACCAGGCGCGCCCCCGCGCGCCGGCAGCCCTCCGCGACGTGCCGGGTCCCGTCGCCGTTCACCGCCATGGCCAGCGCGGGGTCGCGCTCGCAGCCGTCCACGTCCGTCGCGGCCGCCGCGTGCACCACGCAGTCCGGCGCGAGCGCCGCCACGGCGCCGGCGGCCGCCGGCCGGACGATGTCCAGCTCGGGCAGGTCCCGGCCGACCACCTCGCCCAGCGGCGCGAGGCTCCGCAGCAGCTCCACGCCGAGCTGCCCCTTGGCTCCCGTGACCAGGATCCGCACGGCTAGCCTCCCCGCGTCACGTGGGCAGGCCAGCGGTACGGCACCTCGGCGGCGTCCCAGGGCAGGCGGTACTCGTCGGGGTTCGCGTGGCGGTACGGCAGGGTGGGGACGTTGACGATGCGCGCCTCGTCGCCGTGCTCGGCCGTGAAGCCGTGGAGCACCAGGGGCGGGATCTTGAGGAGGAGCGGCGCGGGCTCCCGGCTGGGGGGCGCGACCAGGTGCACCTCCTGGACCAGGCCGCGGGTGGGCGAGCCCTCGCGGCCGTCGTAGAGGACCACCAGGGCCGCGCCCGCCACGCAGACGAAGTGATCCGTCTGCTCCCTGTGGTAGTGCCAGCCCTTGGCCACGCCCCTCCGGCAGCCCGTGATGTAGACCTGCCCGAACCCCTCGAAGAGCGGCTCGTCGCTCCGGAGCATCTCCATGAGGAAGCCGCGCTCGTCGGTGAGCGGCCGCAGCGGCTTGAGGACGACCCCGTGGATGGTCACGTCGCACGTTCCGCGTTCCGCGTTGAACGCCTGACCCACGGTGCACGTGCCGCGTTCCGCGTTGCACGTCGCCCTGGACCCGGCACAGACTGGAGGTAGTTCATGAGATTGGCGATCTGCCGTGTGGCCTTGTCGCGTCTCGCGGCCGCTGTGTCTCTCACGTTCAACGCGGAACGTTCGACGCGGAACGAGCTCTTAGCAGAGTTCAATGATGCTCTGATCGCCCAGGATGAACTTCTGGGTGCGGGGGCGGGTCTCGCCGCGGCGGATGA
>JBHGAX010000553.1:0-1600 GCA_041946635.1 Methylomirabilales bacterium (SeqCode)
TGCCTGGAGGAGCGCACGGTGGAGCGGGTGGGCGACAACAAGCCCATCCGGGTGGACGTGCGCGTGCTGGCCGCCACCAACAAGGACCTGGCCAAGGCCATCCAGGCGGGCGAGTTCCGCGAGGACCTGTACTACCGGCTGAACGTGGTGCCGCTCTCCATCCCGCCGCTCCGCGAGCGGCGCGAGGATATCCGGGCGCTCACGCAGGTGTTCCTGAAGAACCTGGGCGCCTCGCCCAAGCTGACCATCGCCCCGGACGCCTTCCGCGCGCTGGAGAACTACGACTGGCCGGGCAACGTGCGCGAGCTGGAGAACGCGCTGGAGCGGTCGCTGATCTTCCACCGGGGGGACTTGATCACCCTGGCCGACCTGCCCGAGACGGTGCGGGCGCCCAAGCCGCGCGAGGCGGCGCCGCTGCCCGTGAACCTGCCGGACGCCGGCGTGTCCCTGGAGGAGGTGGAGAAGGAGCTGATCCTCCGCGCCCTGCAGAAGCACGACTGGAACCAGTCGCGCGCGGCCCGCTACCTGGGCATCACCCGGCACACCCTCCTCTACCGCATGGAGAAGCACAACATCGCGCGCCCCGGCGGCCGCGCGGGGCAGGCCGAGGAGGAGAAGGAGAAGCCGGAGTAGCCGACCCGATGACCTCCCTCGGCCTCGGCATCCTGGGCGGCCTGGGCACCGGACTCATCTGGGCCGCCATCAGCATCCTGGCCCGCTCGCTCTCCGGCGTCATCCCGCCCATCGGCATCACGGCCGTCCGCTCGGTGGCCGGGGGCGCCCTGGTCTTCCTGCTGGCCCTCCTCACGGGCCACGGCGGCGAGATCGTCCGCATGCCGCTGTGGGTGGTCCTCACCCTCTGGACCTCCATGCTGATCGCCATGGGGTTCGGCGACACCTGCTTCTTCGCCAGCATGGACCACCTCGGCATCACGCGCGCCCTCATCCTCAGCATGCTGAATCCGCTGCTCACGACCCTGGTGGGCATCCTGCTGCTGGGCGAGCCGGTGACCGTGCCGCGCGCCGCCGGCATGTTCCTCGTGGTGGCGGGGCTCGTGCTCATCGTGGCGGGCAAGGGCGAGGCGCCGGAGCGCCGGCGGACGTCGCGGGAGGGCCTGCGGCTGATCGTCCTGGCCGCCGCCTCCTGGGCCGCCTCGGCCATCCTGATGAAGCCCGCCCTGCAGGTGGCGTCCGTGGTGGCGGCGGCGGCGATCCGGATCCCGGCCGCCGGCATGGTCCTCTGGCTGACCCCCTGGACGCGCGGCACCCTGCGCACGCTGCGGAAGATGGGGCGGAGCCAGCAGCAGCGCCTCGCCGCCATCTGCGGGCTGAGCGCGCTCGGGGCCCTGGCCTTCACCACCGGCATCAAGTACGGGGGCGTGGCGGTCGGCAACGTCCTGGCCGCGACCGCGCCCCTCTTCACCCTCCCCTTCGAGCTCTGGGTGCTGCGCCAGCCGCAGTCGCCCCGGACGATCCTGGGCGCCATCGTCACCGTGGCCGGGATCGGGTTGATGAATCTGTAGGGCAGGCGGAACACGTAACGCGTAACCCGTAACCTTCGGGCGAGGTTCGGGGTTCGCGTTACGCGTTACGAGTTACG
>JBHGAX010000554.1:0-1586 GCA_041946635.1 Methylomirabilales bacterium (SeqCode)
GTGGCGGCGGGTGGACTCGAACCACCGACCTTGGCCTTATGAGAGCCCTGCTCTGACCAGCTGAGCTACGCCGCCGGCGAGGGGGGAAGACTGCGGGTGAAATGCAGGCGCATGATAGTGAAGCGAGTCCCCGGTGTCAAGGCGCCAAGAACGGAGGCTGGCGACCCCCGCTCTCACTTGCCCTGGCGGCTGATCTCCTCGAGCTGGCGCTGCAGCTCGTAGCGCTGCCGGTCGATGTCCTTCGGCTCGTAGTACTGCGGGTTGTAGGCGCGGAAGGCGTCCATCATCCAGACCAGGCCCCAGGCGGCCGCGGCGATGAGCGCCAGCCCGATCAGGCCGATGAGGAACCGCCGCAGGAAACGCCGGCGGCGGAGGCGGCGGAGCGGCTTGGAGTGCAGGCCGGGCGGCTTCAGGGGCGAGTCCAGGCGAAGGCCGTGCACCACGTCGTCCTCCCCCTCCGGCCGGTTCCAGCGCACGCTCCCCGACGACACGGCTCCTCCCTCGAAACTGACCCCGACGCGGCTGCCCTCGGGCAGGGCGTGCGGCAGGCGGAGCCGGGCCCCTTCCAGGCTGGCATTCTCCGTCATGCCCGAGAACGACACCGGCCCTTCCCCCGGTCGCTCCAGGGTGACCGATGCACGCACCTGCAGCGGCCAGCGCGGCGGCCGCGGCTGGTCGCTCGCGGAGTCGGTGTCGTATCCGCGGTGCCGGCGAGGATCGTGCCGGGCGAGACGGTAAAAACGGCTCTGGCAGTCGCCGCAACGAAACGGCAGAATGGCAAGCCACGTGAGCGGACCGCGTTCAAGCAACCCGGTCCGGTGCGAGGCGTAGACCGCGGTGGAACGACACAGCGGACAGGACCTCATGTGGCGTGCGATCGCCCTCCGGTGCTGTTGGCCCGCCCCGTGCGTGATCGGCCCTGGCGCCCCATTCCCGCGGACTATAGCGCATCCTGCGGGCCCCGCAACGGAATTTTCCGGGTCCCGATCCCCCGCCCGGCCGCCGGGATTTGGACTTCGGCGGCGCGTGGCGATCTGGTATAGTGCCCCGATGCCAGGCCAATTCCCGCCCGCCAAGGAGCCGCCCGCCGAACCCACCGTGGCGGCCGCGCGATCGCTCATCTGGCTGATCGGCCTCTCCCACGGCGCCAACCACTTCGTGATGCTCATCTTCCCCGCCGTCCTGCTCCTCGTCCAGGCGGACTTCGGCCTCGGGTACGGAGCGCTCGGCGTCGTGGCGAACGCCGGCCTGCTGCTCTACGGCCTGGGCGCCCTGCCGGCGGGCATCCTGTCCGACCGGCTCGGCGGCGAGCGCATCCTCGCCATCTGGCTGCTGGGCGGCGGCCTCGCCTGCCTGGTGATTGCCGCCGCGCGCGGTCCGGTCAGCCTGGCCCTCGGCCTGGCCGCGCTCGGCCTGTTCGCCAGCCTCCATCACCCGGCGGGATCCGGCCTGCTCGTGGCGCTGCGCGGCGTGCCCGCCGTGAATGTGAGCCGGGCCTTCGGCCTCGTCGGCGTCCTCGGGAACTGGGGCCTCGGCTCCTCGCCGCTGGTCGCCGCGGCCGTCGGTGCCGCCTGGGGCTGGCGACA
>JBHGAX010000555.1:0-1571 GCA_041946635.1 Methylomirabilales bacterium (SeqCode)
CGCGCGCGGGCAGTTCTTGCATGCCTCCCGCCTGGGCGTCCGCCGACCGGCGTGCTCCTCCAGGAGGCGGGACCCACCGCTTCAGGCCGTCCGGTGCGGTGAGACCATCCTGGACATGCCAGGAACGTGCCGCAGAAGGGGGTCGGCCGGGCCGCCCCCGTTGCCGCCCCCCGTCTCGCCGGATAGAATCGCTCTATGGGAGCAGCTGTTCGGATGTGCCCGGGCTCGAGGCGGGTCCGGGCGTGCGCACGCAGCGGGAAGGAAGCAGCACATGAGGGACGGACTACAGCGCGTGAACGGCCTGCACCACATCACCGCGATTGCCGGGCCGGCTCAGCAGAACCTCGACTTCTACGTGGGCGTGATGGGCATGCGGCTGGTCAAGAAGAGCGTGAACCAGGACGACACGGGCACGTACCACCTGTTCTACGCGGACGCCGAGGGCCATCCCGGCACGGATCTCACGTTCTTTCCCTGGGCGCGGCTCGCGCCTCCCCGGGTCGGCCACGGCATGGCGCTGGAGGTGAGCCTCGAGGTCCCGCCGGGAAGCCTGACGTACTGGGCGGAGCGACTGGAGCGATACGGGACGCGCCAGGAGCGCATCGAGGAGCGCTTCGGCGAGCGAAGCCTGCCGCTGGCTGATCCCCATGGGCTCCGGCTGGCCCTGGTGGAGAGCCGGGCCTCCGCACGGCGGTTCGCGCCGTGGCTGGAGAGCGACGTGCCCCCCGAGCGGCAGGTCCGCGGGCTTCACGGGGCGCGCGTCTGGGAGCGCGAAGCCGCGACCAGCGCGGCGTTCCTGACCGGGGTGCTGGGGTTCGAGGCGCAGGCCGCCGAGCGGGGGTGGACCCGCTACGGCGTGGCGGGCGGGGCGGGCGTCCTGGACGTGCGGGAGATGCCGGGAGAGCGCCGGGGCGCGTGGGGCGTGGGCAGCGTGCACCATCTGGCGTGGCGGGTGGAGGACGAGGAGCACCAGCGCGCGGTGCGCCAGCAAGTCGAGGCGGCCGGCGCCGAGGCCACGCCGGTGATCGATCGCTTCTGGTTCAAGTCGGTGTACTTCCGCGAGCCGGGTGGCGTGCTGTTCGAGCTGGCCACGGAGGGCCCGGGCTTCACGGTCGACGAGGACCCGGCGCACCTCGGCGAGACGCTGGTGCTTCCGCCCTGGCTGGAAGCGGACCGGGCCGCCATCGAGCGCTCCCTGCCCGCGCTGACGCTCGGGGCGCCCGCCGGGCGGGGACGCTCGGCGTGAGCCGGGACCTCGGGTTCACCCGCGTCTCCGAGCCGCCGGGCCGCCCGGCGGCTCCCACGCCCCTGGTTCCGCACGGCATTGGCGACGGCGAGCGGAGCGGTGACGGAATGCGCGGTGCGGCAGGAGCGGCGGCCCTGGCTGCGGGGTGGCTACCGGTCGGGGTACGGCAGGACGGCTTGCCAGCCGCCGGGGCAGTGGGTCACGTACGGATAATAGCCGGCCGGATTCCAGCAGTAGTACCAGTACTGCTGCACCGGGGCCGGCACCACCACGGGAGGCGACTGGATGATGACGGGCGGCGCGGCGTAGTACACCGGGGCCCGCC
>JBHGAX010000556.1:0-1559 GCA_041946635.1 Methylomirabilales bacterium (SeqCode)
TCGCTGGTCCTGCCCGAGCTGAAGGGCCGGCTGCACGGCATCGCCATCCGCGTCCCCACCCCCAACGTGTCCCTGGTGGACCTGGTGTGCGAGGTGGGCCGGCCGACCAGCGTGGACGAGGTGAACGCGGCGCTCCGCAAGGCGGCGGACGGCGAGCTGAAGGGCATCCTGGGCTTCGCCGAGGAGCCGCTGGTCTCCATCGACTTCAACGGCAACCCGCTGTCCTCCATCGTGGACGGGCCCTCCACCTCGGTGGTCGACGGCAGCATGGTGAAGGTGCTGTCCTGGTACGACAACGAGTGGGGCTACTCCTCGCGCCTGCGCGACCTGATCAAGTACATCGCGAGCAAGCGCTGAGGCGGCCATGGCCAAGCTCTCGATCCGCGACCTGGACCTTCGCGGGAAGCGGGTGCTCATCCGCGTGGACTTCAACGTGCCCATGGACGACCGGCTGGAGGTCACGGACGACACCCGCATCCGGGCCGCGCTGCCCACCGTGCGCCACGCGGCGGAGGCGGGCGGGAAGGTGCTCCTGCTGTCCCACCTGGGGCGGCCCAAGGGGAAGCGGGTGCCGGCCCTGAGCCTGGCGCCCGCGGCGGCCCGGCTCCAGGCGCTGCTGGACCGCCCCGTCGGCATGGCGCCGGACTGCGTCGGGCCGGAGGTGGAGGCCATGGCGGCCCGCCTGCCGGAGGGCGGCGTGCTCATGCTGGAGAACTGCCGCTTCCACGCCGGGGACGAGGCCAACGACGAGGGCATGAGCCGGGCGCTCGCCCGCCTGGCGGACGTCTTCGTGAACGACGCCTTCGGCGCGGCGCACCGGGCGCACGCCTCCACCGTCGGGGTGACCCGCTTCGTGCCGGTCGCCGCCGCCGGGTTCCTCATGGCGAAGGAGCTGGCGTACCTGGGCAAGGCCGTGTCCGACCCGGCGCGCCCGTTCGTGGCGGTCCTGGGCGGCGCCAAGGTCTCGGACAAGATCGGCGTGCTGCGGCACCTGCTGGGGAAGGTGGATGCCCTGCTCATCGGCGGGGGCATGGCCTACACCTTCCTGAAGGCCCAGGGGCTGGAGGTGGGCGGCTCGCTCCTGGAGGCGGACAAGCTGGACGTGGCGCGCGCCATCCTGGAGCAGGCACAGCGCGCCGGAGTGCGGCTCATTCTGCCCGCGGACCACGTCATTGCGGAGAAGGTCGACGCCGGCGCCCCGACCCGCGTGGCGGACAGCGGCGCCATCCCGGCCGGGTGGAAGGGGCTGGACATCGGGCCCCAGGCGCGGGAGGCGTTCGGCGCCGTCCTGCGGGGGGCGAAGACCGTCGTGTGGAACGGCCCCATGGGCGTCTTCGAGCTGGCGCCCTTCCGGGAAGGCACCTTGGCGGTGGCGCGGGCCGTGGCCGAGTCGGGGGCGACGTCCATCGTCGGAGGCGGCGACTCGGTGGCCGCCGTGACGCAGGCCGGCCTGGCCGACAAGATGAGCCACATCTCCACGGGCGGCGGCGCCTCGCTCGAGTTCCTCGAGGGCAAGGAGCTGCCGGGCGTGGCGGCGCTCACGGACAAGGGATAGGCAC
>JBHGAX010000557.1:0-1559 GCA_041946635.1 Methylomirabilales bacterium (SeqCode)
CGTCGTCCACCAGCTCTACTACCCGGGGTGGCCGCTGCTGAACGCGGCCTGGCTGACCCACCTGCTGCGGGCGGAGCGCGCGCCCGCCGACTGGGCGGGCCTCCTGGCGAGCCTGGCCTGGCCTCTCGCCTTCTGGACCAGCGGGGTGAAGCTGGCCCGGCGCCCCCTGATCCACGCGGCCCTCTCCGACCGGTTCGACTTCGGCCTGGCCGCCTTCTTCGTGCTCGGGCTGGCGAAGCTCGTCGCCGCCGTCAACGGCGCAGCCCTCGACGATCCGGTCTCCCCGCTCTTCCTCTTCCCGTTCCTGGCCGCGAGCCTGCTGGCCCTCGCGGCCCTGCGCCTCGGAAGCGGCGAGGCCCGGAGCTTCCTCCCGGGCCTGCGGGGGCTGGGCCTCGTCCTCACCTTTGCCGCGGCGGCGGCCCTGGTGGCTGGCACGCTCGCGCTGTTCGCCCTCCCGATCCTGGCGTCGGCCGCCGACGCCGGCCTGGTCGTCCTGCGGCGGGCCGGGGGCGCCGTGAGCCCCCTGCTCCTCTGGATCCTCCGCCTCCTCTTCGCGCCCCACACGCTCCGGTCCGCCCCGGCGCCCCGGCCGTCCGAGCCGCGCCTCCCGCCCGGCCTCCCCGCGCCGGAGGCCGGGACCTGGATGGCGGCCATCCAGGCGCTCCTGGGCTGGGCGCTCCAGGTCCTACTCGCCCTCGCCGCGGCCGTGGCCGTCGGCGTGCTCCTGTACCTCCTCGTCCGCCTCCTGTTCTCCCGCACGGCCCGCGTCCCTGCCGGCCCGCGGCGGCGAGGCCGGGCGTCCTGGCGCGCGCATCTCGGCCGCCTGGCGCGGCTCCTGGCCGGCCTCCGGAGCCCCCGCCGCCCGGCGGAGCTCTACGCGCGCCTGCTGGGCTGGGGCCGGCGGAGCGGGCTTCGCCCCGCGGCCAGCGAGACGCCCTCCGAGTTCGGGCGGCGGCTGGCGGACGCCTTCCCGCGGCTGGCGGTCGAGATCGGCCGCATCGTGCAGGCGTTCAACCAGGAGGTCTACGCCCAGGCGGCCGTACCCGCGGAGCAACTCGCCGCGGCGCGCGCGGCGTGGCGAGAGCTGCGCAGCCCGCGCCAGTGGACGGCACGGGGGCGCCGCTGGTGGCGCGGCGGCCGGCCATGACGCAGAGAAGCAGCCTGCGCCAGTTTGGGATCTACCTCCTCCTGCAGATCCCGGGATACGTGCTGGCGGGGGTCCTGCTCTGGCTGTTCGTGGAGCGCGGCTGGCTGTCCACGGGCTGGGCGGCGCTGGCGCTCCTCGCCTGGGTGGGGAAGGATCTGGCGCTCTACCCCGCCATGCGGCGCGTGTTCCAGCGGTCACGCCTCGGCGGTGATGCGCTGGTCGGTGCAGCCGGCGTGGTAGAGGCGCCGCTCAATCCGCGCGGCCTCGTCCGCATCGGGGGCGAACTGTGGCGCGGCGAGTCCCTGCGGCGCGGCGAGAGCCTGCCCGCCGGGACGCCCGTCGTGGTCCGCGAGCTCCGCGGCCTCACCGTGTACGTCGAGCCGTCTCGCCTCGCCTCCCGCTGAATCCCCTC
>JBHGAX010000558.1:0-1552 GCA_041946635.1 Methylomirabilales bacterium (SeqCode)
GCGGCCGCGCGGGCCGGGCGCTTCAAGGACGAGCTGGCGCCGGTTCC
The DNA here is from genome assembly GCA_041946635.1 of Methylomirabilales bacterium (SeqCode). GTDB lineage: Bacteria > Methylomirabilota > Methylomirabilia > Methylomirabilales > 2-02-FULL-66-22 > 2-02-FULL-66-22. The sequence continues at coordinate 48 of JBHGAX010000558.1, forward strand.
GGTTCCCCGGCGGGGCGGCGCGCCCGCCGTCGTCGACGCGGACGAGGGGCCGCGGGCGGACACCAGCCTGGAGAAGCTGGCGCGGCTGCGGCCGGCCTTCCGGGAGGGTGGGACCGTCACGGCCGGAAACGCCTCGCAGGTGAGCGACGGCGCCGCGGCGCTGCTGCTCGCCTCGGCGGCCAGGGCGCGGGAGCTGGGGCTCGCGCCCATGGCCCGCATCCTGGCGACGGCGGTGGCCGGGGTGCACCCCAGCACCATGGGCATCGGGCCGGTCCCCGCCACGCGCAAGGCCCTGGCCCGGGCGGGCCTGCGTCTCGACCAGATCGACCTCGTGGAGCTGAACGAGGCCTTCGCCGCGCAGACGCTGGCGTGCTTGCGGGACCTCGATCTCGACCCGGCGCGGTGCAACGTGAACGGCGGCGCGATCGCCCTCGGCCACCCGCTCGGATCGAGCGGTGCCCGGATCCTCACGACCCTGGTGCACGAGCTGCGCCGGCGCGGGGCCCGGTACGGCCTGGCCACCCTGTGCATCGGCGTGGGACAGGGCATCGCGACCATCGTCGAGCGGGTCTGACAGCAACGCCATTCGCGCCTGGTCCGCTGCGGAAAGCGCCTGTCCCCGGCGAAGCCGACGGGGGCCGAGGAGGAAGGCTGGTGAAGCCGCCGACCATCGCCCTGGAGAAGATCGTTGCCCTCGACCCGCCGTGCCTCCGCCTCAGCGTGCCGGAATCGTACCGCGATGCGAACGGCCACATGAACATGCGCTGGTACGTCGCGCTCTTCGACGACGCGGGCGATGGGCTGTACGAGCGGCTGGGCCTCACCCCCGAGTACCATCGCGAGCACAAGACCGGGACGTTCGACCTCGAGCACCACACGCACTTTCTGGGCGAGGTGGTCCCCGGCGATCGCGTGGCCGTCTACGTCCGGGTGGTCGCCCAGTCGCCGAAGCGATTCCACTACCTGATGTTCATGGTGAACGAGAGCCGCCAGCGCCTCGCCGCCATCTTCGAGTGCATCTGTGCGTTCGCCGATCTGACTGCCCGCCGGACGGCAGCCTTCCCCCCGGAGATCGCCGCCCGGATCGCGGCGCTCGCCGAGGAGCACGCCGGCCTGGACTGGCCGCCGCCGGTGTGCGGAGTGATGCGGCCATGACCGGGCGAGGCCGGGCAGGTAATCCTTGCGCGAGTGCGTAACGTCTCCAGAGAATTCCTATATGCGCAAGTCCTGCGCGCCGCCCTTGTGCCGATCAGATCCACGCTTCGGCGCACCGCCCCTCGGGCAGCAACTTTGCAGGCGCTCCCGCTGTCACGTCCTGCCTGATCATCTGTAGCGACACTTCTTCGGATTCCGACCGGCGCTCCGCGGCGCAGCCTCGTCGCGGACGATGCCGCATGTGCGAGCGCACCCCGGTGCCTGCGGGGGTGCGCCCTGGTGCTCCGCCCAGGGAGGCCCCGGCCATGACGCTGCTCCGCATCCTCCTGGTCGTGCTCCTCGCCTGCTCG
>JBHGAX010000559.1:0-1547 GCA_041946635.1 Methylomirabilales bacterium (SeqCode)
TCAACTCGCGCGCGCGGCATAGGCGGCCACCGGGTCCATCCGACCGGTCTCGCTCTCCAGTGCCCACAGGAGCGCGGCCTTCAATTCCAGCAGCTCCACCGGCTTCCGCAGGCACGGGACCTCGACGTCCAGGCCGTCCGGGAGCGCCGGCGACGCCCCCCGCCCGGAGGTGAGGATCACCGGGATCCCGAGCCGCTGGCTGAGGTGGCGCGCGGCCGCCAGCCCGTGGCCGCCCGGCATCCCCGCATCCAGAACCGCCAGGTCCAGCGGGTGTCGCCGGGCCTGCTCCACCGCCTCCGCGGCGCTCGACACGACGCCCACCACTTCGTATCCCCACGACCGGATGGCCCGCTCCATTGCCCGGGCCATCCGCGGGTCGTCATCCGCCACGAGAATCCGCGCGCGTCGCCCCATGTCTCCCCCCTGTGTGTGCTCCAGGAAGCACAGCAACCGGGATGCCAAGCGGGTGGAGGGGCGCGAAGGACGGGCCGCGGCGCCGGTGCGGTCTGGCAACGGCGGGGAGTTAGCGGGGGGCGGGGGCGGGGGCGCGGCGTCCGGCGCGGGCGGGGGCCGCGGCAAATGGCCCCGGGCGGGCATTTGCCCAGGCGAGGGGCCTATCCGGCGGGCGGCGCGGCGGCGCGGGCCTCCTGCCGGAGATAGCGCGCCAGCGGCGCGGCCAGGCGCTCGGCGAAGCGCACCGCGATGCGGAGCTGCTCCAGGTACTGCGCCAGGGCCTTGCCGCCCAGCGAGATGCGCCGGGCCTCCACGAAGGCCCGCACCTCCGCCTCCAGCGCGGGGGTGGCCAGGCCGACGATCCCCTCCCACATGCGGCGCAGCCCGTTCTCCGGGTAGCGTCCCGCCATGTCGTCCCAGCGGGCCTGGAGAAAGGTCCAGGCCGCCTCGCGCGACTCGGGACCCAGGAGCAGGCTCCGGAGCAGATAGGGCGCGTCCTGCGTCCGGACGGTGCCGTCCAGGCTGAAGTCCAGGACGCGCTGGATGAGGTCGGGGTCGCGGAAGGCGGCCAGCGCGTAGAGGTAGCGCTGCTCCTCCTGGGGCGTGGCGGCGCGCCGGAACCGCGCCAGGAACGTCTCGAACTCGGCGGGGCCGCCCACGTGCGCCAGGATGCCGATGGCCGCCGAGAGCACGTTCGGGTCCGCGCCCTCGCCCCGGCCCGCGAGGTCCCGGGCCGCCGCCTGCACGGCGGGGTCCTCGCCCAGCGTGCCGGCCGCGCGGAGCAGCTCGCCGCGCAGCTGCCGCGAGAGCTCGGGCTCGTCGGGCGCCGGTGCCCAGCCCACCCGCGCCACGGCGTCCTGCAGGCGGCCGCGCACCAGCGCGGCCAGCGCGCCGCGCACGGCCGCCGGCGCCAGGCGGTCCAGGGCCGCGAAGGACGCGAGGAGCGGGGCCCAGACGTGGCGGTCGGTCTCGTCGCGGAAGCGGTCCGTGAGATCCAGGTAGGCCTCCGGCGACAGCATCCCCGCCTGCGTGAGGGCCCAGGCGTCGTTCACCAGGTTGAAGCGCTCGATGGGGTGCAGCCGCTCGGCGGGCGC
>JBHGAX010000056.1:0-15517 GCA_041946635.1 Methylomirabilales bacterium (SeqCode)
AGGCGCAGAGGCGCTGTTCGTCCCGTACGGTTCGCGTTTCACGTCTTGCGCATTGCTGACCGCTGACCACCGCTGAAGGCGGCTCTCATGCAGATCACCCTGAACGGCAAGTCGCGCGAGGTGGCTGAGGGGCTGTCGGTGCAGCAGCTCCTGGAGGAGCTGCGCCTCCAGCCGGCGCGCGTCGCCGTGCAGGTGAACATGGACATCATCAAGCGCGAGCGGTACGCCGACGTGCTCCTGGGGCCGGGGGATACGGTCGAGGTCCTGACGTTCATGGCGGGCGGAGGGTAGCTATCAGCGATCAGCCATCAGCGATCGGCCGAGTACGGGATGCCTTTTCAGGCCCGGTTCGTTGCCGAGCGCTGGCGGCTGATAGCTGAGTGCTGAGGAGGAAGGCAGATGGCGCGCGAGGCGGCCCTGAAATTCGGCGGGAAGGAATTTCGCTCCCGGCTGATCGTCGGGACGGGCAAATACCCCGACTTCCCGACCATGGAGAAGGCGCTGGAGGCGTCCGGGGCGGAGATCGTCACGGTGGCGGTGCGCCGGGTGAACCTGGACCGGACCCGGGAGTCGCTCCTGGACTACATCGACCTCAAGCGCTACACGCTCCTGCCCAACACCGCGGGCTGCTACACGGCGGAAGAGGCCATGAAGTACGCGCGGCTGGCCCGCGAGGTCGGCATGTCCAACATGGTGAAGCTCGAGGTCATCGGGGACCAGCGCACGCTCTTCCCGGACAACGAGGAGCTGCTCAAGGCCACGCAGACCCTGGTGAAGGAAGGCTTCATCGTGCTGCCCTACACCAACGACGATCCGATCATGGCCAAGAAGCTGCAGGATGCCGGGGCCGCGGCCGTCATGCCGCTCGGCGCCCCGATCGGCTCGGGGCTCGGCCTCCGCAACCCCCACAACATCATGATCATCCTCCAGACGGTGCAGGTGCCCGTGCTGGTGGACGCCGGCGTGGGCACGGCCTCGGACGCGGCGGTGGCCATGGAGCTGGGCTGTGACGGCGTCCTCATGAACACCGCCATCGCGCTCGCGAAGGACCCCGTGAAGATGGCCGAGGCCATGCGCAAGGCCGTGGAGGCCGGCCGCCTGGCCTTCGAGGCCGGCCGCATTCCCAAGAAGCTCTACGCCTCCGCCTCGACGACCATGGAAGGCATGATCGAGTAGCCTCCAAGTGCGGGATGCGGGATGCGGAATGGAGGAGGGGGCCGATCGGATGAGGCCTGCATGAGTGCGGAGCGGCAATCCCGCCCTGGGGACGTTGACGTTCCGCATTCCGCATTCCGCATCCCGCAACCCCGTACTTGGGGTGTGTACCTCGTGACGGATCGGCACCAGGCCGGCGGGCGCGAGCTGGTCGAGGTGGTGGAGCAAGCGCTCCTGGGCGGCGTGCGGGCGGTCCAGCTGCGCGAGAAGGACCTGCCCACGGATCAGCTCTACCGGCTCGCGGAGCGCCTGCTCGCGCGCACGCGGGCGCGCGGCGCGGCGCTCCTGGTGAACGACCGGGTGGACGTCGCCATGGCGGTCGGCGCGGACGGGGTGCACCTGGGCCGCGGCAGCCTCCCACCCGAAGAGGCCCGGCGCCTCCTGGGGCCCGGTGCCCTCGTCGGCGTCTCGTGCCACTCCGTGGCGGAGGTCCGCGAGGCGGCCCAGGGGGGCGCGGACTTCGTCGTCTTGGGGCCGATCTACGCGACGCCCTCGAAGGCGCGCTACGGGCCGCCGCTCTCTCCAGCCGTCCTGCGGGCGGCCCGGGAAGCGCTGAGCATCCCCATCCTGGCGATCGGCGGCATCACCGCCGCCCGCATTCCCGAGGCGATCCAGGCCGGGGCGGACGGGGTTGCCCTGATCTCCGCCGTGATGGGCGCGCCCGATCCGGCCGCGGCGGCCGGGGAGTTGATGGCGGCTTGGAACGGCACTCGGGCACTCGGGCACTCGGGCACTCCGGAACGCACGCCCTGAGTGCCGGACTGCCCGAGTGCCGGAGTGCCGGTGTCACCATGTGGCTGATCATTGACGGGTACAACGTCATCCGGCAGTGGCCGGAGCTGGCCTTCCTGGATCGCGAGGATCTCGCGGCCGGCCGGGCGGGCCTGCTGGAGGCATTGCGCGCCTACCGGCAGGCCAAGGGGCATCGCATCACGGTGGTCTTCGACGGCGTGGAGCAGGGCGGCCTGGCCGAGGGGCGGGAGCAGGTGGCCGGCATCGCGGTGCGCTACTCGCGCCGCGGGGAGCGGGCCGACGACCTCATCGCGCGGCTGGTGGAGGAGGGGCGTGGAGAGGCCATGGTGGTCGTCAGCTCCGACCACGAGGTGCAGGCGGCCGCCCGGCGCTGCCAGGCGGCGGGCATGGACGCCGGCGAGTTCATCGATCGGGTCGAGGCCGCGCGCCTGGCTGACCTGAAGGGTGGCGAGGATGAGGAGCGGCCGGTCAAGACCGGCAAGGGGGCCGCGCGGCGCCTGCCGAAGAGCGTGCGGAAGGCCGAGCGGCGGCTGCGGGACGTGTGAAGCAGCGGTCAGCGATCAGCGGTCAGCTCACCGATAACGCGTAAGGCCGGAGCGCGACATGGACAGCCGGATCGTGGAGTCCTGGACCAGAGAGGAGGAGGTCGTGATGCCGGTGCGCCAGGCCGGGCAGGTCGTGGATCTCAGGAGCGATACGCTGACGACGCCGACGGCCGCGATGCGCCGGGCGATGGTCGAGGCCGAGGTGGGCGACGACGTGTTCGGCGAGGACCCCACGGTCCGCCGGCTGGAGGCCCTGGCCGCCGAGCGGCTGGGGAAGGAGGCCGGGCTCTTCGTGGCCTCGGGCACCATGGGCAACCAGGTGTGTCTCCTGGCCCACACGCAGCGCGGCGACGAGATCATCCTGGACGAGGACTCCCACATCGTGAACTACGAGGTCGGCGGCCTGGCGGTCCTCTCCGCCGTGCAGGCGCGTATGCTGCGCGGCGAGCGCGGCATCCTGGATCCGGACGACATCCGGCGCGCCATCCGCCCGCCCAACATCCATCATCCCCAGGACCGGCTGATCTGCCTGGAGAACACCCACAACCGCGGCGGGGGCAGCCTCTACCCCCTGGAGACGCTGCGCGCCATCCGGCGGCTGGCCGAGGAGCGGGGCCTGGCGGTCCACCTGGACGGGGCGCGGCTCTTCAACGCCTGCGTGGCCAGCGGCGACGACGTGCGCGAGGTGGCCGCGCAGGCCGACTCCGTGATGTTCTGCCTCTCCAAGGGGCTGGCCGCGCCGGTGGGCTCGCTGGTCGTGGGCAGCCAGGCCTTCATCGAGCGCGCCCGCCGGGCGCGGAAGATGCTGGGGGGCGGGATGCGGCAGGTCGGCATCCTGGCCGCCGCCGGCATCGTGGCGCTGGACACGATGGTCGAGCGGCTCGCGGAGGACCACGCCAACGCGCGGCGCCTGGCCGAGGGCCTGGCGACGCTGCCCGGCATCCGCCTGGACCCCAAGCGCGTCCAGACCAACATCGTGATCTTCGAGGTGGCCCGCGAGGACCTGGATGCGCCCGGCCTCGCCCGGAAGCTCTTCGAGCAGGGCGTGAAGTCCCTGGCCACCGGCCCCACCCGCATCCGGATGGTCACCCACAAGGACGTGGACCGCGCGGGGATCGAGCGGGCGCTGACGGTGCTGGAAGAGCTGCTGCGAGGCTAGGGGCAGGAGCCTCGGGCGACATACGACGGGCCCCGGCGGTTGCCGGGGCCCGTCGTGCATCCGGTGGCGCTATTTCCTGCGGCGCCAGGCCGCCAGGCGCCTGGCGATCTCGGCCTCCAGGCCGCGGTCGCTGGGGCGGTAGTAGATGCGGCCCTGCAGCCGCTCGGGCAGATACTGCTGCTCCACGTGCGCGCCCTCGTAGTCGTGGGCGTACTTGTAGCCGGCGCCGTAGCCCAGCTCCGACATGAGGGGCGTGGGTGCGTTCCGGATGTGGAGCGGCACCGGCTCGGCCGGCGCCTTGGCCACATCGGCCTGGGCCTCGCCGAACGCCACGTAGACGGCGTTGGACTTCGGCGCGGTGGCGAGGTAGGTGGCGCACTGCGCCAGGGCCAGCTCCCCCTCCGGGCTCCCCAGGAAGTGGTAGGCCTCCTTGGCGGCCACGGCCACGGTGAGGGCCCGCGGGTCGGCGTTCCCGATGTCCTCCGAGGCGAACCGCACCAGGCGCCGCGCGATGTAGAGCGGGTCCTCGCCGGAGGCCAGCATGCGGGCCAGCCAGTAGAGGGCCGCGTCGGGGTCGCTCCCCCGGAGGCTCTTGTGGAGGGCAGAGATGAGGTTGTAGTGCTCCTCACCCGCCTTGTCGTAGAGGAGGCTCCGCCGCTGGGCCGCCTCCTGCACGATCTCCGGCGTGATGCGCCGCGGCGGCCGTGCGGCCTCGGACAGGCGCGCGGACAGCTCCAGCAGGTTGAGGCCCGCGCGCGCGTCGCCGTTGGCCCAGGCCGCGATGGCGGCCAGGGCCTCCTCGCTCGCCGCCAGGCGCTTCCCGCCCAGGCCGCGCTCCGCGTCCTCCAGCGCCCGCTGGAGGATCAGGCGGATGTCGGCCTCGGTCAGCGGCTGGAGGACCAGCACCTTCGCGCGGGAGAGCAGCGGCGCGATCACCTCGAAGGACGGGTTCTCGGTGGTGGCGCCGATCAGGACGACGGTGCCGCGCTCGACGTGGGGCAGGAAGGCGTCCTGCTGCGCCTTGTTGAAGCGGTGGATCTCGTCCACGAAGAGGATGGTGCGCTGCCCGGTGGCGCGCAGGCGGCGCTCCGCCTCCGCGATCACCTCCTTGATCTCCTTGATGCCGGAGGTCACGGCCGAGAAGGGCACGAACTCGGCGCGGACCAGGCCGGCGACCAGCATGGCCAGCGTGGTCTTGCCGGTGCCGGGCGGACCCCAGAGGATGAGGGACGGGATGTCGCCCTGCGCCAGGGCCACCCGCAGGATCTTGCCCTCGCCCAGCAGGTGCCCCTGGCCGACGTACTCGTCCAGGGTCCGGGGGCGCATGCGATCGGCGAGCGGCGCCGACTTCCGGGGCGCCGGCGCCTCGCGGGGAAACAGCTCCTGCTCCATGTCAGTGCCGGTACGCCGCGAGGAACTCCAGGCAGCGCGCGTGCAGCTCGGGGGCGACGCGGCCGGCCTCCCGCAGGTGGTTCAGCACGTCGGTGAGGCGAAGGGCGCCGTGCAGGGCGAAGCCCCTTTCCCGCAGGCGGTCCGCGCCGCCCATCTCGCGATCGAGGAGGATGACGAAGTCCTTCACCACGAGGCCGGCGGCCAGGAGGGGCTCGGCCGACTCGAACTTGCTGGCGCCGTCGCTGATCACGTCGTCGATCAGCGCCACCGTCTCGCCCGGCGCGAACACGCCTTCGATGATGCGCTGGATGCCGTGCCCCTTGGCCTCTTTCCTGGCATAGATCATCGGCAGGCCGCCCGCCAGGGAGACGGCCGTGGCGATGGGCAGCCCGGCGTAGGGGATTCCCGCGATGCGGTCGAAGCGGAGCCCCCGCAGGATGGCGAGGAGGCGCCCGGCCACCGCCTGCAGGACGGCCGGGTGCGAGATGAGGACCCGCAGGTCGATGTAGACGGGCGAGAGCGCGCCCGACTTCAGGCGAAACTCGCCGAACTTCACCGCCTGGATGGCGTGCAGGTCCTCCACCAGCTTGCGATCGGCGTCGGTCAGCATGTCTCCGTCTCCGCAGAAAGAACCGGAGCATATTCTATCCACAGATTAGGCAGATTACGCAGATTAACAGAACGGGCCTCCGGCCCGTGGTTCTTGAAATCTGCGTAATCTTGCGTAATCTGCGGATCAATTCTCCGGGGGCTCGCACTCCTCGGCGATGCGCTGCGCGGCGGCGGCGGGGTCGGGGGCGGCCAGGATCGGGCGGCCCACCACGACGTAGTCGGCGCCCGCGCGCACGGCCTCGCCCGGCGTCATGACCCGGCGCTGGTCCTGCAGGTCCGCCCCGGCCGGCCGCACGCCGGGCGTCACGACCAGGAAGGGCTTCGCGCACGCGGCCCGGATCAGCCCGATCTCGTGGGGCGAGGCCACGACGCCGTCCAGGCCCGCGCGCTGCGACTCCCGCGCGAGGTGCGTCACCTGCTCGGCGAGGCTCCGCTGCGTGCCAAGCGTGGCCTGTAGCTCCGCCTCGCCCAGGCTGGTGAGGACGGTCACGGCGAGGAGAATGGGCCGCGCCGCCTCGCCCTTCGGGATGGCGCCGGCGGCGGCCTGGAGCATGGCGGGCCCCCCGCTCCCGTGGACGTTCAGCATCCAGACGCCCAGGTCCCGGGCGGCGGCGACCGCGCCCGCGACGGTGTTCGGGATATCGTGGAACTTCAGGTCCAGGAACACCCGCAGGCCGAGGTCGTGCATGGCCCGGACCGCGGCCGGCCCCTCCGCCGTGAAGAGCTGGCTGCCGATCTTCACGGCCGCGAGCGCGGAGGCGACCCGGGCCGCCACGGCCTTCGCCTGCGCCAGCGCGGGCACGTCGAGCGCCAGGATCACGCGACTGGAGCGGGTCGGCACTGTGTCCTCCACGGGCGGATGCGCACGGGCATGAGGGTGGAGAAGGCTCCCCAGCCGGGCGATGGATGCGCCCGGACACGTCCTCTTATCTATCACGTGCCTGGAAGCAGCGTCAACGCGCCGCCATCGTATTCCGGCCTGGTCCGGGCTGCCAGCACGTTGACACGCCCCGGCTGCAGGCCGTAGAGTGGCGCCATGTCGCTGCGGTGTCTGCTGCTCACGGCGGTCCTGCTCGCCGCCGCGCCGGGGGAAGCCTTCCACGGCTCGCCGGCCGTCCGCGCCGGCATGCTGCGCGCGTCCGACCTGATCCTGAACCTGGACCTCGCCGCCGCGGGCGCGGCGTGCCGGGAGATCCTGGCCCTCCCGCAGGGCGAGGCGCCCGGCCGCTTCTGCCTGGGGCTCGTCACGCTGGCAGCGGTGGAGGAGACGGACGACCCCCGGCCGGCCCTCGACCGCTTCCGCGCCGACTTCCCGCGGACCCTGCGCGCGGTGGAGGCCCTGGATGCTGCGCAGCCCGGGGACCCGGAGGTGAAGCTGCTGCTCGGCCTGGCGCACGGCACGCGCGCGGCCATCGAGAGCGAGCGGCACCGCTACGTCGAGGCGCTGCGCGCCCTCCGGGCGGCCCACCAGGGCTTCCAGGACGCCCTGGCGCTCGACCCCCGGCTGGCGGACGCCTACTACGGCCTGGGCCTGTACAACTACGCCATCGCCAACCTGCCGGCCCTGCTGCGGCCGCTGGTGGCGACGGTGCTGCCCAGAGCCGATGCGGCCCGGGGCATCCGCGAGCTGCAGGTGGTGGCGGAGCACGGGACCTATCTCAAGATGACGGCCCGGATGGCGCTCCTCCGGATCTACGTCGGGCAGGAGCGCCGGTACGCGGAGGCATACGCGGTGGGGCGCGAGCTGCTCGCGCGGTACCCCGGCAACCCGGACCTGTACTTCGCCACGGCGCATGCCGCCTCCGAGCTGCGCCGCTTCGCCGACGCGATGCAGGTGACCCAGCGGCTGGCCGCGCAGATCGCGACGGGCGATCCCCGCTTCCGGGACCTGGTCCCGCGGCACCAGCAGCTGCTGGGGAAGGTGTACATGGATGACGGGCAGTACAATGCGGCCCTGGACGCTTTCGATCGCGCCATCCGGTCGCCCACGCCGCCGCGCTACCGCTGGGTCACCGCCTGGGCCTGGGTGCGCTCCGGCATGATCCACGACGTGCTGGGCGACCGGGACGAGGCCATGCGTCGCTACCGGGAGACGCTCGCCATCCAGACGGACGGCCTGGCCGGGACCCTGGCTCGACGATACCTCGACGCGCCGTACCGCGGCCGTTCGCAGTCCTGACCGGCTGCTGGAAAAGCTTGCCCTGAGCGAAGTCGAAGGGGCCCATCTGCGGCGTTGCCGCGCCCGCTGCGGCGTCCCTCCAGGACGCCTGGCTCGGCGGATCGCGGCGCCGTGCCTCTGGGCCTCTTGAGCAGCCTGGACAAGAACCGCATTCGCAGTAGAGAGAGGTCAGCCGCCCATGTCCAAGCGTCCCAGCCATCGTCCGGATGCCGCGGTGGAGCGTCCGGCCCACAAGCCTGCGCCGGGAGGGAGCTGGCTGCTGCACGCCGTGGTCTTCGTGTGCGGCGCGGTCCTCATGGGCCTGGAGATCGTGGGCAGCCGGATGCTGGCCCCCTACTTCGGCAACTCGATCTTCGTCTGGGGGAGCCTCATCAGCGTCGTGCTCGCGGCGCTCAGCCTCGGCTACTGGCTGGGCGGGCTCATCGCGGACCGCGCCCCCCGGGCGGCGGTTCTCGCGGCGCTCATTGCGCTCCCCGGCGTCATCATCGCGCTCCTGCCCTTCGTCTATCCCGGTCTGAACCGCGCCATCGCGGGCGGCGACATGGGGGCGCGGCTGGGCCCCCTGGTCGCGAGCGTCATCCTCTTCCTGGTGCCGAGCGTCTTCCTGGGGATGATCTCGCCATTCGCCGTGCGCCTGCAGGCCCGCGCGGTCGCGTCCGTGGGGTCCACCGCGGGCGGGCTGTACGCGGTCTCGACCGCTGGAAGCATCGCCGGCACACTGCTCACGGCCTTCTACCTGATCGCGATCGCGGGGGTGGCCAACATCGTGCACGGGCTCGGGCTCACCCTCCTGGCGGTGGCGGGGGCGCTGTTTCTCGCCGGCCGGCGTGCGAGCGGCGCCGCGGTGGTGCTCGTCACCCTCGTGGCCCTGATCCTCCTTGCCTGGATGGGACAGAGCCGCGCCAAGGAGCCGGGCGTCCTGCTGGAGAAGGATTCCTTCTACAACCATATCAAGGTGGCGGAGTCGGACGGGCTGCGCTACATGGACTTCGAGAACCTCCGTCAGAGCGCCATGCTGCTCTCGGACCCGACGGAGCTGCGGCTGCGCTACACGCGCTTCCTGGCCTTGCCCCTGGTCCTCCGGCCGGAGCCGAAGCGCATCCTGATCCTGGGGCTGGGAGGCGGCTCGTTCCCCAAGCGGCTGCACCGGGACTTCCCGGACCTGACGGTGGACGTGGTGGACATCGACCCCGCGGTCGTGGCCGTGGCCAGGCAGTACTTCCAGGTGCCGGAAGACGCCCGCTTGCGGCTGCACGTCAAGGACGGCCGGCGGTTCGTGCAGGAGACGGCCGAGCGGTACGACGTGATCTACCTGGACGCTTACAACTCCGACACCATTCCCTTCCATCTCACCACGCGCGAGTTCTACCGGGAGGTGGCCGCCCGGCTGGCGCCCGGCGGCATCGTGGTGTCGAACATCATCGGCAGCCTCCGGGGACCCGGGAGTGCGTTCCTGCGCGCCATGTACCGGACGCTGCACGAGGTCTTCCCGACGCTCTACGCCGTGCCGGTCTACCGCGTGGAGGCGGGCTTCGTGCCGCTGGGCGAGATCAACGTCATCCTGATCGCGACGCAGGAGCGAGAGCGCCAGAGCCGCCGGGAATTCGTCGGGCGCGCCGGGCGCCTGGGCGGGAAGCTGGTGCCGGCTTCCGAGCTGGCCGACTACGCATCGCACGTGCTGGAACTGCCCATCGAGACCCGGGACGTCCCGGTGCTCACCGACGATTACGCGCCCGTGGAGATCCTCCGCGCCGGCGTGGCCGGCTAGCCGGCACCGCCGGCGCGCGGCTGGCCGGTGCGCGGTTCGAGGTTCACGCTGTCCCTCAACCTCGAACCTTGAACCTTACCTTGAACCTCGAACCGGCAACCGGAAATCAGCTTGACCGGCGGTTGACTTCCTGTTAGAAAGGATCGACCTTTTAAGTGGGTTCCGCGAAGCCCACAAAGGAGTCTCCCGTGCTTCCCGTGCCGAGCGATTTCCAGTACCTCCTCGCCAGGAGCGGCGAGGAGGTTTTTTTGTGTCTGGAGGAACCATGGCCGAGCGACGTGAGAAGGCACAGGTCCTGGACGCGGCGGGGATCGCCCGGGCGGTGACCCGCATCGCGCACGAGATCGCCGAGCGCAACCGGGGGGTGGACGGAGTCGTCCTGATCGGCCTGCGGAGCCGGGGAGTGGAGCTTGCCCACCGGATCGCCAGCAAGCTGAGCGAGATCGAGAACACCAAGGTGCCGGTCGGCGCGCTGGACATCACGCTGTATCGCGACGACTTCGGCCGGGTGGCCACGCAGCCGATCGTGCGGCGGACCGAGATCCCGTTCTCGGTGGACGGCAAGAAGGTCGTGCTGGTGGACGATGTGCTCTTCACCGGACGCACCACGCGCGCGGCGCTGGACGGCCTCATGGACCTGGGGCGGCCTCGCCTGGTGCAGCTTGCCGTCCTCGTGGACCGCGGCCACCGCGAGCTGCCCATCCGGGCGGACTACGTGGGGAAGAACGTGCCGACCTCGCATCAGGAAGCGGTGCAGGTCTTCATGAGCGAAGAGGACGGCGTCGACAGGGTTGTGATCTACGAGGCGGTGAATCCGTAGCCGGTCGGGTCTTCCCTTTGCGCCTTTGCGTCTTTGCGTGAGACGGTCTTTTCCAGGCGGGCGGAGGCGGACATGGCATTGCAGCGCAAGGACCTGCTGGGGATCCGGGAGGTGACCGGCGAGGAGATCGGCCTGATCCTCGACACGGCGGCCTCCATGAAGGAGATCGCCTCCCGGGACATCAAGAAGGTGCCGACCCTGCGCGGCAAGACGGTCATCAACCTCTTCTACGAACCGAGCACCCGCACCCGGACCTCCTTCGAGATCGCCGGGAAGTGGCTGAGCGCGGACGTCATCAACATCTCCACCAGCAGCAGCAGCGTGGTGAAGGGCGAGTCGCTGAAGGACACCGGGCTCACCCTGCAGTCCATGCACCCCGACGTGGTGGTCATTCGCCACTCCGCGGCGGGGGCGCCGCACCTGCTGGCCGGCCTGCTGAAGGCGTCGGTGATCAACGCGGGGGACGGCGCGCACGAGCATCCCACCCAGGCGCTCCTCGACCTCTTCACCATCCGCGAGCGGCGGGCGCGGCTGGAGGGGCTGAAGGCGGCCATCGTGGGGGACATCGTGCATAGCCGCGTGGCGCGCTCGAACATCCTGGCCATGCAGAAGATGGGCATGGAGGTCCGGGTGTGCGGGCCGCCCACGCTCCTGCCGCGCCACGTCGAATCGCTGGGCGTGCAGAAGTTCATCGCCATCGAGCCGGCCATCGCCGACGTGGACGTGATCATGATGCTGCGCGTGCAGCGCGAGCGCATGGGGGCCGGCCTGCTCCCCACGCTCCGGGAGTACTCCAAGCTCTTCGGGCTGAACCTGGACCGGTTGAAGACGGCCCGCCCGGACGTCCTCATCATGCACCCCGGGCCGATCAACCGCGGGGTCGAGATCGCGCCCGAGGTCGCGGACGGGCCCTACTCCCTGATCCTCGACCAGGTGGAGAACGGCCTGGCCATCCGGATGGCGCTCCTGTACCTGCTGGCCGGGCAGGCGAACAACTAGCGGTCCAAGGTCCAACGTCCAAGGTCCAACGTCCCAGGTTCGCCCCCGCGCTTTGCAACGTCGGACGGGGGACGGGGGACGGCGGACGGGAGACACCATGCGGATCCTCATCCACGGCGGACGGGTCATCGATCCCGCCAACCAGCGCGACGGCCTCTTCGACGTCCTGATCGAGGACGGCCGGATCGCGGAGGTGCGCGAGGCGGGCGGCGGGGAGCGCAGGGCCGGCGCGCCGCGCGCCGACCGGGTCTTCGACGCCCGCGGGAAGGTGGTCTGCCCGGGGTTCGTGGACATCCACGTGCACCTTCGCGAGCCGGGTCGCGAGGACATGGAGACCATCGCCACGGGCACACGCGCGGCGGCGCGAGGCGGCTTCACATCCGTCTGCTGCATGGCGAACACGACGCCGGTGAACGACAATCAGTCCGTCACGGACTTCATCCTGGACCGCGCGCGCCGCGACGGCGCGGTCAACGTCTTCCCGATCGGGGCGATCAGCAAGGGCCTCCAGGGGGAGGAGCTCGCCGAGATCGGGGAGCTGGTGGGCGCCGGCTGCGTGGCGATCTCCGACGACGGCAAGGCGGTCATGAACGCCGAGCTGATGCGCCGGGCCTTCGAGTACAGCCTCATGTTCGGCATCCCGGTGGTCCAGCACGCGGAGGACGTGCACTTGACGGGCAAGGGCGTCATGCACGAGGGGCGGGTGAGCGCCGAGCTGGGCCTGAAAGGCATTCCGGCGGCCTCCGAGGCGGTCATCGTGGCGCGGGACCTCCTGCTGGCCGAGCTGACGGGCGGCCGCTACCACGTGGCGCACGTGAGCACGGCCGAGGCGCTCCAGATGATCCGTGAGGCCAAGGCCCGCGGCATTGCGGTGACGTGCGAGGCGGCCCCGCACCATTTCGCCCTGACCGACGAGGCGGTGCACTCCTTCGACACGAACGTCAAGATGAGCCCGCCGCTCCGCTCCGCGCGCCACGTGGCCGCGCTGAAGGCCGCCCTGGCCGACGGGACCGTGGACGCCATCGCCACGGACCACGCGCCGCACACGATCCAGGACAAGGAGCAGGAGTTCGACTACGCGGCGAACGGCATCGTGGGTCTGGAGACGGCGTTCGGGCTGACGCAGAGCGTGCTCGTGGATGGCGGGGTGCTGACCCTGCCGCAGGCGGTCGCCAAGCTGAGTTCCGAGCCGGCGCGCATCTTCCGGCTGCCCAAGGGCACGCTGGCGGTCGGGGCGGACGCGGATGTGACCGTGGTGGACCCCGCGCGCGAGTGGACGGTGGACCTGAAGCGCTTTGCCTCCAAGAGCCGCAACTCCCCGTTCCACGGGTGGAAGCTGCGCGGGCAGGTGCTCGCCACGATCGTGGGCGGAAAAGTGGTGTGGCAGTTGGAAGGATAGGGCGCCGGAGGGCCGCACCGCCAGGCCGCCGAGGGCGCCAAGGGATGGTGGCCGCGCCTGCGGCGCGGAACGGGCAGGCGACACATGAAGGCGGTGGGTGACCGAAACCCTTGAGATGTTCTTCTTGGCGCTCTTGGCGCCTCGGCGGTTCAGGTTCTGAGATGACGAGGGGGACGGCATGAAACCCGCGATGCTGGCCCTGGCCGACGGCCGGGTCTTCGAGGGGAGCGCGTACGGCGCGGAAGGGGAGACCCGCGGCGAGGTGGTCTTCAACACCGCCATGACCGGGTACCAGGAGATCCTGACCGATCCGTCTTACAAGGGGCAGATCGTCACGATGACCTACCCCCTGATCGGCAACTACGGCGTGACGCCGGAGGATGTGGAGTCGCACCGGCCCTGCGCCGAAGGGTTCATCGTGAAGGAGGGCAGCGTCCTCGACAGCAACTGGCGCTCCCGCCGTCCGCTGGAACAGTATCTGCGGATGTACGGCATCGTCGGCATCCAGGGCATCGACACGCGCGCGCTCACCCGGCACATCCGGGATCACGGCGCGCAGGAAGGCGTGATCTCCACCGTGGACCTCGATCCCAAGAGCCTCGTGGCGAAGGCCAAGGCCTCCCCCGGGCTCATCGGCCGCGACCTGGTCAAGGAGGTCACCTGCCGCGAGCCGTTCGCCTGGACGGAGGACGTCTGGCAGTGGCCCGGACGAGCCGATAGTGCCGAGAGCCCAGAGCCGAGACCGGAACCACAGGCAACGCAGCTGCCCCTGTTCGGCGCTCGGCGCTCGGCGCTCGGCGCTCGGCGCTTCCGCGTGGTGGCCTACGACTGCGGCATCAAGTGGAACATCCTGCGCCGCCTGGTGAACGCGGGGTGCGACGTCCAGGTGGTGCCGGCGTCCACGCCCGCCGCCGCCGTCCTGAGCCAGGACCCCGACGGGATCTTCCTGTCGAACGGCCCGGGCGACCCGGAGGGCGTGCCGTACCTCGTCGAGGCGGTGCGCGAGCTGATCGGCCGGCGGCCGATCTTCGGCATCTGCCTCGGCCACCAGATCCTCGGGCTCGCCCTGGGCGGGCGGACCTACAAGCTGAAGTTCGGCCACCACGGCGCGAACCACCCGGTGATGGACCTGACCACCCGCAAGGTCGAGATCACCTCCCAGAACCACGGCTTCGCCGTGGATCCCGCGTCGTTCGCCGCGGATCCCCGGGGCGAGGTGATGGGCCATCCCGACGACATCCTGCTCACACACGTGAACCTGAACGACCAGACCTGCGAGGGGCTGGCGCACCGGCGGCTGCCCCTCTTCTCGGTCCAGTACCATCCCGAGGCGTCCCCCGGCCCGCACGACGCCAGCTACCTGTTCCAGCGCTTCACCGAGCTGATGGCGCGCGAGCGGGGCAGGGCGGCGGCGGCTGCCACCCGGTGAAGCGGACGGATCGACTCGTCACCCCGCGCCGGCTCCAGGATGCGAGCCGCTGAGGACCGCATGCCCAAGCGCGCCGACCTCCACACCATCCTGATCATCGGGTCGGGCCCCATCGTCATCGGGCAGGCCTGCGAGTTCGACTACTCGGGGACGCAGGGCTGCAAGGCGCTGCACGAGGAGGGGTACCGGGTGGTGCTGGTGAACAGCAACCCGGCCACCATCATGACCGACCCCGAGTTCGGCGACCGCACCTACGTGGAGCCCATCACCCCGGAGGTCGTGGCGCGCGTCATCGCCCGCGAGCGCCCGGACGCCCTGCTGCCCACGCTGGGCGGGCAGACGGCGCTGAACACCGCCGTGGCCCTCGCCGACTCCGGCGTGCTGGACCGCTTCGGGGTGGAGCTGATCGGCGCGAAGCTCCCCGCCATCCGGAAGGCGGAGGACCGGGACCTCTTCAAGCAGGCCATGCGCCGCATCGGCCTGGAGGTCCCGGCCAGCCGCCACGTGGGCTCGCTGGAGGAGGCGCGGGAGGTCATCCAGGAGGTGGGGTTCCCGGCCATCATCCGGCCGTCCTTCACGCTGGGCGGCACGGGCGGGAGCATCGCCTACAACCGCGAGGAGTTCGAAGAGCAGGTGCTGTGGGGCCTCGGCGCCAGCCCGGTCCGCCAGGTCCTCATCGAAGCCTCCGTCCTCGGCTGGAAGGAGTTCGAGCTGGAGGTGATGCGGGACCTGAAGGACAACGTGGTGATCGTCTGCTCCATCGAGAACCTGGACCCCATGGGCATCCACACCGGCGACTCCATCACGGTGGCGCCCGCGCAGACCCTCACGGACAAGGAATACCAGGCGATGCGGGACGCCTCCATCGCCATCATCCGCGAGATCGGGGTGGACACCGGCGGGAGCAACATCCAGTTCGCCGTGGATCCCCGCACCGGCCGGATGGTGGTCATCGAGATGAATCCCCGCGTGTCGCGGAGCTCGGCCCTGGCCAGCAAGGCGACCGGCTTCCCCATCGCCAAGATCGCGGCGAAGCTGGCCGTGGGCTACACGCTGGACGAGATCAGGAACGACATCACGCGCGAGACGCCCGCCTGCTTCGAGCCCACCATCGACTACTGCGTCGTGAAGTTCCCCCGCTGGGCCTTCGAGAAGTTCCCGGGCGCGGACGACACCCTCACCACGCAGATGAAGTCGGTGGGCGAGGCCATGGCCATCGGCCGCACCTTCAAGGAGGCGCTGCAGAA
>JBHGAX010000560.1:0-1538 GCA_041946635.1 Methylomirabilales bacterium (SeqCode)
ACCCGCCGGCATGGGAGCGTGGCTCCCCGAAATCCCTTGCCGCACCTTCGTTACCGCCCGATATTTCAATCCATCCGATGTGCCGCCCGGCCCCCGTGCTGAAGCGAGTCCGCACGCGTGGAGGCGCCGGGGCGCGGCGCGCCGGCACGGCTCCGCCCAGACATGGATCGAATCGAATCGCGGATCGACATCAAGAGTGACGAGTTTGCCGCGAACCGGCAGCGCATGGCGCGGCTCGTCGCGACGCTCCGCGAGCGGCTGGCCGAGATGCGCCGGGGGGGCGGCGCCCGGGCCGTCGAGCGCCACCGCGCCCTGGGGAAGCTGACCGCGCGCGAGCGCATCGAGCGGCTGCTGGACGCGTCGAGTCCGTTTCTGGAGCTCTCGCCGCTGGCCGGCTGGGAGATGTACGACGGCGAGGCCCCCGCCGCGGGCCTGGTCACGGGGCTCGGCCGCGTGGCGGGGCGCGAGGTCGTGATCGTCGCCAACGACGCGACGGTGAAGGGCGGCTCCTACCTGCCGGTGACGGTGAAGAAGCACCTGCGCGCGCAGGAGATCGCCCTGCAGAACCGGCTGCCCTGCGTGTACCTGGTGGATTCGGGCGGGGCCTTCTTGCCGCTGCAGGCCGAGGTCTTCCCGGACCGCGACCACTTCGGCCGCATCTTCTTCAACCAGGCGCGCATGTCGGCCGAGCGCATCCCGCAGATCGCGGTGGTGATGGGCTCCTGCACGGCCGGCGGCGCCTACGTCCCCGCCATGTCGGACGAGACGGTCATCGTCAAGGGCACGGGCACCATCTTCCTCGGGGGCCCGCCCCTGGTGAAGGCCGCCACGGGCGAGGAGGTGACGGCCGAGGAGCTGGGCGGGGCGGACGTCCACACCCGCGTGTCGGGGGTGGCCGACTACCTGGCCGAGGACGAGGCGCACGCGCTGCGCATCGCGCGCACGATCGTCTCCACGCTGCACACCGCCAAGCGGCTGCCGGACGACGTCGCGACCCCCGAGGAGCCCGCCTACGACCCGGCGGAGCTGTACGGCATCGTCAGCGCCGACGGCCGGGCCCCGTACGACGTGCGCGAGGTGCTCGCCCGGCTGGTGGACGGCTCGCGCTTCGACGAGTTCAGGGAGCGCTACGGGCCCACGCTGGTCACGGGCTTCGCCCGCCTGCACGGCTTCCTGGTCGGCATCCTGGCGAACAACGGCGTGCTCTTCTCGGCGTCCGCCCTGAAGGCCGCCCACTTCATCCAGCTCTGCAACCTGCGGCGGGTGCCGCTGATCTTCCTGCAGAACATCACCGGCTTCATCGTCGGGCGCGAGTACGAGCAGATGGGGATCGCCAAGGACGGGGCCAAGATGGTGCACGCCGTGGCCAACTCGGTGGTGCCGAAGTTCTCGGTCATCATCGGCGGCTCCTTCGGCGCGGGCAACTACGGGATGTGCGGCCGCGCCTACGAGCCGCGGCTCCTGTGGATGTGGCCCAACGCCCGCATCGCGGTCATGGGCGGCGAGCAGGCGGCCGGGGTGCTCGTGACCGTGAAGCG
>JBHGAX010000561.1:0-1528 GCA_041946635.1 Methylomirabilales bacterium (SeqCode)
TCCCGCCCCCACGTCAGCAGCGCTTCCACCTCGGCGTCGCTCGGGGCCTCCGCGTAGATCCGGAGCAGCGGCTCGGTGCCGGAGGCCCGGAGCATGATCCAGCGGCGGTCGGCCAGGGTGAGCTTCACCCCGTCGAGCGTCTCGACGTGCGCCAGGCGATGGGACAGGAGCGGGTCCGGCGGCCGGCGCGCCACCGCGGCGACCACCCGGTCCCGCTCCTCCAGCGTCCGGAGCCGGAGGTCCAGCCGGCCGTACCGGTGCGGGCCGTGGTCCGCCTCCAGCTCGCGGACCAGCGCGCCCAGCGTCTTGCCGGACAGCGCCATGGCCTCGAGGAGCAGCAGGCTGATGAGGCCCGGGTCGCGCTCCGGGATGTGGCCGCGCACGGCGAAGCCGCCGCTCTCCTCGCCGCCCAGCAGGGCGTCGTGGGTCCGCATGGCCTCCGCGATGTGCTTGAAGCCGACGGGCGTCACGAGCACGGGGAGGCCGAGCGCAGCCGCCTCGGCCTCCACCATGCGGCCGATGTTCACGGACTTGACCACCGGGCCGCGCCACCCGCGGTGGCGCGTGAGGTGCCGCAGCAGGAGGGCCAGCGTCTCGTGGGGCGTGATGACCCGCCCGCCCTCGTCCACGGGGGCCAGCCGGTCGCTGTCCCCGTCGAAGGCGAAGCCGGCGCGCGGCGCGGCGGTCCAGCCCTTCACGCACTCGATCAGGTCGCCCATGTAGGCCGGGATGGGCTCCGGGTGGAGGCCGCCGAAGGCGGGATTCGCCTCCGCGTGCAGCTCGCGCACGTCGCAGCCGGCGCGGCGCAGCCGGCCGGCCAGCAAGCCCTGGCCGGCCCCGTACATCACGTCCAGCGCCACGTGCAGGCCGCGCTGGCCCAGCCGGCGGAGGTCCACCAGCTCCTCCAGCCGGTCCAGCCACGGCTGGCGCGCGTCGAACGCGCCCACGCGCGGCTCGTGGCGCATGGCTGATGGCTCATGGCTGCTGGCCGGTTCGAGGGTCGAGGTTCGAGGCTCTCGCTGACCGCTGAGCGCTGAGGGCTGATCGCTCGCCTGCAGTTCCCGGATCCGCGCCTCCACCCGCCGCGTGAACTCGATCGGCGCCGAGCCGCCGAAGCTGCTCTTGAACTTCACGCCGCTGTATTCCGGCGGGTTGTGGCTGGCCGTGATGACCACGCCGCCGTCCGCGCCCTCGCGCACCACGGCGTAGGAGAAGGCCGGCGTCGGGGCAAACGCCGTGGCCAGCTTCACCGCCACCCCTTCCGCCGCCAGCGCCTCCGCGGCCGCCTGCGCGAACTCCCGCGACAGGAAGCGGGTGTCGTGCCCCACGAGGAGCACCGGCACGCGCCCCCGGCAGTCCGCCTTCACCGTGGCCCCGATGGCGCGCGCCACCAGGCGCACGTTGGCGAACGTCATGTCCTCGGCAATCACGCCGCGCCACCCGTCGGTCCCGAAGCGAATTTCGGTCATGCTCAGCACCTTATCGTAAATACAGCTCGTGGTTCGTGGCTCGCCCTCATCCCCGGTGG
>JBHGAX010000562.1:0-1520 GCA_041946635.1 Methylomirabilales bacterium (SeqCode)
TTGAGCAGCCTGACCTCGGGGCTGGCTCACGCCGGCTAGTGGCTTGACGAAGCCGCGCGATCCGTGGCCTAATGGCCCGCGCGCGGTGCCATGCATGATCCATCATCGTCGATCTCAGGACAGGAGGAGCGACCGATGCGGAAGCACACCTGCGTGAGACTCGGAATGCTGGTGGCGGCCCTGGCCCTGGCGGGGCTCCTTGTCGCCCCCGCGGCGGCGCAGGAGACCATCAAGATCGGCTTCTTCGCACCGATCACCGGGCCGGCCGCCGCCGACGGCGCGAGCGCCAAGCAGGCCGTGGAGCTGGGCGTGAAGGAAGTCAACGCGGCCGGCGGCGCGCTGGGCAAGAAGGTGGAGCTGATCGTCTACGACGACCGCTTCAACCCCCAGGAGTCGGTGGCCATCGCCAACAAGCTGATCGAGCGCGACCAGGTGACCGGCGTGGTGAGCGGCTCCTACAGCGGCATGACCCGGGTGGCGGCGCCCATCTACGCCAAGGCCGGCGTGCCCATGGTGGCGGGCTATGCGGTGCACCCGGACGTGACCCGCTCCGGCGAGTCCAACTTCCGCCAGGGCTTCCTGGGCGAGGTCGAGGGCCGGGCCGCCGGCGAGTACGCGGTCAAGACGCTCAAGAGCAAGCAGCCGGCCGTCATCTACATGGACAACGATTTCGGCCGCGAGATCTCCGCCGGCTTCGTGAAGCGCGTCGAGAAGCTGGGCGCCAAGGTGGTGGCCTCGCAGGTCTACAAGTTCCCCGGCGAGAAGGACTTTCGCCCGTACCTGACCCGCATCAAGGAGGCGAAGCCGGACCTGATCTTCGCCGCGGGCTACTACAACGAGGCGGCCCTCATCGTGCGCCAGGCGAAGGAGCTGGGCATCACGGTCCAGATCCTGGCCGAGGAGGGCTTCGACTCGCCGAAGTTCATCGAGCTGGCGGGCAAGGACGCCGAGGGCGTGATCATCGCCACGAACCTGGATCGCGACGACCCGCGCCCGGTGGTCCAGAACTTCCTGAAGAACTACAAGGCCGCCTACAAGATCGACCCCGACATGGTGGGCGCCTCCTCCTACGATGCGTTCATGATCCTGGTGAATGCCATCAACCGGGCCGGCAGCACGGACAAGAAGGCCATCGTGAAGGCCTTGCTGGAGACCCGGGACTATGACGGCCTCACCGGGAAGCTGAGCCGCTTCGTGAAGGGCGAGGTGGTGAAGCCCGTCCAGTTCCAGATCGTGAAGAACGGGCAGTTCCGGCGCCATGGGGTCATTGCGGATCCGGAGATCATCACCCCGCCGGCGCAGTAAAGGCGGGAGCGGGGTCGAGGGCCAGGGCAAGAACGCGAGGGGAAACGGAGCCTCGGCCCTGGGACGTTGAACGTTGGACCTTGGACGTTGAACGTAACGTTGAACGTTGGACCTCGAACCCGCACCTGACGGGCAGTAGCGGAGAGCGGGGGGCGGCGGTCGCCCCCCGCTCTCATGCTGAGACGCCGAGCGGCTCTCGGCTCTCGGCACTCGGC
>JBHGAX010000563.1:0-1520 GCA_041946635.1 Methylomirabilales bacterium (SeqCode)
AGGGACAGGACGTGGAACCCCGCCTGGTGGAGGAGCTTCTGGAGCTTGAGGCTCTTGAGGGAGTCGTAGCGCGCGCCGGCGCCCGGCAGCAGGAAGATCAGCGGCGCCCGCCCCTCCTGGTACGCCAGCGAGCAGACCAGGCCCCCCTCGTACCAGAAGACGTCCGGGACCCTGCGCTCCGGAAACACCTTGAGCCTGAACTGCCTGGTCGGCACCTCGGCCGGCAACGGCACCTCCAGCGCGCGGGGCAGCTGGAGGACGGTGGCCTCGTAGGGATTCACGAAGGGGTAGAAGTAGTCGTCCGAGGCGGCCTCCGCGCCGGGCAGGCAGGAGAGGCGCGCGGCGACGAGCAGAACCGCGACCAGCGCCGCCCGCGCGGCGCGGTGCGCGGCGCGGGCGGGGGACGCGTTCCGCTCGGCGCGCCGCAGCCCGCCCGTGGGGCCCTGCGCCGTCATGGCGCCGCGCCCGCGTCCCGGCAGGCGCGCCCGGCTCCCGGGTGGGCGGGGATGGGGGCGGGGCCGCAGGCATCTCGGGGCGCGAGCGGCCGCAGCACCGGATGCTGTCGCCGGAAGAGGTCGAAGTTCGTCAGGACGTCGTGGACCAGCCGGTAGACGATCTGCTCCGGCATGTCGGCCCGCGTGAACAGGAGGGCCCGCACGCCGACGCTGGGCACCCCGCCCCGGCCGTCGAGGCTCGGATAGTGGGCCGTGGGTATGGCCGCGGGAAACAGCAGCGGATGCCGGGCCGTGACCTGCTGGATGACCGGCGGCTCGAGGGGGATCAGCCGCACCATTCGCTTGCCGGCGGTCGCCTCCACCAGCGCGAGGTTGGGATGGCCGACCACGGAGACGTAGGCATCCACGCCGTTGGCCTGCAACAGGGCCGGGGCGAGCACGGCCGAGCGCTCGGAGACCCTGAGGTCCCCCGGGGAGACGCCGGCCGCCTCCAGGAGCGCCGCGGCATACGCGCGGTCGCTCGAGCCGGGCGCCCCCAGGTTCACGCGCTTCCCCCGCAGGTCCGACACGCGCTGGATGCCCCGGTCGCCCGCGGCGACGATGGTCACAGCTTCCGCGTGCAGGCCGAGGACGGCGCGCAGGCCCTTCTGCGGCCTCCCCTCCCACCGGCCGAGACCCTCGGCCGCCTGCTGGAGGACGTCGGCCTGCGCCATCCCGAAGGCGCTCTTGCCCTGGAGCACGGCGTCGAGGTTCGCCAGCGAGCCGGCGGATTCGACGGTCGTGAGGCGCGCCCCGTACTCGGGGCTCCGCCTGTTGAACATCTTGGCGACGGCGCTGGCAGCCGGGTAGTACGCCCCGGTCAGGACCCCGGCGCTGATGGACTGGGACGGGTGAAACGCGGCGAGGGGAAGCGGTGCGATCAGCACCATCACCACGGCCGAGAGCAGCGTCAGCTTCGCCATGCGCGGCCCTCACGGCACGCGGGTTGAAGGTTCCGGCAGGACGGCAGAAGGGTACCCCCGCTGCGGTCGTGGGTCAACGCGCTTGCATGCGGCGTCGCCGGCC
>JBHGAX010000564.1:0-1510 GCA_041946635.1 Methylomirabilales bacterium (SeqCode)
GAGGTGAGCCTGGACGAGTACCTGCCCCGGAGCGACAAGGACCCGAACCAGCTCCTCGGGGAGCTGAAGCGCACCGTGGACCAGATGCGGAATCCGCACCTCCAGCGGCTGCTCCAGGACCTGCTGGCCGACCCGCTCCTGGTGCAGGCGTGGACCACCGCGCCCGCGGCCAAGGGAATCCACCACGCGGTCCTGGGCGGCCTGCTGGAGCACACCGCCTCCGTGGTGGGGCTGTGTGCGCTGCTGGCCGACTACTACCCGGCCCTGGACCGCGACCTGCTCCTGGCCGCGGCCATGCTCCACGACCTGGGCAAGGTGCGGGAGCTGACCTGGGAGCGGGTCTTCGACTACACGGATGCCGGCCGGCTGCTGGGGCACATCACCCTGGGGACGCTCCTGGTGGAGGAGCGCATCCGGGCCATCCCGGATTTCCCGGAGGCGCTGGCCCAGCGCCTGCTCCACTGCATCGTGAGCCACCACGGCGAGCTGGAGTGGGGCTCGCCCAAGCGCCCCAAGACGCTGGAGGCGCTGGTGCTCCACTACGCCGAGGACATGGACGGGAAGATCAACGGCTTCCTGAGCTTCTCGCGAACCTCGCCCGATCCCCGGCGCCCCGGCTGGACGCAGTTCAACCGGGGCCTGGACCGCTACCTGTTCTTTGGACCGGCGGGCGAGCCGGCCGAGCCGGAGTGACTCGCTCTCCGAGGCGCCCATGATCCCGCTGCGCGACAACATCCCCACCGCACGGACGCCGCTGGTCACGATCCTGCTCATCGGCATCAACGCGTTCGTGTTCCTGCAGACCTTCCTCCTCGGCGGACAGGGCGGCCAGCGGTTCATCATGTACTACGGGCTCATCCCCTGCGGCATCACGGGAAGCTGCCAGATCGTCGGCCGGGCGTTCTCGGACGAGATGACCGTCCTCACGTCCATGTTCGTGCACGCCGGGTTCTTCCACTTCGCGGGGAACATGCTCTACCTCTGGATCTTCGGCAACAACGTCGAGGACTCCATGGGGAAGGCGCGCTTCCTGGTCTTCTACCTCCTGTCCGGCCTGGCCGCCGCACTGGGCCAGACGCTCCTGAACCCCGCCTCGCGCATCCCCATGGTCGGCGCGAGCGGCGCGGTCTCCGGCGTGCTGGGCGCGTACCTGCTGCTCTTTCCGCGCGCGCGGGTGCTGACCCTGGTCCCCCTCGGCCTGTTCACGCAGCTGGCCGAGATCCCGGCGCTCGTGGTGCTCGGCTTCTGGATCGTGATCCAGGTGATCAACGGGCTCTTCACCTTCAGCTTTCAGGGCGGCGGCGTGGCCTGGTTTGCGCACATCGGCGGCTTCGCCGCGGGGATGCTCCTGGTCGGCCTCTTCAAGCGGCGCATGGTGCCGTGGGGCTGGGAGCGGCAGCGGCGCCTCTGGATCGAGCCCTAGCCATGTCGCGGCTCACGCGGCAGGAGTTCGAGCGGCTGGTGGCGCAGGCGGTCCAGAGCCTGCCGCCGGCGTTCCTGGAGCGACTGG
>JBHGAX010000565.1:0-1509 GCA_041946635.1 Methylomirabilales bacterium (SeqCode)
CAGCCTGAGGTGCACGAACAGGCGGTCGCCGCCGTAGACGCCCGGCTCGCCCAGCGCCTCGCCCTCGACCGGCAGGATGCCCACGCCCTCCTTGCCCGTGCTCTCGGCGAGGAGCTGCTCCACCCAGTAGCCGAAGGAGGCGATGGCCGGCGAGCAGAGGAACGTCACCTTGTCGCGGCCCGCCCGGGCCAGGGCGCCCAGGGTGGCGCCGAGGAGCAGGCCGGGGTTCTGCTCCGGTGCGGCGGAGCGGCACGCCTCGGCCATCCGCTCGCCGCGCTCCAGGAGCCGCAGCGCGTCCGCGCCCATCAGCGTCGCGGGGACCATGCCGAAGTAGGACAGGGCCGAGTAGCGGCCGCCGATGTCCGCGGGGTTCAGGAAGGTGTGCCGGAAGCCGGCCTCCGCGGCGGAGCGCTCGAGCGCCGTGCCGGGGTCCGTGATGGCGACGAACTGCGCCCCGGCCTGCGGGCCGCGGCGCTCCCGGATGCGCTCGAAGAAGTAGCGGTGGAAGGCCGCGATCTCCGGGGTGGTGCCCGACTTGCTGGCGACGATGAAGAGGGTCCGTGCGAGGTCCACGGCCTGCTCGACCGCGCGCACGCTGGCCGGATCGGTGGTGTCCAGGACCAGCAGGCGCGGGTGGCCCGCGACGTCGCCGAAGGTGAGCCGCAGGACGTCGGAGCACAGGCTGCTCCCCCCCATGCCCAGGAGCACGACGTGCGTGAACCCCGCCTGACTCACCTCCAGCGAGAACCGGGCGAGGTCGGACTTGTGGCTGCGCACGAGGCCCATGACCGTGAGCCAGCCCAGGCTGTTCCGGATGATGGCCTGGTGCCCGGGGTCGGATTTCCAGAGCGCGGCGTCCTTGCCCCAGATGCGCTCCACCGCCTTGCGGTCCACCAGATCGGCGACCGCCGCCTTCACCTGCGAGCTGTACGCGCCGAGCTCGGCCGTGTGCATGATCGCCTCCCCTGCGCGGCACTCGGGCAGCCGGGCACTCTGGCACTCGGGCAAGGCGGCGCCAGAGCGCCCGAGTGCCTAGGTGCCTGATCGCCCCAGCAGCCCGAGCGCCCGCCCGGCGACGTTCTCGGCCGTGAAGCCGAAGCGCTCCATGAGGACCGTGCCGGGTGCCGACACGCCGAAGCGGGTCATGGCCACGATCTCGCCGCCGGCGCCCACGTACTTGTACCAGCCGAGCGGCGCCCCGGCCTCCACCGCCACGCGGGCCGTCACGGCGGGCGGCAGCACCGCCTCGCGATAGCCGGCGGGCTGCTGCTCGAACACCTCCCAGCAGGGCATGCTGACCACCCGGGCGGCGATGCCCCGGCGCCGCAAGAGCTCCTGCGCGGCCACCGCCACCGCGACCTCCGAGCCAGTGGCGAGGAGGAGCAGCTCCGGCCGGCCGTCGGCCTCGGACAGCACGTAGGCGCCGCGCGCCACGCCGGCATCCCGGGCCGCCCGGGATCGATCCAGGATCGGCAGGGTCTGCCGGGTGAGGATCAGGCAGGTGGGGCC
>JBHGAX010000057.1:0-18035 GCA_041946635.1 Methylomirabilales bacterium (SeqCode)
CTGCTTGTGGTCGATGATGAGGACGTCCCGGTGGTGCCCGAAGTCCGAGGGGAGCTTCAGGGAGGCGACAGCGTCGTACCCGGTCGCGCCCTTGAACATGTAGGCGCGCCGGGCGGGGTGGGCATGCTGGGCGACGAACCGCCCGAGCGTCGGGGCGCTGGGGATCTCGCGCGCGCGGGCCGCGCCCACCCGGGCGACGAGGGCCGCGCGGAGGACGCTGTCCTTCACGTCCGCGTTGTGGGCGGAGAGCCGCTCGTGGGCCTCCAGTGCGAGCTTTTGTATGTCCGGGCTGAAACGCGGTTTCCCCTTCCCGCCCCGCACGCCATCCAGGAGCGCTGAGAGCTTCCGGCCGCCGGCGACGTAGGCGGCCAGCCACGCCTCGAGCAGCTTCACGGAGACCTTCAGCGGGAAGCCTTGCGCGCGGAGCTGCTCCACGCGCTGCTTCCGGGTGAGCTTGGGCACGAACCACGGGCCTTCGCGATCGAAGACCCGGACCGCCTCCAGCCGCAGTGTGGCGGCCTCGATCCTGAGGTTGTCCGGAAGCAGCGCCTCCACCTTGTGGCCGCGGCGCTCCAGGACGTGCTTCCAGAGCGGCAGGGATTCCCAGGACGACTTGAGCGGGTGGTTCTCCGCCTGGAGCCGCGCGGCGAACTCCTCGAGGGGGAGCCCGCTCTTGATAAACTGATCGGTGAGCGCCAACCGATCGGACGCTTTCCCCCGCTGCCGCGGATCCTGCGCGGCCCGCTCGACGTCCGGGAGCTCCCCGTGGTGGGCGCGCTTCACTTCTGCCCCAGCGGCCGGAGATCGGCCAGGCTCTCGATGCCGCGCACGACCCGCTCGTGCAGCCGCTCGAGAGAGGACGCGCCACGGCGGAGGATCTGCTCAACAAGGGCGGAGATGGCGAGTGTTCGCACGGCCTCGGCGGAGACGCCGACGAGCTCGGCGAGCTTCGCCAGGTGGCGGGGATTCGGCATCCGCCGGCCAGCCTCGAAGTCGGCCACGCGGCTGCCACTGACGCCGAGGAGCCGACCGAACTGCGTGGCGTTGAGCCCGAGGCGGGAGCGGCGCGTGAGGAAGATGAGCGCCGGCAGCGTTGCGAAGCGCTGATCCGACCCGAGCACCCTCCCCTTCGGCGGCCGGCCATGAATGAGGCCGAGGACTACCGGCTTCTTCTGTGCTCCACTGGCGGGCGTCTCGCTCTGCGGCTTTCGGTCACCCTTGCTTCGCGCCGTCCTCATGGCTCGCCCTCTGCGGATCCTGGCCTTCATCAAGGCTAATCAGCGCCGGCAGCTCACCGGCGAAGAGATGGCGTGACGCGCTGGCGAGCTCGCGCTGCAGCGACTGGAGCCGGACGTCTACGCGTGCGAGGGTGCGAAGGAGCGGGACGTACTCTTGGGGAACGTCGAGCGCCTGGAGGAGACGGGCCAGCGTCTGGCGCCGTGGAGCGTAACGCCCGATCTCGAATTCCTGCGCGCGCCCCGGTGTGATGCCAGCGAGCCGGGCGAGCTCGCTGATGCTCAACCCCCGCCGGCGGCGCTGGGCCGAGAGCAGCTCTCCGAGAGGGCCGCGGGAGCACCGGATTTTGGGCAGCGTCCTTTGCGCCACGTCAGCTCTCCCTTAGTGCTTGCGCCCTCGGATAGAATGACTTGAATATCGCGGTAACTCTTTGCTATCGTCGCACCAGGACTATCTCACGTTGTTTCGCTAAGTCAAGAGGAAAAACGGCGATGCCTAGAAGAAGGCGCCTTCCTGAAGATCTTGATCTGGTGCGGGCGGTTGGCCGCCGAATAGCTGAGATCCGCGACACACATCGGCTCTCACAGGAGGCGTTCATTGAGAGGTTAGGTAGGGGAACGCAGCGGGTCTTGGCGAACTACGAAAAGGGCGAGGTGCTGGCGCCGGCGGATTTTCTTTTTGAGGTCTGTGAGCGCTTCAACGTGGACTTCATGTGGCTGATGTCCGGCCGGGGTCCTCAACGTAGAACAGATTTGATGATGTCGGCTTCGGCGGGAAGATCTGAGGAAGACGCTGAGCGGCTGCTCAAGCGGGTCCAGGACCTCGTATTTGAGCACACGTTCGATCGAGGACCTGGCCGAGATAAGAGATTGGATCCATTCTCCTCCGCGCTGCGCATCTCTCTAAGCGCGTTCGAACGGTCTTTCTCGCGTCACAAGGATCCCCTGCAGTTCGGCGATTTCCTAGAGAGCCTCATAAAGACCACACGGGAGTTGATGGGCACTCTCCTCGATCAGCTGCACGCTGAGGAATGGTACAAACTCAATCCCACCAGGACGACAGACGGTCGAATTATTCCTTATGAACCGCGGCGCAGGACACCACGAGGACGTCCGACGAAGGGGTGACCCCCCCGTTCCCGCGTCGTGCACTGAGCGTGCATTTGCCACTGCCGCCGCTGCGCATATCGATTTTCCTCTATCGCTTTCTTCTCGCGCACTTACAAAAAGTCTTGTCTGACAATATCCCCCCCAAACTATGACAGCCCGCAAATCGGCTTTCGTCTAAGCATTACCTACACTTAGCTCCTGTGTGGCCCGCAGAGGGATATAGGCCATATCGGCCTGAACGCCGAAATTCCTGCCACAGTTTGGGGGGGGATCGGGCATCGCGAAAATTTTCTGAATATTCCCTCAAGTGCCTTCGCCGCCGCTATTTAGCCCTCGGCTTCCCCCGAAGTTTCCCGTTTGCCCCCACTCTCCCATACTTCAGAAGTTGACAGTGCCCGCTCTCGTCCAGAACGGCGCTATCGCATCGCTGCGCATGAACCTGAAAAAACGCTTCTGCGCCTCGTACAGGCGCCCGAGCGTGGTGTACGCCTCGCCGGCCAGCGGGTTGGACTTCTGCCGGTCCACGGCCTCGGACAGCGCCCGCGTGGCGCCGTCCAGGTCGCCCTTGGCCTCCAGCGCGTAGGCCCGACCAATGGCGGCCATCAGCACGAAGCGGCCGCGCGGGTAGTCGGCGAGGTACCGCCCGTAGGCCTCCGCCGCCTGGTCGTGCTTCGCCCCCGCGTAGTGCAGGTTCCCCAAGCGGACGAGGGCCTCCTCGGCGCTGGCCGTGCCCTTGTAGTTGTCGGCGACCTGCTGCAGCAGCTTGGCCGCCTCCTCGGTCTTGGGCGGGGTGCCGGACGAGTCCCCGCGGAGGGCCAGGTCCGCGTCGGCCACGACCTTCCGCGCCTCGGCCTCGCGCCGTCCCCGGTACCACGAATAGGCGGTCCACGCGGCCACCAGCACGACGATGCCCATGAGGGCGGCCAGGACCATTTGCCAGCGCCTGCGCACGAACTGCACGGCCGCGACGACCCACTCCGCCAGCGCGTTCCTCCGGATCTCCTGTTTGCTCACTGCGGCTGCCATGATGCTCCTTCACGCGAAGATTGCAGATTTCCGGACGAGAGCTCGTGCCGCTCCATCACTGCAATCTGGTCAATCTGCAATCTGAAATCTGAGATCTGCCATCGACTTGGCGGCCCTGGAGGGACTCGAACCCCCGGCACAGAGTTTAGGAAACTCCTGCTCTATCCACCTGAGCTACAGGGCCGGATCCCGATTGCGGATTTCGGATTGCGGATTGCGGAATGAACCGCCGTCGCCCGGCTGCAATCCGACGTGAAATCTGCAATGCCATCAATACTGCAGAAGGGAAAAGACCGAGTAGTCCTTCAGCCTCGCCCGGCCGCCCAGGTCGGTCAGCTCGATGAGGAAGGCCAGCTCCACGATCGTGCCCCCGAGCTGGCGCACGAGGTCCGCCGCTGCCGAGATCGTGCCCCCCGTGGCGAGCAGGTCGTCGGCCACCAGCACGCGCTGCCCCGGGCGGATGGCGTCCTGATGGATCTCCAGCGTGTCCGTCCCGTACTCCAGCGCGTACGTGCTCTGGAAGGTCTTGAACGGCAGCTTGCCCCGCTTGCGCACCAGCACGTTGCCGGCGCCCAGGCGGTACGCCAGCGCCGAGCCCATGACGAAGCCCCGCGCCTCCACGCCCACGACCACATCGATGCGCTGGTCCGCGTAGCGCTCGCCCAGCAGGTCGATGACCCGGCGAAACGCGGCCCCGTCGGAAAGGAGCGGCGTGATGTCCCGGAACAGGATGCCGGCCTTCGGGAAGTCCGGGATCTCGCGGATCTTGGCTTTCAGGGCGGCGATGTCCACGGTGGCTCCTTTCACAGGGTCCGCTCGATGCTGAACGTCGTGTACTGCCCCGTGGCCGGGGCCCACCGGCTCTGCACCTCGCGAACGTGACCGCCGCCCGGCCCGCGCTCCATCTCGCGCAGGAACTCTTCGAGCGCGGCGCGGGGCCCCTCCGCGTACGCGTGCACGCTGCCGTCGCGGGCATTCGCCACGAACCCCACGACGCCCAGCCGCCGCGCCACCTCGTGCGCGAAGTACCGGAACCCCACGCCCTGCACGCGCCCCGTCACCCGGACCTCGAGCGCCGTGTGCGCGCGGGCCGCCGGAGAGTGTTCGCTCATCCCCGTCCCAGCGCTGCCTCGCCCAGCGCGTAGGCCGGTGCGCTTTCTAACGCATTTCCGGGCCATTGTCAATGCAGGCGGGCCGCGTGCCGCGCCGCATCCGGGTGCTTCTCGCCGCCTCCCCGGTGCGGGTGCCAGACTGCCTCGCCCCCTTTGAGGGGGATCGGCTGCGAGCGGTCAGGCGGCGCAGCATCGGCTTCGAGGATTCTTGCGCAGACGCTCAGAACTCCAGCGAGTGCACGAGGCGCGCCGCGTACTGCTCCGCCGCCTGGGCCGGCGGGGCGAGATCCTGGCCGTGGTCGAACAGGAAGTGCTGGTGATCCAGGACCCAGATGTAGACGTCCGCTTCGGTGCGCCCGGGAAACTCGCGCAGGATGTCCCGCTCACGGATGACCGCCACGATGGGCAGGTAGACCGTGTCGTACCAGTGGGCCACGGCCTCGTCCTCGGGGATGTCGCGCCGCTGGTCCAGCCCCATGAAGTAGCGGTGCACCGCGATGTGCTCCAGGATCCGCTCGTACCCGTCCGGAATGGTCGGCTCGATGGCCGCGCCGGGGCGCAGGCGGTCCAGCCCGGTGCGCTCCAGGAACTCGACCCGCGCGCCCAGGACCTCCAGATCCTCGGGCCGCAGGTCGGGGCCCACCGGCACCTTGACCTTGCACTCCCGCACCTCGGCCTCGATGAACTCCTGCCCCTGCTCCTTGGCGACCGACACCCGGTGGTGGCCGTCCACGACGAAGTACACCTGCCCCACCTGGTACAGCACCACCGGCGGCAGGCCGATGTCCTCGTAGAAGGCGCGGTCCACCCGCTGCCAGCGGCTGGCGATCCGGTCGTGCGCCGGCAGGAAGGTCTCGTCGAAGTCGTGGTAGCGGTTGACGCTCCCCACGATCTGGTCCAGCCGGACGGTCCGGATGCCCCGGTAGATCGGCCCGCCGATGCGGAGCTTCTCCTTCACCCGGTCGTAGGGCAGCAGGCCGTTGCGGCGCCCGCGGCCCGAGAGCAGGGCCAGCATGTCCCGCAGGAAGGCCTTGGTCCGCGCGCGGGCAAAGTCCGCCTGGACCCGGGAGGCCAGATCATCCACCATGCGCAGCCGGTGCCTCGATCACGCGGAAGGGACAGACGTTCACGACCAGGGTCTCGCCCACCCGGGTCTCGGTGACGGTGTCCCGGCGCCAGACGTGGGCGTGTCCGTGCAGCAGATAGCGCGGCCGGAAGCGGGCCATGAGGCGGTTGAACGCCGCGAAGCCCACGTGCGCCGGGTCCGCCGCGTCGTGGATGCCCTTCGGCGGCGCGTGCGTGACGAGGATGTCCAGGTACCGCCCGTGCCGGGCCTTGTTCACGAGCAGGCTGGGAACGAGCCGCAGCACCCGGCGGCTCATCTCCGCCTGGCTGTACTGATGGACGCCGGGCCGGTAGCGCACGCTGCCGCCCAGGCCGGCCACGAGCCAGTCCCGCTCCCGCACCACGCGCCCGTCGATGTTCCCCCGCCCCCGCCGCGTCGCCGCCGACGCCGCGGGGTCGTCCTCATGGAACGGGAAGCAGGCCGGATCGTGGTTTCCCGGTACCTGGAGCAGCGGCACGTTGAGCATGGAGACGATGTAGTCGAGGTAGTACGCCGGCAGATCCCCACAGCCGACGACCAGGTCCACCGCGCCGAACCGCTCCAGCACGGCCGGGCTGTACAGGTGATCGAGCACCTCGTCGCTGACCGCTAGGATTTTCATGGGGCGCGCGGCGTTCGCCTACGGCGCGATGACTAATTCATGCCAGATTATCGCACAGTTACACGAGAAATCGCAAGTAATGTCTCCGGCCTTCCCCCAGCCAGTTCACCGCAGCCAGTAGGTCTTCGTGAGGCGCCGGCCATCGCGCTCCAGCTCCACGTCGATGCGCGGCGTGGCCGTGTCCCGCTTCAGCTCCTGGTAGATCTGGAAGAGGCTGCTGAAGCCGTCCACCGCGCGTCCGTTCACGCTCAGGATGACGTCGCCCGCCTCCAGGCCCGCCCGGCCGGCAAGCTTCGCGCTGGTGATCTCGAAGCCCCGCCTGCCCAGGATGCCGTCGCTCGCGGCCGAGCGGATCTTGAACTGCAGGCCCGTGTGCAGGGACAGCACGGGCAGGACGAACGGCTTGAGGTCGCCCAGCACCTGCCCCGCGTTGTCCAGGATCACCCGCATCTCCCCGCGGTGCAGCTCGTACTCCTCGGGGCCGAGCGGCTGGATCCGCACGCGGCTCAGGAGCGCCTCGTCGAGGGCGGCGCGGGCGCCGGGCGCGGGTGCCGCCGGCGCCTCGGCCTGTCCCGGCGGCCCCGGCACCGGCCGGGGCAGCGTCTCGACCTCGAGCACGGCGGCCGAGCCGTCCAGCAGGACCAGGACCGGGTCGGGATTGCTGATGCGGTCCACCCTGCGATACCGGTACGACAGGTGCTCCAGCAGGACGGTGTCCTGCAGGAAGAACCCGGGCAGCTCGGGGACCTCCAGGCCCGCGCGCAGCCGGGAGAGCGGCCCGCCGGCCTCGGTCCGGTAGACGATCCCCTTCGGCTCCACCCGCTCGATCTTCACGAAGCGCTGCGGCTCGCGGCTGAGCAGGCTGTCGCCCTTGGCGCGCAGGTGGCGGGTGCGGTCCGGCTCGCGGACGAAGACCGCGTAGCGGATCGGCTCGCGGAAGAGCACTTCTGCGGAGGAGTCCGTCAGGGTGGCCGTGCTGCGGTCGGTCTTCAGGCTTGCGTGCCCCGTCCCGGGGAACGGGGAGAGCGCCACGGCCAGGGCCAGGGCCCCCGCGATCCACGCCGGGCGCGGCCGCGGGGCGCGCAGGTCTTTCGACGTCATGGACTCCTCCACTTCCTCCGCCGGCTCCGGCAGGTCCAGGCGAGGGCGGGCCCGGCAAAAAGCAGCACGCCCGCCGCGAGCGCCCCGGCGGCCGGCGCAGCCAGCGTGAGGCCGGCCCACCAGACCACGGGCCGGAGCGCCGCCCGCACCAGCGCGCGCCGCGTCGCGGTCGCGGATCCAGGCAGCCA
The DNA here is from genome assembly GCA_041946635.1 of Methylomirabilales bacterium (SeqCode). Classification (GTDB taxonomy): domain Bacteria; phylum Methylomirabilota; class Methylomirabilia; order Methylomirabilales; family 2-02-FULL-66-22; genus 2-02-FULL-66-22. The sequence continues at coordinate 7,500 of JBHGAX010000057.1, forward strand.
GCGGCGGGCTCAGCCGCTCGTACGCGGCCACCAGCCAGCGGCCGGGCGCGTGGCCCAGCAGGTAGCGGTCCCGGATGTCGCGCAGGCGCTGCACCTCCGCCGCCAGGGGCGAGCCGTAGGCCGCCGTGGCGATGAAGCAGCCGCCGCCCCCGCCGCCCGTGGACTCCCCCGCCGTCTGCGCCACGGCGGTGGCGTCGGCGCTGAACGCGGAGTCCCCGTCGGGGCCGACGGCCCGCACCCGGTAGGTGTAGGTGGCCGCGGCGTCCAGGCCCGTGTCGGTGTAGCTGGTGGCGTTCGCCGCCAGGCTGGCCAGCGGGGCGAAGTCGCCCGCCCCCGTGCGCCGCTGGATCTCGTAGCCGGTCTCGGCGCCGGAGTTGTCCGCCCACTGCAGGGCGGCCGCGGTGGCCGAGGCGCGCATGGCCGTGAACCCCGTCGGCCCGGCCAGCGGCGTCGTGAGCGTCACCTCGTTCGAGAACGCCGAGGCCGCGCCGCTGTTCCAGGCGCGCACCCGGTAGGTGTAAGCCGTGCGCTCCGAGACGGCCGCGTCCGTGTAGCTCTCGCTGTCCGCGGCCAGCGTCTCGGTCACCGCGACAAACGCGTCGGCCGCGCGCCGCCGCTGCACCTCGTGCCGGGTCTCCCCCGCCGCGTTGTCCTGCCAGCTCAGCACCACCCGGCGGCCGTCGGCCGCGATGCCGGCGAGGCTCGTCGGGTCCAGGGGCCGGACGCCGAGCAGCGCCTGATACGCGTTCAGGCGCCCGCCCGTCGCCACCTTGCCGCTCAGGCCCGCCCGGACCTCCACGCCCTCCAGCAGCGCGGCCCGCAGCTCGGCCGTGGTCCGGTTGGGCTCCTGCGCCGCCAGCAGGGCCGCCACGCCCGCCACGTGCGGCGCGGCGGCCGAGGTGCCGCTCATGAGATCCGCGGCCGCATCGGGTGCGCCGTCGCCCGGGATGCCGGTGCCCGGGGCGGCCAGCTCCACGCAGCTCGTGCCGAAGTTGCTGAAGTAGGCGAGCCCGTCGTCCCGATCGCTGGCCGCCACCCCCACGATGTTGGCGGCGGCGAAGCAGGCGGGGTAGACCGGCGTGGCGTTCAGATCCGTGCCCGTGGTGCCATTGCCGGCCGCGGCCACGACGAGGCCCGGGAACGCGGCGAAGGCGTCCCGCTCCACCTGGCTGTAGTCCGGACCCGAGAAGCTGGCGTTCAGGACGTGCGCGCCCACCTGCGTGGCGTACTCGACCGCCGCCGCGATGTTGCTGCTCCGGCACCAGCCGTCCTGGTTGCAGGTCTTCAGCGGCAGCAGCTTCACGCTCCAGGCAATGCCGCTCATGCCGGCGCCGTCGTTGCCCCGTGCGCCGATGATGCTGGCCACGTGCGTGCCGTGGCGGTCGGGGTCGTCGTCCGCCGGGTCGTTGCTCTGGGCGACGAAGTTCCAACCCGAGACGTCATCCACCTTGCCGTTGCCGTCGTCGTCCACGCCGTTGCCCGCGATCTCCCGCGGGTTGACCCAGAGGTTCGGGGCGAGATCCGGGTGGCCCGCCGCGAGGCCCGTATCCACCACGGCGACGATCACCCCGGCCGCGCCGGTCCGGAGGTCCCAGGCCTGGGGCGCGCCGATGCGCGGCAGGCTCCACTGGCTGGCGTAGGACGGGTCGTTGGGCGTGGTGTCCGTCACGCGGCGCAGGTAGTTGGGCTGCGCCCACAGGACGCCCGGCTGCTGCAGGACCCGCTGCACCGCGGCGGGCACGTCCAGCGTCGGATCGATCTCGAGGTGCTCCCAGCGGAGCCGGTGCAGCATCCGGCGCGTGAGTCCCGCCACGGCGGCCCGCGCCGCCCCCGCCTCGGGCTCCGAGACGTCCGGGGCCCACTTCACCAGGATCTCCCCGGGAACGTAGCGGGGGGAGCCCTGCGCCGCGGCGGCGTCGCTCCCCAGGCCGAGGACCGCCACCGCCAGGAGGACCGCCGCCGTCGTGCCTCGCCGGCCCTGCACCCGCCCGCCTCCTTGCCCGCGCACCGGACGCGTCGGGCGCATACCCCGAGGAGCCACACGGACAGCCGCGTGGCAGCCCACCTGCCCGGGCAACTGCCAAGACCCTGGATTGGCGGAAGCTACGGGGGAGACGCGCAGGTGTCAACGGGGACGGAGGCGCGGAGGCCGCCGGGCCGGGAGCGGCTCGGTCATCCGGACAACTGCGATGCGGACCGGCCGCCGGACGAAAGTTACACGGGTACGTAACGGATTCCCGTCGGATGGGACGACACCTGCCGCCAAGCACGGGGGGCGCGCGGTTTCACGTTCCGGCCCAGCCGGCTCGTTCGGCAGACGAGTTGCAGGGAGGGAATACCGGACCCAGACAAAGGAGCCTGCATGGACAGGGTGACGCAACGACGGGCGCCGGGGGGGATGTGCGTCATCGCCATCGGCATGCTGCTGGCCCTGGCGGCGGGGAGCCGGGCCCTCGCCGGCGCGCCGGCGGATGCCCTCGGCACACAGCCCTGGCTCCGCTCGGCGGTGGTCCGCGGGGAGCGCCAGGTGCCCCACAGCCGGGCTCCGGGCTCGCTCTACGCACCCATCGGGGTGCTGGCCAACGAGAGCCTGGACGAGCGACTCTGGACGCAGGGTACCGCCTTTCTGGTGAGCCGCTGCCACGCGCTGACCGCGGCGCACAACGTCGTCGGGACGCCCCGCTTCCGCATGCTGGCCGGCTATCCGCAGGACCCCGCGGCCCTGGCGGGCGCCCGGCTCACGTTCCTGATCGGCCAGGGGCTCGGCGCCTCCTTCGGGCACGTCGTCCGGGCGCGCGTCGTGGCCCTCGGCCAGTTCGACCCTCGCGACCCGAACAGCCGGACCGAGGACTACGGCCTGCTCGAGCTCAGCGAGTGCGTCGGCAGGCACTACGGCCACATCCGGCTCTGGTCCACCAGCCTGGAGGCGCTGGTCGCCGCCCCCGGCGCCATCATCTCCGGCGGCTACCCCGCGGACCGCGATTACCGGGAAGGGGTCTGGATCGAGGAGGGCTGCTCCATCGCCGGGCGGGCGCCGGGCGCGGGGGCCGGCTTCTGGGGCCACGACTGCACGACCTCGCCCGGCATGTCGGGCGGGCCGCTGATGATCAAGGGCCGGGACGGCCGGCTCTACGCCGTGGCGGTGCACAAGGACGGCGTCAGCGGGACGCAGCACAGCTACATCCCCGCCCTCTGGAACGGCGCCGTCTCCGTGGCCGCCCTGCTCCCCCGCATCCAGCGCTTCGTGTGTCCCTGTGCCGGCCCCGGCGCCGTCGAATACTCGCTCGCGGTGCCGGCGCTCGACGATCCCTTCGGCGCCCCCGCCGGTCGGATGGAGCGCTGACGCGGGGGTTGTGTGCGGTGCCAGCTCGGCAAATGGATCCGGCCGGGCCGAGGCTGCACCCCGCCCCCTTGGCAAAGGGGGATGTGGGTCGAGACAGGTTTGGCGCGCGGTCCCGCGTCAGGCCTCCAGCACCCGCCGGCGCAGGTCCAGGGCGTTGGCGACCGCGTAGCCCTCGGCGTCGTTGTTGAAGTACGCGAAGACGTCGCATCCGGCGTTCAGGTAGCCCCGGATGCGCCGCGCCTCCGCGGCGAGCTGCTCCGGCGAGTAGCAGCCGCCGTAGCGCTCCCCGTGATAGCGCACATAGGTCCAGCCGGCGGTGCGCACCGCGGGGTGATCGGGGATCATGTCGTGCAGGCAGAGCGCCGCATGGTGGCGGCGGAGCACCTCGTAGACCTCCTCGCACAGCCAGCGCGGATCGCGAAACTCCACCGCCCAGCGATAGCGCCGCGGTGCCGCGGCCAGGAAAGCCTCCAGCCGCGCCACGTCGCAGCGCCAGTTGGGAGGGAGCTGCACCAGGATCGGGCCCAGCGTGCGGCCGAGCGCGCTGGCGCGCTCGAAGAAGCGCTCCAGGAGCGCCTCGGGCCCGAGCAGCCGGCGGAGGTGCGAGCCGTAGCGGCTGAACTTCACGGCGTAGCAGAAGCCCTTGGGCGCCTGCCGCCGCCATGCGGCGAAGGTGGAGGCCTCCGGCAGGCGGTAGAAGGTGCTGTTCAGCTCCACCGTGTCGAAGTGCCTGGCGTAGTGCTCGAACCACCGGGCCACCGGCACGCCCTTCGGGTAGAAGACGTGTCGCCAGTGCGGGTACTGGTACCCCGAGGTCCCGACGCGGAGCGTCGCCTTCCCGGGCACTGTCGTTCTGCTCATCGGAAGTTACGAGGGATTCTTCGAGCGCATCGGAAGGGGTTCCGTGCTCCCTGCGAACCTGCTTGAACCTGCTCGCCGTCGCTCCGCACGGGTGCGCGCAGGCCGCCCTACTCCGCCAGCGAGTCGAGCGACATCGCGGCGCCCTTCACGCCGCCCCGGATATCCATCGGCGGGCCGCCCTCCAGCAAGGACATGCTCGCCTCGACTTCCCCGCCGACCCCCGGGCCGGCACCGACCTTGCCTTCGAGCGAGCCGACGAGCGTCACATCCCGGACCTCGTCGCCGGGGCCGACGGTCATCTTGACCATCGCCTTCCCCCCCGCGCCCACCACAGCCGCGTCCGCGTCCAGGCCGACGCCGAGCCCGAGCGTCGTCTCGTGCTTGACGAAGTCGCGCTCCACCGAGCCGATGATCCCCTGCCCAGCTTCCAGCTTGAAGTGCTGGCAGTCCAGCTCCACCTCCGCCACGCCGATGTCCAGCGCCAACGGCTTCTTGAACGGGCACGGCTGCGGCCGCTTCTTCTCGAGCTTCGGCTCCTTCACCTCTTCGGGTGGCTGCGGCGGCTGAGGCTCGACGCACTGGAGCGCGTTGTAGCGCTCCAGCAGGCGAGGCAGGTCGCCCCCCATCTGCAGGATTGTGCGGTAGTCCAGCAGCACCTTCAGCTCGCGATCCACGTTCAGCAGTTCGTTCAGCGTCGGGTCGTAGATCTTCTGGAGCACGGGGTTCGTGAACGCGTAGTAGTCAGGGATGGCGCGCTTGTAGGCGTCCCACTGCGCCTTCCAGGCCTTGTACTGGGTGGTGTACGCGTCGTCCAGCATGCGCTTTTCCTGGACGCAGCTCCGGTGCACGCCCTGGTCCGCCTGGAACTGCTGCTCGCCGAGGAGCTTGTCGTACTTGCGCTGCAGCTGCTGCTCCTGGCGCTGCAGCGCGTGCCAGCGCTCGTTCCGCTGGCGCTGCAGCGCCCGGGCGCAGGCTTTCTCGGCCTCGTTGCCCCCCAGGTGCCCGCCGGTCTGGCTGTAGCAGCGCTCGATCTGCTCCGAGATGCCGGCATCCCACTTCTCGAAGCTCGCCTGCTCGCGGCCGAGCCGGTCCATCTCGGCCTGGTACTGCTGCAGCAGGCGTTCCCGCTGTTCCATCGTCCGCTCCATCCGCCGCGCCTCGTCCTCCATTCCCGGCAGCGCGCGTGCCGTGCGCTGCTCCAGCCCCTCGAACTCCTTGGCGACCGCGCGGCTCGCCACGCCGAGCTCCCCCGGCTCGCCCAGCACCAGGACCGTGATGTCCTCCAGGAGGAACAGCTCCTTCTCGAAGCGGCGCGGGAGCCAGACGCCGGCGCCGCGGGTCCCGGCCGCCGCCGTCATCTGCCGGCCGAGGGCGGCCTGCAGCGACTCCAGCTGCTGCTGCAGCTCGGCGATGCGCCGGTCCAGGGCGGCGCCCGCGCGCTGGAGCGGCTCGCCGGCCCGCGCCATGCGCGCCATGCTCGGATAGATCGGCGGATCGGGCAGGGACGGCATCGCACCGCGGTCGCGCTCGGTCGCGATGGGCGAGGGCGCCCCGCCGCCCTGGCCGGCGCGCCGGCCGCTTCCCTGGACCGTCCGGTAGGCGGCCGCGGCCGCCCGCGAGTACCCGCCGGCGAGCCCCCGGCGCAGGTGGGCGCGGGCGGTGGCGACGTCGCCCTGCCAGGCGGCCACCAGGCCGAGGCCGAGGTGGGCCGAGGCGTAATGGGGCGCGACGGACACGGCGCGCTCGAAGTGGCGCTTGGCGCCGGTCGGGTCCCCCATGTTGAAGTGCGTCCACCCGAGGTTGAGCAGGATCAGCGGGGCGTTCGGCTTCGCCGTCTCGGCGTAGCGCAGCACCAGGAGGGCGCGCCGGTGATCCCCCATGCCGCTGAGGGCGACCCCCAGGTTGCTCGCCGTGAGGACGTCATCGGGCTTCCGGAGTGCGCTCCAGGTCATGGCGTAGACCCCGGCGGATCCCGCCCCGATCGAGAGCAGCGCCGCCCCGAGGTTCGCGCCATCGCTGTCGCGGCGCGCCACGCGCAGCAGGCTGTCCGTCTGCGCGCGGGCCTTGCCCAGTTTCTGCCCGTAGGCCCGCGCCACCTCCTTCACCAGTGCGACGTAAGCCTCCCGGGAGGGCGGGTGCGCGGGCAGGTCCTTGACCGCGACGCGCGTGGGCCAGGCCAGCTCTCCGTCGCCCGGCTCGCCCCGGCCCGCTGCTCCATCCGTGGTGCCGAAGACGCCGTCCCGGCCCGCCGCCTGCTCCATCGAGGCGCCCCACCGCTCGAGCGCCGCTTCTTCCTGCGTGCCGATGCTCTGCCCCGATTGCAGCTTCTTGAGGATGCGCTCGATGTGCGGCGGGGCGCCCGGCAGCTGCGCCCCTGCAGACGGCGGGAGGCCGACCAGGGGCAGGCACACCGCCAGGCAAGCCACGGTCAGTGCACGCGGGAGCATGGTCACCTCGGGGGAAGCGGGCTCAGCGGATCGGGATACCGGCGCCGGGGGGCGGCGTGCCTCCTCGGCCGGATGGCGCCGTGCGGCGCTCGCCGCCGTTCTCGGCCGTGCCGGCCGGCTGACCGGTTGCGCCCTGCGACTGCGTCCTCGCGGCGTCCGCCGCTTCCTTCTGCGCCTCCACCTGTCTGTCCAGCGCGCTGCGGTCCTTCGCCTGGGCCGCCGGGGGCGTCACCCGTGGGGGCACGGGCGGCGCGGGTCGGGGCTGCGGGGCGGCCACGGCCGGGGCGGAGGGCGCGATCCGCGGGGCGACGACGGGCGGAGCCACCGATCGCGGCTGCGCCGGGGTCGCCGGGCCGGCCGGCGGGCGTACCGGCGTGCCGGGCGCGCCCGTCGCCGGCGTCGCGGGCGTCCCCCGGGCTGGCGGCGCGCCGCCGGACGACGACGGCTGCGCGGGAGCCGCGGCCGAGCCGGGAGGGACCGCACGGGCCGGCGGGGCAGATGGCGGGAGCGCCGGAACGCCGCCCGCGGGCCGTGACGGCAGGACCACGGGGGGCGCCACGCGGGGAGCGGGGACGCTCGGGTGTGACGGCGGGCCCGCGACCGATGGGGTCGCCGGCGTGGCCGGTGTAGCGGGCACCGTGGGCGTCCAGGGCGCCTGGCCGGAGGCCGGCGGAGGCGCCGATGATCCAGGCGCCGGCGGCAGCGCGCCCTGTCCCGAGATCGCGGGCGCGGCGGGAGGCGGGAATCCACCCTGCCCGAAGCCCGGCGTGCTCGTGCCCTGCCCGGTGGGAGGAAACGCCGGCTGACCGGGGGCGGCCGCTGCGGGCTGCGGCCGGAAGCCGGAGCCGAACGGATCCGGCGCGCCGAACCCCGGCTGGGGCGGCGGCACGCCCGGGCCGAACTGCTCGGGCGCGCCAAACCCGGGCTGCGAAGGTGGGAAGCCCGAGCCATGGGGATCCGGCGAGCCGAATCCCGGCGGCGACGGGAAGCCCGGGCCGAACTGCCCCTGTGGGCCCGGCCCAGGCTGTGACGGGAAGCCGGACCCGAACTGATCCGGGAAGCCGCCGGGCGCCGGCGGCGCGAAGCCGCCGAGCTGGCCGCCCGGCTGCCCCGGAAAGGCCGGCTGCTGCCCCGCCTGCCCCGGCTGGCCGAGCAGGGTTCCGCCCGGTTTCGTCGTGAAGGGCCGAAAGCCGGGCATCTGGGAGGCGCCCGGGGCGCCCGGCATCCCCGGCACCCCCGGCGCGGCGGGCATGCCTGCGGCCGGGGGAACTGCGCCGAACGGCATCCCCGGCTGCGCGCCGAAGGGCGCCGCGCCCGGCTGCCCCGGGGCCGCGGCGCCCGGCGGCGTGTACTGGAACTTCTGCTTTACCGAGGCGATCGGCAGCCCGGTCGGGATGCTGTCCAGGACCGGCTGGTCCAGCTCGATCACCTGCTCCCACTGGTGCCCGCGCGAGTAGAACGTCTCCGGGTCGGGGATGAAGGACTTCCTGCCGCCTTGCATCACGTACACCTGCGTGGTGCCCCGAAGTCTGATCGTCGTCCCCTCGGGCGGTAGCGGCCACGGCTGGGCGGCGGCGAACTCGGGACACTGCAGGCCGATGGAGCAGGCGAGGACCACCAGCACGCGGCTGCCTCGGGACATCGGACCCTCCGGTGGATCGGCTCCTGGTCACGACGCTGCTGCCCGCCCGGACAACGGTCAGCGCGAGCCGAACCCTGTCGCAGGTACGGTCCAGCCCGTTTTCCCGATCATCGGAGCCCCGACGGTGCAGCGGGCGTGGCCCCCGGGCGCCCTGCGGGTGCCGACGACGCCCGGGGGGTGACCGTGACGGTGACCGGCTGACTCGTCACGGTGTTGTCGCCCCTGTCCGTCACGGCGGCCTTGATCGTGTACGTGTACGGCCTGCTCTGCTTGTTGCCGGCCGCGGTCCACTTCGCCCTCCACTCGCCGTTCGCGGCCGTGCCGGCGACGAGGGGAAGCGGCATCGGGTGCTGCCGCCCGTCGGGCTGGACGAGCAGCACGGTCACCGCCTTGACCCCCTGATCGTCGGCTGCCCGGACGCTGATGGTGACCTCACCGCCGTCCGCGACCACCGCCGGCGTGGCGGTGAACGACAGCAACTGCGGGGGCGTGCGGGCCGGTTCGGCAGCCACGGGAGCCACCGTGATGGTGAGCGGCTGGCTGTTGGTGGCGTTGCTGGTGGCATCCCGGACGGTCACCCGCACGCTGGAGACGAGCGGGCTGCTGCCCATGTTGGGATGCTCCCTCCAGGTCGCCCTCCACTCGCCGTTCCTGGGCGTACCACCCGCCAGGGGCACCTGCATGGTGGATTCGGCGCCGCCGGGCTTGGTGTAGTGCGCGGTCACGGACTGGACCGCGGAGTTGTCCGACGCCTTGACGGTCAGCATCACATCGCCCCCCGCCGACGGAAGCGCCTGCGGAGTCAGCGTGAATGAGAGGAGTTGCGGGGGGACGCTGTCGTTGTTGACGCCCACGCTCTTGAGGCCGGTCTCGACACTGTTGCCATCGGTATCCACGAGGGTCGCCTTGACCGCGTAGGTGAGAAACCCGCTGGTGGTATTTGACGGAAGCGCCTGCGTGACCTTCCACTCGCCGTTGGTCGGCGTTCCGGCCGCGAGCGGCATCGGCGCGCTGACCTCTCGCCCGTTCGGGTCGCGGAACAGCGCCGTCACGGTGGAGATGCCGAGGTTGTCGGAGGCCTTCACGCTGAGCGTCACGTCCCCGCCGTAAGGTTGCATCTGCTGCGGCGTCACCTGGAACCCCAGGACCTGGGGCGGGGTGAAGTCGCGCCCGACCGCTTGCTGCACCCGCTTGGTGCCCGCGCCGGCGATCCCCGTCCCCGCGTTGTCCCAGTCCAGCAGATCGAACGTGAAGCTGATCGTCCGGGCGCTGCGGATCCGGTTCGGGGGAACGGTGAAGATCCCCTCCCATTGGCTGCGGTTCTCCCCGCCGGGCGTCCGCCCCAGGCCGCTCGCGCGACGCAGATTCACGGGGGCGAAGACGGTACTCTCGCCCTGGATGCTCGGCCTTGCCCGCGCCTGGCTCACGCCATGATCGTCAAACGCGATCACCCGGATGCGGACCTGGCCGCCCTCGGGAGGCAGGCTGTCCGGCATCACCTCGATCGCTTCAGGCTGCGGAGGCCGGTTCGGGATTGCCTCGCAGATCGTTTCGACCTCGATCCAGCACCAGTGCGGCGTGGTGTCGCTGCACGGCCGAGGCGCGCGCCACTCGTACTCGCCGTTCGCCTTCCGCAGGAAGACCTTGTACGCGAATGAACTGCGCTGGGTCGTGGTCTGCCGGCGGGGAACGTAGCGCGGGGCGGAACTCCCGGGATCGGTGAAGGGCACGCTCGCCATGCAGGTGCTCGCCAGCGTGCTCGTGATGCCGGCGTCGACGTGCGGGGGGACCGCGAAGGCGACGGCGTTGTCCTGATAGCCGAAGCTGCACAGGCCTCCCCCGCCGCCGACCGGGGAGGTGTACAGCGCCGCGTTCGCATCGCCGCGGCCTGGCGCCGCTCCGCCGGGGTACGCTCTCTGCGAGCCCGCGTTGACGCCGACCTCGACGACCTTCTCGCACGAGGCGCCGGGATCGCTTCGAGCGAAGCGCAGCGTCGCCGGGCCGGGCTTGATGAGCTGGTTGTTCGGCGCCACCCTGTACGTGAAGGCCGGCGGGGGCGGCGCCTGCATGCTGAAGGATTGCTCGGCGAGGCTCGGGGTCGCGAGCAGGCCCGGGGCGACGGCCAGGCACAAGAGCAGCAGTCCGCGCGACGGCGTCCAGTCCAGGCGCATCTTTCCCCTCCGGCTGTCGGATGCGGTTGCGAGTACGTCAGCGCTGCCAACGACCATCTGCGGGCGGCGCGC
>JBHGAX010000058.1:0-15372 GCA_041946635.1 Methylomirabilales bacterium (SeqCode)
GGGGGGTGGGGAACCGCCGCAGAGGCGCAGGGGCGGCGTACGGTCCTTCCGGCGCCCCTGCGCCTCCGCGCCCTTGCGGTATTCAACGTTCCAGCCGGAAGAGGATCTTCTGCTTGGCGATCTCGATCTCGTCGCCGTGCTTGAGCAGGTGCTCGCTGATCTTCTCGCCGTTCACGCGGGTCCCGGCCAGGCCGGCCACGTGCACCAGCTTGAACACCCCCTCCCTCTGTCCCACGATCTTCGCGTGCAGCCGCGCCACGAACATGCCGGAGAGCTGCACGTCGCAGTCCGGCCCGCTGCCGAGGGTGATCTCGCGCTGGTCCTCCAGGGACAGCTTCCGGTCGGGCAGGATGAGGCGCGGGCGGAGCACCGGCGTGGCCGTCTCCCCGCGGCCGGGCTGGCGTCCGGCCACCGCCTGGGCGACGGTCCCCGAGTCGATGAACATGGTCTTCTGTCCATCGAGGAGCGGCTCCGCCTTGGCGGCCGGCTCCCCGGTCCGGGGCAGCCGGAAGAGCAAGCGGTGCTTGACGATGGCGATCTCGTCGCCCTCGGCCAGCTCGTGCCGGCTGATCCGCTGGCCGTTCACGAACGTGCCGTTGGCGCTCCCCAGGTCCTCCAGGATGGCGCGGCCCCCCTCCAGGCGGATGACGGCGTGCCGGCGCGACACGCCCGGGTTCTCGATGAGGATGGTGTTGCCCGGCGTCCGGCCCACCGTCACCTCGCCCCCCGCCAGCGAGAACGTGCCGATCTGCCGCTCGCCCACGAACACCTGGATCTCCGGAGCCACGGCCTTCGCCCCGGCCGCGCTCGAGGCGGCGCTCGCAGCCGCGGGCTCGGGCGCCGGCACGCGCACCGGCTCGGGCGCCGCCCCGGCCGCCGGCATGGGCATCGGCTCGGCCGCCCGAACGGGCGTCGGCTCGGGGGCGGGCGCGAGCGTCGGCGGGGCGGCCGGCTCGGGCTCCGAAGGGCCGGGGGACCACGCCTCGAGGAGCGGCAGCGGGGGATCCTGAACTGGCGGCTCGACGGGCGGGGCGGGCGGCGCCTCCGGCTCGGGCTGCGGGGCGGGCGGCGCCTCCACGCTCGGGAGCGGGGCGGCCGGCTCGACCTCCAGGGCCAGGATCGGCTCGGGCTCGACCGCCTGGGGGCCCAGGAAGATCTGGCTGAGGCGACCGCGCGTCTCGGGGGTGAGGGCGATCACGTCCGTCGCCGGGCGGACGCGGGTGTCGGCGTACAGCTCCACGCCGGGCGAGAGCGTGGCCAGGTAGGCCAGCAGCTGCTCGCTGGGCGTGGTGCCCATCTGCAGCGCGTGCGCGCCGGAGGGCGGGAAGTAGTTCACCACCGGACGCCCCTTGGCGCACAGCGTGATGCCCCACTCGTCGCCGCTCCGGAGGCACAGGATGGCGTCCTCGCCGTGCTCCTCCAGCCCCTTGATGACGGCGTCGCCCAGCGCCGACTCGGGGAAGAGGCGCGCCGGGCGGTGCTGGAAGCAGACCATCAGCCCGAGGAGCAGCCGCTTGTCCGCCGCGTAGAACGCCAGGGGTGCCTCCGGGCTGCTCCGGTAGGCGGTGAAGAACTCGCGGATGTCGAGGAAGCGCCGCACCTCGCCCGCCAGCAGGCCCACGCCGTAGGGTGCCCCGCCCACCACGAACAGGAGCCGGCTCCCGTCCGGGTGCGCCTGCACGAAGTAGCCGTCGCCCACGCGGCGGCCCTGCGTGATGTTGGCGAACAGGGCATCGAACCTGGCCAGCGGGCACGCCTTCGCCTCGAGCAGCGCCGCCGTCCGGGGGAAGATTGGGCTGAGCATCACGCCTCCTTGCGCCTGGCGGCCCGCGCGGCCGCCGTCCCCGCCTTCTCGGCCGGGAGCCATCAGCCGAGGAAGAGCCCGCGCAGCCGCGAGAAGCGCGAGGTCTGGGCGCCCGGCCGGGCCTGGACGATCAGCACGGTGATGTTGTCGTCCCCGCCGCGGTAGTTCGCGCGCTCGACCAGCGCCCGGCACGCCTCGTCGGGATCCGCGTGGGCGCGCACCGCCGCCAGCATCTCCTCGTCCTCGACCAGATCGGACAGGCCGTCCGAGCAGAGCAGCCAGGCATCGCCCGGCTCCGCCCCGGCCTCCGTCACGTCCGCCTCCACGCTGCCGCGGATGCCCAGGGCTCGCGTGATCAGGTGCCGCAGCGCCGAGTCCTGGGCCTCCACGGCGGTGAGGAGACCCTCGTCCACCTGCTCCTGCACCAGCGAATGGTCGCGCGACATCTGCTGGATGGCATCCCCGCGCACGCGGTAGATCCGGCTGTCGCCCACGTGGGCCAGCGTCACGGTCTCGTCCCGGCAGAGCGCGGCCACCAGCGTGGTGCCCATGCCCTCGTACTCGGGCCGCCGGCTGGCGGCCTCGAAGATCGCGCGGTTGGCGAGGCGGATGCCGCCCACCAGCGCGTTGCCCGCCGGCGAGAGCTTCGGGTCCGGATCGCGCAGGACCGCGGCCTCCTCCCCCGCCAGGTAGCGGGCGACCGCCTGCTGGACGGTCTCCACCGCCAGGCGGCTCGCCACCTCGCCGGCCGCGTGCCCGCCCATCCCGTCGGCCACCAGGAACAGGCCCAGTGCCGGGGCCAGGCAGAAGGCATCCTCGTTCCCGCTGCGCTTGCGCCCCACATCGCTCCGGGCCGCGGCCACGTACTCCAGCCGGGCGTTCATGCCGGTCGCCCCGCCCGGCCGGCCTGGGCCAGCGCGGCGTCGAGCCGCTCCCTCAGCGTGGAGAGCGTCTTGGCCGCCTCGGCGCCGGTCTGGAAGCGGTGGGCCGGATCCTTGGACAGGGCAAGGCTGTAGCGCAGGCTTTGCATTTCCTGGTCCACCGGAATCTTTCCAAGCTCTTCCCACGCCACGAGCTGCGTGTGCTTCTCCACACCGGCAAACACGGGGTCGAACGGCGTGGCCTCCACGTCGCCCAGCCCCGGCGCCGTCGCGCCGACGAGGACGGTCTTGCCCTGGAAGGCCGCGGGCGCGATCCTGCCGTTCAGGGCGTCGAAGGCCGCGTAGCGCGGCACCGTCCGCCCCGGCCCGGCGTAGGGAACGAGGAGCCGCATGGCGGGGTCGGTCGGGATCGCCATGGGGCCGAGGTGCACCGTCTCGCCGAGGGGGGCCTGGATGCGCTGGTGCGGGATGCCCAGACTTCGCGCGGCCACGGTCAGGGCAAAGTGCGGGAGGTCCTGCCCGCCCCGCTCGATGAGCAGCGGCTCCCAGCGGGTGACCCCGTCGGCATCCGGCAGGCGGTTGATGTGGCCGAGTCCCGCGGCGGCGGCGGCGAGTGCGGGGAGGGGCCAGGTGACGACCGTGGCGGCCGGCACCCGGGCCGCCACGCCGCTCGCGGACCGGCGGAGCCGCGTCACGAGGCTCGCCGCCGCGAAGTCCGGGACGGGCGCGGGCGCCGGGGCGCCGGCGCCCAGCGCCCCGAAGCCGGCCAGCACGACGTTGCCGGCTCGCCGCACGGCCTCGGCCAGCCGCGCGTCGTGGTCCAGCGAGGCCGCGAGCCGCTGCAGCGCCAGCAGGAACGCCGCGCCGCCCTTCACCGGCCCGAGCGTCCGGAACTGCTGCTCCACCGTCCGGAGCGCCTGGAGCGCGCGCTCCGCCGCCGCCTCGGACAGGATCAGGCAGAGCCCGATCACCCTGGCGCCGGCGGCGGAGAGCTTCTCCACCAGGCCGGCCAGCCGCTCCCGCGGCCAGGGCCAGCGGTCGAGCTTGGCGATGGACTCGTCGTCGATGGCGACGATGGCGAGGCTCTGGACGGGGGCGCGGGGGCCCAGCCAGGCCAGCCGGCCGTCGTAGAGCCGCGCCTCCAGCCCCTCGAAGAACACCGGCCGCATCCAGGCCAGGACGAGGACCGCCGCCGTGAGCGCCAGTCCAACCAGCCAGTCCGGAATGCGGCGCGGGGCTCGACGCATGCCTGTGTCGGGCGGGCCCGACCTCCTAGGAGCTGCGCGGGCGGGCCATCCGCCGGTAGCCCCGGAACAGGGCCGCGGCGGCCGCGGCCTTCAGCAGGTCGCCCGGGATGAACGGGACGACGCCCTGAAGGAGGGCCTGGCCGGGCGTGAGCTGCCAGCTCCAGGACAGCCAGAACGCGCCGCAGGCGTGGACCACCAGTATGCCGGCCGCCATGCCGCCGAAGATGCGGAGGATCCCCGGGGCGGGCGTCCGGTGGATCAGCCGGCCGGTCAGCGCCGCCGCGGGCACGAACCCGATGAGGTAGCCGGCCGTCGGGCCGAGGAGGGCCGCCGCGGCGGCGCCGCCCGTGAAGACCGGCAGGCCGCTGGCGCCGAGCCCCAGGTACAGCGCCTGGCTCAGCGCGCCCAGACCCCCGCCCAGCGCGGCGCCGGCCAGCGACAGGAACAGCGTCTGCAGCGTGAGGGGCACGGGCGTCCAGGGCAGCGGGATGCGGACGTGCGCCCCGAGGATCATGAGGACCGCGAACACCAGGACGCCGAGCGTCGCCGTGAAGGCGCCCTCCAGCCGCTGGCTCCGGCCCGCACCCACGATTGCTCCCATTACCTGCCGCTCGCGCATCGTCCTTCCTCCTCCGGCTGCCCCGCAGCGGGGTCCAGCCCCGCGGCTCCCGGTTGCGCTGCCGCCAGCCGCGCCCGCAGCTCCGACAGCGAATCCACCTCGAGGTCCGCCTGCGCCGAGGCCGGGCAGGCCGCGCTGCGGAGCAGCACGGTACGCACGCCCGCGCGCCGCCCGGCCAGCATGTCGAACTCGAAATCCCCCACGAAGAGCGCCTGCCCCGGCAGGACGCCCATCCCCCGGCAGGCGAGCCAGACCGGCTCGGGCGAGGGCTTGGGGGGCGCGTCCTCCCGCGCCACCACCGCGTCGAAGCGAAGGCCCAGCCGTGCCTGGATGAGGGCCACGCTCTTCCGGCTGTTGCGCGTGACCAGGCCGCTCCGCAGACCCCGCGCGGCCATCCACTCCAGGAAGGCCGTGGCGCCGTCCATGGCCTCCGCCGCGGTGGCCGCTTCCGTCTCGTGCCGCTCCAGGATGGCCTCCGCCCGCGCCAGCGCCTCGGGCGACAGGCCGGCCATCCGCTCCAGGATGAAGCCCTCCGTATCGCCGAACATCTCCCGCTTGATGGCCGGGAAGTCGAGGCGCTGGCGGACCAGGACCCCGTCCATGTCGAAGAGGATGCCCCGGAGGGAGCCCAGGTCGCCCAGCGCCATGGATCAGGCCAGGAGCAGCCGCGCGCCGGCGTAGCCGACGTAGAGGCCGAAGCCGACCAGGAACACGGCGCAGGCCGTCACCAGCCCCCGGTAGGTGCGGTCCGTGATCAGGCGCCGCCCCATGGCCAGCGCGAGGCTGACCGCGCTGTACCAGGCCAGATCCGAGAGGATGTGCCCCACGTAGAAGAAGGTGAGGCCGACCCAGCCCAGCCGGAGCGACAGGGCAATGTAGCTCAGCCCGACGGTCGCCCACCAGAGGGCCCAGTACGGATTGGACAGGCTGGTCAGGATGCCGGCCAGGACGGGGTGCATGCGTCGATCGGCCGCGGCCGTGTCGAGCCGCAGGGTGCTCAGGCTGGCGAGCATGCCCCAGCCCATCCAGAGGAGGACCGCGCCGCCCAGGAGCCCGACCGCGCCCACCACGGGGGTGCGCGTGAGCAGGGTCCCGAGGCCGAGGAGCACGGCGACGACCAGGGCGATCTCCAGCAGGCCGTGGCCCAGCACCACCAGCGGGCCGGCCAGCGCCGCCCGTAGCTGCGGGCGCCCGGGGCCCTCGCCCTGGCCCGGCTCCGCGGCCCGCACCCGGGCCACGGTCTCGCCGATGGTCACGGAGAGGACGGGGCCCGGCATCATGGCGCCGGACAGGCCGACGAGAAACGACGTGACTGCGATCCCGATGACACTATCCATCTCTGGATCCCGTGCGATGAAAACGGGCAGGAATATGCTGCTGTTCGGGGAAAAGCGTCAGGTATGTATAGCCCCAATCTCCAGGGCGCGCAAGGGAATTCCCGGCGCGGTGCGCGGGGTTGCGGGCGGCCAGACGCACGAAACCCCGGGCGCCTGCCCGGGGTTTCGCGTGCATGCTCTCGGTTCCAGCCGGATCCCGAACGCCGGCTCGCTTGCGGCTCTCCCCCGACCCCCGCCCTTACCGCCAGCCGCCCTCGACCCAGACGCGCGTCCAGTACCCGCCTTCCCGGACCCGCTCCTTCCAGTAGCCGGGCACCCAGGTGCCGTTCTCGTAATGGCCCTCCACCCAGATCGGCTCCCACTCGACGGTCGGCACCCAGCGGTCCTCGTAGTGGCCGGGCACCCAGCGGTGCTGCACCACGGGCGGAGGCGCGTACACCGGGGGCGGGGGCGCGTACACCGTGGGCGGGGGCGCGTAGACGGCCGGGGGCACCGTGTAGACCACCGGCGGCGGGGTGGAAATCACCGGCGGCGCCGAGTAGGCCGGCGCGGTCAGCGCGTGGAGCAGCACGCCGCCCAGGATGACCGAGCCCACGCCGATGCCGATACCCGTCCAGACGCTGCCGCCGTGCCCGCCGTGCCGGTTTCTGGCCAGCGCGTCCGCCGGCACCAGCGTCAGGAGCAGCCCGCCCAGCAGGACCGCGACGACCAGCTTGCGCCGCATGGGACGACCTCCTTGTCGTACCACCTGGCCTCCCACCTTCCGGCCTCGTCTGTACCGTTGTACGGCGGGGCCCTCGCCGGTGTTTCGAGGCCGGCGAGCAATTCCGTCCGCCGCTGCGCCGGGCCTGCTCAGCTTGCCGACAGGGCGATGATCAAGAAGCCCTCGTCGTGGCGAAATCCGCCGACAAGAACCGGCGGGCCCCCGCTCCGGAGGCGCACGCTGGTGTTCAGCACCGCCTGCCCCCCGGCCAGGACGCGGATGGCCAGGGTCGCCTGCCCGCCCTGCATGGCGGTCGGGGTGACCTCCAGCCTGCGGCCGCCCGGCAGGCCGCTCCGCCACGTCTGGTTCAGGGCGGCGGAGCCCCGCAGCTCCTGCAGCAGCTTGTACGACGAATACCGGAAGGTCTGGAGCTCGGCCGACAGGCCGGACAGCCGGCCGTCCACGCCCCCCGCCTGGTTCGAGGCGTAGATGACCTGGGCCCGGAGCGAGATCTGCGCTTGCGCCGCGGCCGGCGCGACGGCGAGGAGCAGCAGCGCGGCAACCGCCCACGTGAGGGGCATCGGATTCCCCCTAGGGCCCGCAGGCTGTCACCGGAGAAAAAGCTCAACTCCCCGGCTGCTCGAAGACCCAGATGACGGGCACGGGGCTGCCCGGACGCTGAAAGACCATGACCGAGGCGTTTTCCCCCGCCTCGACGGAGACGACCTCGGGCCCGGCCGGCCGGGGCGAGTCTCGGCCGAGCAGGGGGCCGATCACGAAGCCCAGCGCGATGACCAGGGTGGCCATGGCGGAGGCGAGGCTCATCCGGGGATGATCCGCCAGCAGCTCGCGGAGATGCCGCCGGGCCGCGGGCGCGGGGGCCGCCGCCTGCTGGATGCGCCGGAACACCCCCGCCCGGAGGCGGGCCGCCTCGGCCGGCGTGAGCCGGACGGCCGGCGTCGCGGCGAGCGCCGCGGCGGCGACGCGCGCCGCCTCCAGCGACCGCCGGCAGGCGGGGCAGCGGCCGGCCAGCCGCTCGACCCGCTCGCGCTCCGCAGCGGATGCCTCTCCCGCGGCGCAACCCCAGTAGTCGGGCCGGCCAAGCCGGCGATGCAGGACATGAAGCAGTGCCGCCATCATCCCTCGTGGCCGCGCCGCGTCAGCGCAGTTCCTCCAGCCGGCCCTCCAGCGCCTGGCGAAGCTTCCGCCTGGCGTAGAAGAGCCGGGACATCACGGTCCCCAGCGAGCAGCCCACGGCGCGCCCGATCTCGTCGTAGCTCATCCCCTCGACCTCGCGGAGGACGAGCACCGCCCGGTGTGCCGGGGGCAAGCGGTCCAGGCCCTCCGCCAGGAGCGCCTGGACCTGCTTGTGCTGGAGCAAGGAGGCGGGGTCGTCGGGCGCGGCCGGGTCCGCCGCGGCGTCCTCGGGTGCCGGTCGCTGGTCGTCGTACGCCGCCTCGGTTCGTCGCCCGCGGCGCAGCCAGTCGATGGCCTGGTTGACCACGATGCGGTGCAGCCAGGTCGTGAAGCTCGCCTGCCCCTTGAAGCTGCCGAGGGACGCGTAGGCCCGGGCGAAGGCCTCCTGGGCGACGTCCAGGGCGTCCTCGCGGTTCCGGACGAGCCGGTAGGCGAGGTTGAACGCGCGGTGTTGATGCCGCTCCACCAGGACTCCGAAGGCTTCCCGGTCCCCGCGCGCCGCCCGCTCGACCAGCTGCCGATCATCCTCCGGCCCCTCGAGCCCCTCCATGCATCTAAACCTTTGACGCCATTGACCTGCGATTATTCACGATCCGAGATGCTACCTCGCGCGCCGGACCCGCGCAAGCAAAAGCCCCCACGCGGGATGGACAGGCGGCGTCCCGGCTCTCTATACTGACCGGACAGACCCGACCCACTCGCTCGCCTCCACACCCGGGATCGTGGCATGGGCTTTGCTTTTCAGGCGCTCGCCGGTCTCATCCTCTGCGCATGGGTAGCCATGACACTCGACGCGCTGCTGGGCAGGCGACACCTGCCGCAACTGACGGCCGCGCCGCCACCCGGGCCGCGGGCGGCCGTGTCCATCATCGTCCCGGCCCGCAACGAGGCGGCGGCGCTCCCCGGATCCCTGCCCGCGCTCCTGGCCCAGACCTATCCCGATCTCGAGGTCATTGTCCTGGATGACCGGTCCACTGACGCGACGCCTGCCATCCTGTCCGCGCTCCGCTCGCCGCGCCTGACGGTGGTGCGGATCGAGGCGGTCCCGGAGGGCTGGCTCGGGAAGACGCACGCGCTGGACGTGGGGAGCCGGCGGGCGCGCGGCGAGTGGCTGCTCTTCACCGATGCGGACGTGGTGTTCCACCCGCGGGCCGTGGAGGCCGCCGTCGCCCTCGCCGAGGCGCGCGGCGCGGACCACCTGGTGCTCACCCCGCACACGCAGACGGCGGGGTTCTGGGAGCCGATCCTGGTGGGCTGCTTCGGCCTGCTCTTCGGCCTGACCCTGCGGCCCTGGCGGGCGGCGGATCCCGAGTCGGGGGCCTTCGTCGGGATCGGCGCCTTCAACCTCATCCGGCGCGAGGCCTACCGGCGCATCGGCACGCACCGCGCGCTGGCCACCGAGGTGGTGGACGATCTGGAGCTGGGCCGGCGGGTGAAGCAGCAGGGTCTCCGGCAGGTCCTGGCGCGCGGCGAGGCGCTCCTGTCGCTGCGCTGGCAGGTCGGCCTCCGGGGCATCGTGGCCGGCCTGGAGAAGAACGCGTTCGCGAGCCTCGACTACTCCATCGGGAAGACGCTGGCGGCCTGCGCCGGCCTCGCGCTCCTGCTGATCGTCCCCCTGCTGGCCCTCCTGGCGGGAGGGCGGGGGCTCTGGATCCCGGCGGCCGCCCTGCCGATCGCCCTGCAGGCCGCCCACGCGGCGGAGGCCGGGCTGCCCCTCTGGTCCGCCCTCTTCCAGCCGGCGGGCATCGCCGTGCTGCTCTACGCCATCCTGCGCTCCGCGGTGCTGGTCCTGGCCCGCGGCGGCGTGGTCTGGCGCGGCACGCTCTACCCGGTCGCCGCGCTCCGGCGAACCGGTACCGCGCCACGCTGACAGACTGACAGAGGAGGAATGGGCATGCAGACACGACGGGCCGTGGGACGCGGCTGGCCGATCGGGCTGGCGCTGGCGCTCGCGCTCCTCGCCGCCGCCCCCGCCGACGCGTTCAACTGGCGACAGCACGAGGGGGTGACGCTGCGCGTCCTGCTGGGTGACAATCACTGGCAGCAGGTCATGCAGCAGCACTTCCCCGAGTTCGAGCAGCTCACCGGCATCAAGCTGGCGGTGGAGGCGTATCCGCAGCCCAAGCTCTGGGACGTGCTGGAGCAGGCGCTGGGCGAGCCCGGCCGCGTGGACGTCTTCATGACCGTCCCCGCGCTGGACGGCCCGCGGTACTTCCGCATGGGGCGGATCCGCCCGGTGGACGACCTGCTGCGGGACGCGGCGCGCACCGCGCCCGAGTTCGCCTGGACGGACTTCCTGCCGCGGGCCCGGACCGGCATGGAGGTGGACGGCGCGCTCCTGGGGCCGCCCCTCATGGCCGAGCACCTGGCCCTGCTCTACCGGCGCGACCTCTTCCAGGCGCACCAGGTGGCCGTCCCCAGGACGCTGGCCGAGCTGGAGGCCGCGGCGCGCCTGCTGCACGGCAAGCCGATGAACGGCAGGGGCAGCCCCGGGGTGGCGCTGGTGGCCCGGGGCAACGGCAGCGCCGCCACCTCGCTCTACGCGGCCCTGCTGCACGCCTACGGGGGCCGCTGGCTGAGCGGCAAGGGCGACGCCACGCTCACCAGCCCGGCGGGCGTGGAGGCGCTGGCCCTCTTCGGACGGCTGCTCGGCAGCTACGCGCCGCCCAACGTGCGGGAGTTCAACTGGCAGGAGGCCTCGGCCCTCTTCATGGCCGGCGGCGCGGCCATGTACCTGGAGGGCAGCTCCATCTACCCGCTGCTGGAGGAGCCCAAGGTGTCCGGCGTGGCGGGCAAGATCGGCTACGCGGTCTTCCCGGCCGGGCCCGGCGGGCCGGGCACCACGCTCGCCGTGCGCGGCCTGGCCGTGGCCAAGACCAGCGCCAACCCGGGCGCCGCCTGGCTCTTCTGCCAGTGGGCGGCCGGGCCGGAGATGGTCCGCCGCGCGCTGCAGAAGGGCGTGCTGGTGGCCCGCGAGTCGACCTGGCAGGACGCGGCCACGCCGCGCCCCGTGCCCGCGGACCTCGCGCAGTCCTTCCTGGAGGCCGGCCGCGTGGGCGTCACGCAGTGGGCGCCCCCGATGGTGGCCGTGACGGGCGGCCGGATGGCCGTGGGCGAGGCCCTGGAGGCCGTCGTCCGCGGGAGCGACGCCCGCACCGTCGCCGCCGCGGCGAACCGCAAGCTCCAGGCCATCCTGGACGAGACGGAGCCCCGCCGGCCCTGAGTCGCCGGCTGACTTCCGTTCGCCCCGAGCGTAGCCTCGTTTCACCACGCTCGGGCCGAACCGAAGGGCGGCATGAGGCGAGCCGGCCACTGGCCTGCCGCTGCGCCGCACGCGACCACGCCGTCGACGGCACGACCCGTTGGATCGTAGGCTCGAAATTCGAGCGTCCCACCTGCGCTTGATTCCCCGCGCGACCTGTGCTAGGAATCCGCCTATCGGAAGGCCCGCCCGGGACATCCGGGCGGGCCGCTTCGTTGCCAACCAGGCACAGGAGGGACCGATGAAGCACACGCGACTCCTCGTCGTCGGGCTGCTCGCGGCATTCGTGTTCGCCGCGACCGCGGAGGCCGGGCAGTTCAACTGGCAGCAGTTCAAGGGCACGCAGCTCCGGGTGCTGCTCAACAAGCACCCCTGGCAGACGGCCATCGAGCCGCATTTGAAGGAGTTCGAGCAGCTCACCGGGATCAAGCTCGTGACCGAGGTGTACCCGGAGGACCAGTTCCGCGCCAAGACCCTCGTCGAGCTCACGTCGGGGGCGGGCAGCATCGACGCGTTCATGACCATGCCCGCGCAGGAGGGGCTCAAGTACATGCGGGCCGGCTGGTACCAGCCGGTGGACGAGTTCCTGAAAGACCCGTCCCTCACCTCGCCGGACTACGCGTGGAACGACTTCCTGGCGAAGACCCGTGAGGCCATGGTCATCGAGGGCAAGCTGATCGGGCCGCCGGTCCAGGTGGAGAACGTGGCCCTCATGTACCGGAAGGACGTCTTCCAGAAGCACAACGTGAAGGTGCCGACCACGCTGGACGAGCTGGAGGCGGCCGCCAAGGCGCTGAACGGCAAGCCCATGACCGACGACGGGCAGCCGGGCTTCGGCATCGTCCTGCGCGGCAAGCGCGCGGCGGCGACCTCGATGTTCGCCGGCATGCTGCATGCGATGGGCGGCACCTGGCTCACGCCCAGCCGTGAGCCGGCCATCAACAGCGAGGAGGCCATCAAGGCGATCGACCTGTGGGGCCGGCTCCTGCGCCTGTACGGCCCCCCGGGCTCCGAGAACAACCACTGGTACGAGGCGAGCGGCATCATCTCGCAGGGCAAGGCCGCCATGTACCTGGACGCCAACTCGCTCTGGGTGGTGGTCGAGGATCCCCAGAAGTCGAAGGTCCAGGGCAAGATCGGCTACGCGCTCTTCCCGAAGGGGCCCAAGGGGCAGCCGGGCTCGACGGTGGCGGTGTGGGGCCTCGGCATCCCGAAGTCCAGCAAGAACGCGAAGGCGGCCTGGCTCTTCCTGCAGTGGGCCACCAACAAGGACCAGGTGCTGAAGGTTCAGAGCGAGCGCGGCGTGCTCGGTGCTCGCGACTCCGTGTGGAAGGACCCCAAGGGCCGGTCCAAGGTGCCCGGCGATTTGGCCGACTCGCTGGCGGAAGGCTCGCGCATCGGCACGCCGCTCTGGAACCCGCCGGTGGTGGCGGTGGCCGAGGTGCGAGACGCGGTGGGGGCCGCCATCGTGACCTCGATCCAGGGCGGGGACGTGAAGGCCGCGGCCAACAAGGCGGCGGCGGACATGAAGCGCATCATGGCGGAGACCGAGAAGAAGTAGCCGCCGAGCGTCAACGATTCGCCGGAGGAGGCCCGCCCGGGCCTCCTCCGTTTTCGTCAGGAGCCGCATGCCAGCCAAGCCGACCGAGCCCGCCGCGGCGGCGCCGCCAGTCGCCGGGAGCCGCTGGGCGCTCCTGGCGGAGCGCCATCCGGTCGTCGTCTTCACGGCGCCCGCCGCGCTGGTGGTCTTCATCCTGATGGTGTTCCCCGTCTTCTACACGCTCTACATGAGCCTGCACTCCTGGTTCGCCAGCAGCGTGACCGCGCCGGAGTTCGTCGGGCTGGCGAACTTTCAGCGGGCCTTCGTCGAGGACGAGCGCTTCCGGAACGCCTTCTGGCTGACCCTCTACTTCACGGCCCTGGCGACCGGCCTGCAGGTCGTGCTCGGGGTCGCCCTGGCGCTGCTGCTCAACCGCCCGTTTCGCGGGAAGGGGTTCTTCCGCTCGGTGTTCCTGCTGCCCATGGTGGCGACCCCGGTGGCCATCGCGCTCGTCTGGATGATGATGTACAACCCGACGCTGGGCGTGATGAACTACCTGGTGGGCCTGCTGAGGCTGGGGCCCTTCAAGTGGGTGAGCGACGCCACCCTGGTCATCCCCGCGCTCGCCATCGTGGACACCTGGGAGTGGACGCCCCTCATCACGCTGATCACGCTGGCCGGCCTGGCCACGCTGCCCCTGGAGCCCTACGAGTCGGCGCTCATCGACGGCGCCACGCCCGCCCAGATGTTCTGGCGCATCACGCTCCCGCTCCTCCGCCCGACCATCATGGTGGCGCTCCTCTTCCGGGCCATCGACTGCCTGAAGACCTTCGACATCATCTACGTCATGACGGCGGGCGGGCCGGGCTTCGCCTCCGAGACGCTGAACGTCTACACGTTCCAGGTCGGCCTGTTCTACTTCCACATCGGCTACGCCAGCTCGCTCCTGGTGATCCTGTTCGCGCTCGTCATGGGCGTGAGCCTGATCCTGATCAAGGTGCGCCGGGGCTCGTGGTGAGCACGTGAACCGCAGAGACGCAGAGGGAAGAGCGTCGGCCGAGGGCCGGGAAGATCACCGAATGCACACACTGCGCGGGTCGGGCGAGAGGCCGTGGACGTACGCGCTCCTCCTCGCCATCCTGATCCCCTTCCTGTTCCCGCTGTTCTGGATGCTGCTCTCGTCCTTCAAGACGCAGGTCCAGAACACCGCCTACCCGCCCGTGTGGGTCTTCACGCCCACGTTCGACAACTACCGGGAAGTCTTCATCAAGAACCCGTTCTTCACGTTCACCTTCAACAGCATGGTCGTCGCGCTCGGCTCGACGGGCCTGGCGCTCGTCCTCGGCCTCCCGGGGGCCTACGCGGTGGCCCGTTTCAAGCAGACGGGGATCGCCCTGGCGATCCTCACCGCCCGCATGGCGCCCGGCATCTCCTACCTGATCCCCTGGTTCATCCTCTTCACCAAGCTGAAGATGATCGACACCTACACGGCGCTCATCCTCACCCACCTGATCGTGGCCCTGCCCCTGGTGCTCTGGGTCATGATCGGCTTCTTCGAGGACGTGCCCGGCGAGCTGATCGAGGCGGCGCGCATCGACGGCTGCTCGAATTTCTCGGCGTTCCTCCGCGTGGCGCTGCCCCTGGTGAAGCCCGGCATCGTGGCCACGGCCATCCTGAGCTTCATCTTCTCCTGGAACAACTTCCTCTTCTCGCTGATCATCGCCGGCTTCAAGACCCGGACCCTCCCCATCGCGGTCTACAACTTCCTGTCCTACGAAGAGATCAACTGGGGCGGCCTGACCGCCGCGGCCACCATCATCACGCTCCCCGTGCTCATCCTCTCGCTCTTCATCCAGAAGCACATCGTCCGCGGCCTGACCATGGGGGCGGTCAAGGGCTAAGACGCAACGCGTAACGCGTAACGCGTGATGGGCAAGGGCCCGAAGGTTCTGTTCTTTCCGGTTACGCGTTACGCGTTACGGGTTGACCTGGAGGTTCGGATGCGTCTCGAAGGGAAAACCGCCATCATCACCGGCGCCGGGCGCGGGATCGGAAAGGCCACCGCCCTCCGGTTTGCGCGGGAGGGCGCCGACCTGCTCGTCCCCGACCTGGACCTCGCGGCCAGCCGGAAGACCGCGGAGGAGATCGCGGCGCTGGGCCGAAAAGGGCTGGCGCTGCAGACCGACGTGACGCGAATGGAGGATATCCGGCGGATGGTGGAGACGGCCCTGCAGGCCTTCGGGAAGATCGACATCCTGGTGAACAACGCGGGCATCACGCAGGTACGCGATCCGCTGCTCCTCACCGAGGCGGACTGGGACCGGACGCTCGACCTCAACGCCAAGGCGGTGTTCTTCTGCTCGCAGGCCGTGGCCCGGGAGATGGTGAAGCGAAAGGGCGGCGTGATCCTGAACGCCGCCTCGATCTCCGGCCGCTCGGGCAAGCCGATGCTGGTGGACTACTGCGCGTCGAAGTTCGCCGTGGTGGCCATCACCCAGAGCCTGGCGCTGGCCCTGGCCAAGCACGGCATTCGGGTCAACGCGGTGGCCCCCGGCATCGTGGACACCGAGATGTGGGCCGGGATCGATCGCGAGTGGTCCGCCCTGGAAGGGAAGCCGGCCGGCAGCATGCTCCAGTCGCGGGTGGCGGCGATTCCGCTGGGCCGCATCGAGACCCCGGAGGACGTGGCGGCCGTCTACGCGTTCCTCGCGTCCGACGACGCCGCTTACATCACCGGCCAGACCTACAACGTGTGCGGCGGGTTGCAGCTG
The DNA here is from genome assembly GCA_041946635.1 of Methylomirabilales bacterium (SeqCode). Lineage (GTDB taxonomy): Bacteria > Methylomirabilota > Methylomirabilia > Methylomirabilales > 2-02-FULL-66-22 > 2-02-FULL-66-22. The sequence goes on from JBHGAX010000058.1 coordinate 15,362, forward strand.
AACTAGGTCCG
>JBHGAX010000059.1:0-23011 GCA_041946635.1 Methylomirabilales bacterium (SeqCode)
CCACCCAGGCAGAGGCTGCTCAAGACGGTCCAGACGCAAGGCGCCCCGCCACAGGCCGGAACACCCGCCCGAAGGGTGGGCCCAGGCGTACTGGCGGGGTACCCATCCGGAGGATGGGTGTCCGCAGATGGGCCGTTTTCCGCAGCCGTCACAGGCTCCAGCCCACGCCGCACGTCTGGCAGCACGGATGGGGGTCGTCGCTCAGGAGGCGCTCCCGGAAGCGGCGGTAGGCCTCCCCCCGCCACACCTCCTCCAGGGAGGTGCGGGCGAGATCGCCCAGGACCATGCCGGGGAAGTCCCGGTGCGCGAACGGGGCGATGCAGCAGGGCAGCACCTTGCCGTGCGCCGTGACGTACGTCGAGGTCCAGGGCCGCCGGCAGCGGGACCAGGGGCGCGGCTCGCGGCTCTGCGCCAGGCTCCCCAGGGGACTCGTGGCGCCGGAGGCACGGAGCGCCACGCCGCTCGCCTCGGCCCGCGCCTCGGCCTCTCGGATGATGGCCGCCACTTCGCCGTCGGCCTGCCCGTAGAGCGACTGGTCCCGCTGCGCCGCGCCGAGGCCGGTGAACACCAGGCGCTGGAAGTAGACCTCCGGGACGCCGAGCTCGGCCGCCAGGTCGACCAGGCCGGGCAGCTCCGCGATGTTCGCCCGCATGGCCACCATCCAGAGCGAGAGCCGGGGATGGGCCACCCCGCGCTCCGCCTTCCTGGCCACAAAGCGCCGGAGGTTGGCCAGGATGCGCGGGAGGGCCGGCGCGCCCCGGATCTTCCGGAACGTCTCCGGCGTGGCGGCGTCCAGCGAGATCCGCAGCTCGTCCAGGCCGCAGTCGATGAGCGCGTCCTGCCACGCGCCGTCCAGGAGGATCCCGTTCGAGTTGAACAGCACCCAGGCGCCCTGCGCCTTGGCGAAGCGGATCATCTCCGGCAGGTTCTTGTTCAGCAGCGGCTCGCCGATCCCGTGCAGGACCACGCGCCGGAGGTCGGGCAGGGCGCCCGCCGCCTGCTTCAGCTCGTGCGGCAGCGGGTCCCGCTCCGGCTCATGCAGATTGAACGTGCGGACGCAGGTCCGGCAGGGCAGGTTGCAGCGGTTCGTGACCTCGAAGTAGAGGTTCGTCGGAAGCGGCGGGTGCCCGCAGGGCCCGCTCATCGGCTGCTCCGGGCGTAGCGCAGGACGGTGGCGAGCAGGTGGTAGCCGGCCAGGAGACTCCCCCGCAGGGTGCCGGCCACCTTGGAGCGCCCCACGCGCCGCCGGCAGCGCACCGGCACCTCCGCGATGCGCAGCCCGGACCTGGCCGCCTTGACCACCATCTCGATGGGCCAGCCGTAGGTCGGGTGCGCCATGCCGAGCGCGCGGAGGGCAGGGGCCCGCACGGCGCGGAACGGACCGAAGTCCGTGAGCCGGACGCCGTAGAGCAGCCGGAGCAGCCGGAGGACGAGCCGGTTGCCCCAGAGCTGGTGCCCCTGGAGCGACCCCGGCTCGCGCACGCCCAGGATGCGGGAGCCGAGCACGAGGTCGGCCTCGCCGCGCAGGAGCGGCGCGAGGAGGCCCGGCACCTCTTCCGGCACATCGCCTCCGTCGCCGTCCAGGAAGACCAGCACGTCGGCCTCGCCGGCCGCCCGGACCCCGGCCAGGCAGGCGCGCCCGTACCCGCGGCGGCCCTCCCGCACGACGCGCGCGCCGGCCGCCGCCGCCCGCGCCGCGGTGCGGTCCCGGCTGCCGTTGTCCACCACGATGACCTCGTGCACGAGCGCCCGATCCAGCGCGCGCACCACGCCGCCGATGGCGTCCTCTTCGTCCAGGGCGGGAATGATGGCGCAAATGCGGAAGGCGGAATGCGGGATGCGGAATTGGAGTGCGTCACCGGTCCGGGTGTTCTCATTCCGCATGCCGCATCCCGCATTCCGCATGGCTCTACCGTGTCGCAAAGACCGTGGTGCAGGCGCTGCCGACCTTCACCAGCTCGCGGTGCGGGGCGAGCTGGAAGTCCAGGCGCAGGGTCTCCCCCCGGGCGAAGGGGCACAGCGGATCGGGGCCGGCCAGCCGCCCGGCCAGGGCGCGGCGCCCGGCGCAGCCGCCGCGGCAGCCCTGGCCCGGCGCGCAGGCCGCGCAGGTCGCGGCCGCCCCGCGACACGCGCGAAAGTCCGGCGCGTCCAGGATGGCCGCGCCCAGCTCGAGCAGGCGGGCCAGCGGCTCGCCGGCCGCGGGCCAGTAGACGCAGGGCAGGACGCGCCCGCCGGGCGTCACCCGCACGGTGCGCCGCCCGCAGCCGCAGCCGCCGCCCTCGGGCAGGCCGAGGACGCCGCGCAGCACGGGCTCGCTGGTGCTGAGGAGCGGAAACTCCGCCAGCGTCCGCCGGAAGCCCTCCCAGAACTGCTCGTAGGAGAGGGTGTAGCGGTCGGTGCGCACCGGCTGGTAGACGTTGACCCGGAAGTTCGCGCCCAGGGAGCGCGCCAGCCGGCCGATGGCGGGCAGCTCGGCGTAGTTCGTGGCCATCATGACGGCCAGGACGGTCACCTCCACGCCCAGCTCCCGGGCGCGCTCCAGCGAGCGCATGGCCATGCCCCACGCGCCGGGGCCGCGAAATGCATCCTGGCCGGCGGGCGTGGCGTGGTCGAACGAGAACTCGATCTCGTGAAAGCCCTTCAGGAGGGCCATGGGCAGGCGGGCCACGGACAGCCCGTTGCTGGTCAGGCTGACCTTGATCCCGGCCGCCTGGAGCGCCTCGACGATGGGGAGGAACTCGGGATGGAGCCCGTTCTCGCCGGTGCCCAGGTTCGCGGAGGCGACCGGCAGCCGGTCCAGGATGGCGCGGACCTCGGCCAGCGTGAGCCGCTGCAGCCCGTTCGTGTCCCGGTAACAGTGCGGGCAGGCGAGATTGCACTCGTTGGTCAGTCCGAGACCGAGCGCGAACTGCATGGCGGCCCCCGGAATCCCGCGGCACGTTGTGGATGGACCAGCTTCCGGGGCTAGCGAAGCCCGCGTCAAGCCCGAATTGCGACGGCGTCGCTGGACTTTACACCTTCCGCCGCCGGCTCGTCCGCGGCGGGGACCCCCAGGATCTCCGCCCACTGCCCGGCCGGCACGGCGAGGGTGGCCGTCACGACCCGGGGGTCGAACTGCCGGCCGGCTTGCTGGCGCACCTCGTCCAGCGCGGCGGCCAGCGGCCGGGGCGGCCGGTGCGGCCGGGCGTGGGTCATGGCGTCCAGCGCGTCGGCGACGGCCGCGATGCGGGCGGTGAGCGGAATCGCCTCGGCGGCCAGGCGGCCGGGGTAGCCGGTCCCGTCGTAGCGCTCGTGGTGCGCCGCCACGACGTCCAGCGCCGGCGTGAGGAGCGGCACGCTCTCCAGCATGGCCGCGCCCAGCGCGGGGTGCTGCTCCAGCATCCGGCGCTCGCCGGCGTCCAGGGGGCCGGGCTTGTGCAGGAGCGCCTCCGGGATGCGGATCTCGCCGAGGTCGTGGAGCAGGGCCCCCAGCTCCAGCGACTCGCGCTGTGCGGGCGTGAGGTCCAGGCGCTCGGCGATGGCGCGGGCGGCGCGGGCCAGGCGCGCCAGGGCGCCGAACCCGCCGTCCCGGGACTCCAGCGTGCGCACCAGGACGTCCACCATGCTCCGGTGCGAGACGCGCACGCGGTCGATCATGAGCGCAAACACGTTGCCCAGCATGCCGATCTCGTCCCGTGCGGCGATGCGAACCGTGGCGGTCAGGTCGCCCTCCACCACGCGCCGGGCGGTCCCGGCGAGCTGGCCCAGCGGGCCCGTGATCCGCCGGGCGAGGGCGGCGCCCACGCCCAGGGCCAGCAGGGCGCCCACCAGCGAGTGCAGGTACAGCCGGCGGCGGGCGGCGGCCAGCTCCGCCAGGTAGACGTCGGCCCGGTAGTCCACGTCCAGGGCGGCCACCGTGCGGCCCGCACCGTTCCGGACGGGCGCGAAGGCCGTGATCCAGGCGCCGTGCTCGTTGGTGTAGACGTCCGTGTAGGCCGCGGTGCCCGCGGCCAGGACCTGGCGCAGGATCGGCTGGATCGCCGGCGCCAGGCGGTACTCCTTGCCCACCGGCTCCTGGCCGTGGCTGATCACGGCGAAGCGGGCCATGTCCCCCCGGACGTCGGACAGCGTGTAGACCGGATCGCCCAGGCCGTTGGTCGCCTGGATGCGGGCCAGGCGGTCGCGCACGGCGGCGTAGGCCTCCGTGTCGGTGCGCCCGTCCCGGACCACGGCCTCGTGCAGGTCGCCGTCCAGCAGCAGCGCGCCGGTGCGCGCGATGTTCAGGAGGAGCCCGCCCAGCGACTCGCGCAGGATGCGCGCCTCGGCCCGGTACTGCAGGAGGCCGCTCGCCAGGATGGCGAGGGCCACGAGCAGGAGGAGGCTGGCGCCCAGCCGCCAGCCCAGGCGGCGCCAGCGCGGCAGGCGGGAGCCCTTGCGGCCGTAGGTGGTCATCTCACTCCCCTCGCTCCCCGTGGACCCGCAGCTCCGAGACGTCGCGCTCGAAGAACAGCTCGACGGTCCAGTCCAGGACGACGCGCAGGCGCGCCGCCAGGGTCGGGAGCTTGAGCATGTACACGGTCTTCCACATGAGCCAGGCCGGGAAGCCGAGGAGCTTCAGGCCGCGGAGGTCGGCCACCGCCGTGTGCCGGCTGAGCGGCACCATCTCGCCGAGCAGCTTGAAGCGGAACGGCCGGCGCGGCCGGCCGGTCAGCTTGGCCTCGAACTGCTCGGCCAGGGCGCGCGCCTGGCGGATGGCCACCTGCGCGGTCGCGACGTAGGGCGCGCTGGTGTGGGGGTCGATCTGCAGCGCGTTGTCTCCCAGGGCGTAGACGTCCGGCGCGCCCTCGACCTCGAAGAACTCATTCACCAGAACGCGGCCATCCCGGGCCCGGGCCACCGGGAGGGCCGCCACCACGGGGCTCACCCGGTTGCCGGCCGTCCAGATGACGCAGGCGCTCTCGATGAGGCGGCCGTCCTGCAGGTGGAGCCCCTTGGCGGAGACCTCGGCCGCCCGCGTGGTCTCGATCTGGATGCCGCGCCGCAGGAGCTGCTCCCTGGCGTAGGCGGCGAGGTTCGTGGCCGTCTGCGGCAGGACCGCGTTGCCCACCAGCACCAGGCGGATGCGCTCCGCGGGGACGGACGGGTAGTGGCGCAGCAGGATGCCCCGCGTCAGCTCCTCCAGCGCGGCCATCAGCTCCGTGCCCGCGTGGCCCGCCCCCACCACCACGAAGGTGAGGAGGCGCTGCTGCTGCCAGGGGTCCTCGGTGAGGGCCGCCGTCTCGAAGAGATCGATGACCTGGTTGCGGATGCGCACGGCGTCGCCCGCCTCCTTGAAGGTCAGGGCGTGCTCCGCGGCGCCGGGCACGACCGCCACGTTGGGGGCCGCGCCGAGCGCCAGGACCAGGTGGTCGTAGTGGATCTGCTGCGGCACCGACGAGCGCTGGAGGCGGGCCAGCACCGTGCGGCGCGCGAGGTCCACCGCCTCCACCCACACCTCGCCGAACTCCACGCCCCAGGCCCCGCAGAGCGGCCGGATGGGGTAGATCACGTGGCGCGGCTCCACCGCGCCCGTGGCGGCCTCGGCCAGCATGGGCGTGAACAGGAAGAAGTTCTGGGCGCTGAGCAGCGTGATGTGCACGGGCAGGACGCCCCGGCAGCGCTTGGCCAGCTCGAGGGCGGCGTTCGCCCCGGCGAAGCCGCCGCCCAGGATGACGACGCGGGGCGCCAGCGAGGTGGACGGCCGGGCCAGGACGCGGCCGGCGACGGGCACGGGCTCCATCAGGGTGGCGGGCATGGCCGGCTCCTTCCCCGTGCCCTCAGGCGACCTTGAGGACGGCCTGGCTGATCGCGCCCCGCTCCGCCGGCGCAGCCGCCAGGCGGCGGTGCAGGAGCGCGTCGATGCCCAGGACACGGCCCGCGTGCGCGTGCGCGAAGACCAGCTGGGGGGCGATCAGCAGGAACCAGAGCCAGGGCCACTCGCCGGGGATGGAGTAGCTGCCCAGCATGATGTTGACCATCCAGAGGGCGCCGCCCAGCCCGCCCAGGACGGTGAAGAGGCCGAGGAGGAGCGAGGCGCCCAGGACCAGTTCCGTGAAGAAGCTCATGTACCCGAAGAGGGTGAAGTTCGGCAGGACGACTCCCTTCAGGAAGGCGGCGTACCAGCCGAAGGTGGGGTGGGCGATCTCCTTCTCGATGTAGCCGTACAGCCAGCCGAAGCGGTGCCCGTCGGTGACGATCCAGGGCGCCTTCTGCCAGGCCATGTGCAGGTACAGGATCCCGAAGCCCATGCGAAACAGTGCCAGGGCGAGCCCCGGGACCAGGGTGCTTGAGGACGCCGGCATCGCAGTCATGGCTTGCTCCTGTATCGAGCGCGCACAGTCCGTGAACGAAATCCGGTCCGGCCGGGGTCAATGCCCCCGCGCACCGTCGGGTCTGCTCTGTCTCTATGACGCCGCACCGCGCCGGCGGGGTTCGGGACTACTCGTCCTGGACGTGCACGTTCAGGCCGAAGGCGTCCAGGCGAGCCCCGTCCAGCTCGACCGTCCCGCGCACCATGGCATTGGAGACCACCGCGCTCTTCCCCGCGGGGGTCTTGTAGTGCACCAGGTTCCGTCCCCACTCGTCCAGGTCGGCACGGAGGCCCAGCTCGCGGCTCTGGACCGACCAGCCGGTCGGGATGTCCCGGCCCGACTCGCCGTCCCGCGCACGCTTCCGCCACGCCACCTCGACCTGGCGGCTCTGCCGGTCGCCCCGGCCGTCCGGCGCGAGCAGGGCAACGAGGTTGAAGCCGGGCTTGGTCCGGCTGTGATAGACGACCAGGGCGGCGCCCGAGGCGAGCTGCAGCGTGAGGTGGTCGTAGAGGCCGTAGAGTCCGCTGGGATCGCTCCGCGGGCCGGGGGTCACCGCGATCCGCACCACGCGCCCCGGAATCGTTTGTCCCCGGACGGTGAGCTTGCCGTCGGCCAGCCCCAGGGACAATCGGCCTTCGGGGTTCTCCGCCGTCAGGCCCGGCGCCGCCGGCTCCGCCGCCAGCTCGAAGACGGAGCCGCCTTTCTCGGAACGGAGGAGGAACCCGTTGTCCTGCGCCTTGCGGATGGTGAGGCCGGAGTCCGGCCGCAGGCTCCGGTACTTCGCCATGATGGCGTTCACGTCCTCCGGCCCCACGCCCGGCACGGTGAGCGGCTCGTAGACGTACGGCACCCACTTGCCGTTCCAGGCGCCCCACGCCTTGATCTCCAGGAACGTCCCCTCGGGCACCGGCTGGCGCTTCAGGTCCGTGGGCACCACGAGCGCATACTCCCTGAGGAGGAAGGTCGTGCGGCCCAGGAACGTCAGCTCGTCGCGGTAGGCGCCGGCCGCCGCCGTGCCGGGGAGCGCCGTGCCGAGCGCGGACAGCGCCAGGGCCAGGCCGAGCGCGGGCCCTCTGCCGCGCGCCACTCTCGCCGTCGTCGCCATCACTCTCCCTCGACCACCTGCACGGCATGCCCGTCCGGATCGCGGGCGAGGAGTCCCCGGCCGAAGCCGAGCGACCGGTCCGGGAGCGTGACCACCCCCGGCGAGACGAGGCGGCCGCCCCCGGCGCGCAGCCGGGCCGCCGCCTCCACCTGCCGGTCCACCAGGCGCACCTGCCAGTGAAAAACGTCGTTGGCCCGCGCGTCGGCCGGCATCGGCCGGCCGTCCCGTGGGGCCAGGTACTCGAGCAGCTCGATGCCGGGCCCCGCGGCCCCGCGGAGCGTCGTGATGCGGAGGCGGGCCCCGAAGACGTTGTTCAGCCGCTCCTGCTCCGGGCCGTGGTTCTCGCTCTCGCCGGTCGCGGAAGTAAAAGGCCCGGATGCCGCCGGCGCTCGGATTCCAGTCCGGCAGGCGCTGCGGCCCCGGGGAGGCGTGCTCCACCCGGTGGCGGCGGAGCCAGGCGTAGGCCTGGTCCATGTCCCGCACGATGACGGCCACGTGCTGGAACCAGCGGTCCTGGCTGCGGGAGTCGGGCGGCACGGGCCGCCCGCGCGGCGCCAGGTACTCCGTCAGCTCCAGGACCTCGTCGCCCAGCCGCAGGCGCGCGACGCGCATCCGCGCGCCGAAGACGCCCTGCAGCCGCTCGATCTCCTCGCCCGCCAGCTCGACCTCCGAGATCTTCTCGAAGGCCAGCACGCGCGTGTAGAAGGCGACGGCCCGGTCCAGGTCGCTCACCGTCATGCCCACGGACTCCACCCGAGGTGCGGGCGCGGCCAGCGCCGCCGGCGCCGCAGCGGCCAGGGCCAGCGCCACACCGAGCAGGACCGCGCGACGCAGACATCTCAGCACTGGAGGGCCTCCCCCAGGGACCAGAGGGCCGCGCCGAGCAGGATGACGTCCTTCACCAGGAACCCGCCGAGCCCCGAGAGGGCCGGGAACCCGCCCAGCGCCGGCTCCCAGCCTGGCGTGGTGAAGAGAAAGGTAAGCGTGGTCAGGAACATGAGGGCGGCGAGCGCGCTGCCCAGCGCGGCGGCGCAACGGGACAGCGGGTGTGAAGCGATCAGCGCCGCGATGGTCAGCTCCGCCACCCCGAGAAGGTGTGAGACGGCCTGCACACTGAGGACGGCGTACGTCCAGGCCAGGAGGGGGCTGTTCACCACCAAGGGCTGGATGGCGGCGGCCTCGAAGGCGGTGAACTTCATGGCGCCGATCCAGACCAGGACCAGGACCAGGCCGTAGCGCAGGAGAAACCCGGCGAGATGCTGGACGCCGCTCGCCAGCGCCACCGGCCGCTTCGGATCACGCACGGGAATTACCTCTTGCGGCAGCGGGATTGCCGGCAGCTGCCGTCTGGCGCGAGCCTCTCATGGGCTCACTCCAGCCGCGCCTTCAGGTGGTCGGCCACCCGGAGGGCGTTGGCCATGATGGTGAGGGCCGGATTCACGGCGCCCGAGGAGGGGAAGAAGCTGCCGTCCACGACGTAGAGATTGTCCAGCTCGTGGGCCTTGCAGTGGACGTCCAGGACGGAAGTCCGCGGGTCCCGGCCGAAGCGCAGCGTGCCGCACTGGTGCGCCACGCCGGCGAGCGGGATCCGCTCGCCCAGGAACAGGTTCCGCGCGAAGAGGCCCTGGTGGCACTCGTGGCCGTGGACGGGGCAGCGGGCCTGCCGCCGCATCAGTCCTTCCAGCGCGGCCCGGAGCCGCCTGTGCGCCTCCAGGTTGTTGGGGGTGTACGCGAGCACGATGTTCCCGTCCCGATCCAGCGTGACGCGGTTCTCGGGGTCAGGCAGGTCTTCGGACGTCAGCCAGAAGTCCAGCGAGTGCTTGGCCATGAGGTCCAGGGTGAAGCCGGGCGCGATGGCCGGCGCGCCCGCGCTCAGCGCCACCCCGTCCAGCTTCCCGACGAAGGAGATGTGCCCCATGGGGTACTCCCAGTCGGCCGAGGGGAGATAGAAGTCGTTCAGCGAGAGGGTCTTCTGGAACACCGTGGGGTTCGGGCACTTGGACACGGCCAGCAGGACCGAGTTGGTGTGCCCCATGTAGTGCCGCCCCACCAGGCCCGAGCCGTTGGCCAGCCCGTGCGGGTGCCGGTCGTTCGCGGAGCGGAGCAGGAGCGCCGCCGAGTTGATGGCCCCGCAGGCCGCGACCACCAGGTCCGCGGCATACGTCTCCGGCGTGCCGTTGCGGGCCACCTGGACGGCGGTCACCGCCCGCCCGGACGCGCTGGTCTCGAGGCGCGTCACCCGGCCGCTGGTCAACAGCGTGACGTTGCCCTGCGCGAGGGCCGGCTCCACGCAGCAGACCTGGGCGTCCGCCTTGGCGCCGACCAGGCACGGGAAGCCGTCGCAGGTCTCGCAGCGGATGCAGGCGCTCTTCCGGCGGTCGGCCTCGTTCAGCATCACGCCCAGCGGCGTGTGGAACGGCCGGTGGCCGAGATGCGTCAGGTCCTCGTGGAGCTGCTGGATGCGCGGCTCGTGGCTCACGGCCGGGTAGGGGTACGGCTTGCCGGCGGGCGGCTCGGTGGGGTCCTCGCCCCGCGCGCCGTGGACGTGGTACAGCTCCTCGGCTTGCCCGTAGTACGGCTCCAGCTCCTCGTAGGCAATGGGCCAGGCCGGTGAGAGCCCGCCGTGATGCCGGACGGCGCCGAAGTCTTCCCGCCGGAGGCGGAAGAGCGCCGCCCCGTAGAACTTGGTGTTGCCGCCGACGTAGTAGTTGGTATGCGGATGGAGCGGCTTCCCGTGGCGGTCGTACCACACCTCCGTCGTGTGGTAGTGGCCGTCCACGTTCACCGCCTTCGAGCTCCAGTTGGCCTTCTCCCGGGGCACGTAGTCGCCGCGCTCCAGGAGCAGGATGCGCTTGCCGGTCGCGGCCAGGGCGTAGGCGAGCGTGCCGCCTCCCGCGCCCGTGCCGATGATGATGACGTCGTAGCGATCGCTTGCCTGCATCGCCTGCCCTCCCTCTGCACGCCGCCCGGAGCCGGTTGGCCGGATTCGCTGGAGGAGTCTCACCGTATTGGATGCGCGGGGCGGGGGCGGCGTTGCGCGGCAGGAGCGCCATTCAGCGCGAGGCGTGCGCCCCGGCCGGGGCGGGGACGCGGCGCTCGTGCGCCTCCCGCGCGAAGTGGCGCGTCAGCAGCTCGCGCAGCGCCATGCGGGCACGGTGCAGCCGGGACTTCACCGCGGGCACGGAGTCGCCCACGATGGCGGCCACTTCCTCGTTGGGCAGCCCCTCGATGTCGCGGAGGAGGAGCACGACGCGATAGGGATCGGGCAGCGCCTGGATGGCCTCGCGCACCAGCGCCTGCGTCTCGCGGGAGAGCAGCTCGCTCTCGGGCGTCGCCGACCAGTCGCTGGCCAGCTGGGCGGGGTCGCCGGCGCGATGGCCGTCCGCATGGAAGGCGGGGAGGAGTGCGTCCAGCGAGATCTCGCGCGCGGCATGGCGCGCGCGCCGCTTCACCAGGGCGGCGTTCACCGCCACGCGGTAGAGCCAGCTGGTCACCGCCGCCCGCCCCTCGAAGGTGTGCGCCTTCCGGAGCAGCGTCAGGAACACGTCCTGCGTGACTTCCTCCGCATCCGCGGCGTTTCGCGTGATCCCGAGCGCCACGCGGTAGACGCGGCTCGCGTGCCGTTGCATCAGCGTCTCCAGGGCGGCAGCATCGGCCTGCTCCAGGCGGGCGAGCAGCGCCGCATCCGTCTCGTCGGCCAGGCCCGTTACCGCGATCATCGGACGCACCCGCCGGCCTTGAGCTGCTCCGCCACGAAGGCCGAGCAGTTGACGAGGCGGGCCCCCCGGTCGTGCAGCGCCCGGAGCAGCTCGACCCCCGCAGGATCCGCGAAGGAGACATCCTCGAGGTCCAGGGTGAGGATGCCGCCGAGAGTGCCATGGCAGGCGCGCCGGAGCTCGTCCACCCACGGGCCGATCACCTGACCGGCCAGTCGAAGGACCGGGTTCCCGAGCGCATCCTGGACGGGGACAACCTTCAGCATGGAAGCCACCCTCGCCTCCCTGGAAAGCAACCGGCGTGCCCGCCCGGAAGGCCCTCGACTCCGCTGCGCTGCGCCCGGGCCGGACGGCATGAATTCGCAGGCTTGGCGTGGCGCCGCCGCGGCCTGCGCCGTGGTGCGGGGGCGTGGAGACCCGGCGAAGCTCGGCGCCACGATGGATCGTGGGGGCGGGAGGCGAGGCTACGATGCCCCGTGGGGGGTGCGGGGAATGCCGAGGCGCTGCAGGCGGCTCCGCAGGGTGTTGGGATGCAGGCCGAGGATCTTCGCCGCACCGCGCGGTCCTTCGATCACGCCCCGGCTCTGGGCCAGCGCGGCCAGGATGTGCCGGCGCTCGGCCTCCTGCAGCGTCGGGAGGTCGGCGGGCGGGGCGAGACCGGGGGCCGCCTCGCGGCGTGGCGGCTCGGCAGCGGCAGGCGGCGCGCCGGGCTGCGGGGCCAGGAGGTCGGCGCCCAGCTCCAGGACGGGCCCCGGCGAGAGGATGACGGCCCGCTCCACGACGTTCTGCAGCTCCCGGATGTTTCCCGGCCAGGCGTAGCGCGCCAGGCGCTCCAGCGTCTCCCGGGGCACCGAGCTGACCCGCTTGCCGAACTTCTTGGCGAAGCGGGAGACGAAAAACGTGACGAGCAGCGGGACGTCCTGCGGCCGCGCGCGGAGCGGCGGCACGGCCAGCGGGAAGACGTTCAGGCGGTAGTAAAGGTCCGCGCGGAAGCGCCCGGCCGCCACCGCCTCCTCCAGGTTGCGGTTGGTGGCCGCGATGACCCGCACGTCTACCCGGGTGGTGCGGCTGCTCCCCACCGGCTCGAACTCCTGCTCCTGCAGCACGCGGAGGAGCTTCACCTGGGTGTCGGGCGGCAGCTCCCCCACCTCGTCCAGGAAGATGGTCCCGCCGTCGGCCAGCTCGAACCGGCCCACCCGCCGCTCCAGGGCGCCGGTGAAGGCGCCCTTCACGTGGCCGAACAGCTCGCTCTCCACCAGGCCGGCGGAGATGGCGCTGCAGTTGACCTTCACGAGGGGCCGGTCGCGGCGGCCGCTGCGGCTGTGGATGGCGCGGGCGAACAGCTCCTTCCCCGTGCCCGTCTCGCCGACGATCAGGACGGTGGAGTCCGTGGGCGCCACCTGCTCGACCTTCCGCAGGACCGCCAGGAGCGCCGGGCTGCCGCCCACCATCTCGGTGAAGTCGTGCTCCCGGCGGATCTCCTCCTGGAGGTAGACGTTTTCCGCCTGCAGCCGGTTCTTCAGCTCCTGGACCTCCGCCAGCGCCTGCCGCAGGGCGTCTTCCGCCTCCTTGCGCTGCGTGATGTCCCCGACGAGCGCGATGACCCCGTTGATGTTCCCGCGGGCGTCCCGGTGCGGGCTGTACCGGTTGGACTCCCAGACGGTCCGCCCCGTCGGCATCTCGATCCGGATGTCCGGGGTCGTGAGCACCTCGCCCTGCAGCGCGCGGCGCAGCATGGCCTCCATGCCCTGCTCGCGGAGGAAGGGGAACGCGTCCGGCGCGTACCTGCCCAGCACCTCCGCGGCCGGCCTCCCCGTCAGGGCCTCCATGAAGCGGTTGAAGACCATGTACCGCAGCTCGGTGTCGTAGACGATGATCCCCTCGTTCGCCCCGTCCACGATCTCCTGGCTGAACTGCACGGCCTCGCGGAGGGCGTCCTCCGCCTCGCGCCGTCGCGCCACCTCGGCCGCCAGGCTCTCGTAGGCGCGGAGGTTCTCCACGGCCAGCGCCACCTGGTTCGCCACCTCCTGCAGGAAGGCGACGTCGGCCTCCCCGTACTGCGCCGGGGCGGTGCTGGAGACCGCGAGGGTGCCGATGCAGGAGTCCCGCACGATCAGCGGGACGACGGCGTACGAGCGCACGCCGTCCGCCAGGGCGAGGTCCTCCGTGGGGTACTCCCGCTCGCGCGCCAGGTCGCGGCGGACCAGCGGGCGCCGATGCCGCAGCACCCAGCCGCCGCTGCTCCGATCCGGCTGCTCCTCCCAGCCGGCGGCCAGGTGGGCCGAGGGCAGGGAGGATTCCAGGACGAAGAGCTTCAGGACGTCCCGCTCGGCGTCGTGCAGGAAGATGCTGCTCCGCTCGAAGTGGACCACCCGGCGCAGGGCCGCCGCGATGGCGCGGAAGAGCGCCTCCCGGCTGAGGTTCGACACCAGGGCATTGGTGATCTCGAGCAGCGTCCGGTGGCGGGCGGCGGCCGCCTCGGCCCGCGCCGTGAGACGCCGGATCTCCTCGTAGGCCTGCATGTTCGCCACGGCCAGCGCCACCTGGTTGGCGGCCTCCTGCAGGAACGCGGCGTCGGCCTGGGTGTACTGGCCGGGGCGGGTGCTGGCGGCGGCCAGCACGCCGATGCACCGCTCCCGGGCCAGCAGCGGGACGATCACGTACGAGCGCACGCCGTCCGCGTAGGCCCGCTGCTCCATCGGGTACTGCTGCTCCCGCCGCAGGTCGTGGCGGAGCAATGGCCGGCGCTGCCGGAAGACCCAGCCCACGTGGCTGTCGCCGGCCGGCATCTCCAGCCCGGTGAAGAAGTAGTCGGAGGGGAGCGCGGTCTCGAGCAGGAGCAGCCGCAACACGTCCTTGTCCGGATCGTGCAGGAAGAGGGCGGTGCGGTCGAAGGGGATGACCCGGCGGAGCGCCTCGGCGATGGCGCGGAAGAGCGGCTCGGGGGTCAGGTTCGCGATCACCGCATTGGTGATGTCGAGGAGCGTGCGGTGGCGCTCGGCGTCCGGCACGCGGGGCGGGGAGAGCTGAGCGGGTGGGCCGTGCTGCATCCCTGGAAGCCGGGGGCGCCGTTGCGGCGGGGCAAACCGCCATGCGCCCCAATCGGAAGTCCGCGGTCAGGTGTCGGGAACGCGAGAATGATCACACGGCAAGGCCGGAACCACAAGGCGGGCGGTCAGGGCTTGGGGTATCCGCAGCGGAAGATGCAGCGGCGTCCCCCGGCGTGCATCAGCTTGGCGCAGCGGACGGCGGCCCGGCCGCGGACGCGGCCGTACGCTCCGGCCGCCAGCAGCATCCCGAGCACGGGCGCCGTGAAGTAGATCCAGAGTGCGGTCCAGACCTCGGCGGGAATGGCGGAGGCCAGGGATCGCGCGGGGTTCATGCTCATCCCCGAAACGGGCGCCGCGACCACGATATACGCCGCCACGAGCAGGCCGGCGAGGAGGCCGGTGAATCGCGCGAGGCGCTCTGCGTTCGAGGCGATCAGGACGGTGAGCATGAGCAGCCCGGAGATGGCGAACTCGGTGAGGAATGCCGGGAGCGGGCCGCCAGGCCCGGGACTCGTGACGGCGAAGTTCACGGCCGGGTCGCTGAGCGCCCCGCCCAGCCCTGCGGCGGCGATCAGGACGCCCAGCAGCGCGCCCAGGAACTGCGCCACGATGTAGAAGACCGCATCGGCCCCGCGCACCTTGCCCAGCCACCAGAAGGCGAGGGTGACCGCGGGGTTGAGGTGCGCCCCCGATCGCCGGCCCCACGGCGAGTAGATCAGGCCGATGGCCGTGAACCCCATGGCGAGACCCATCAGCGCACGGCGGACGCCTGCGTCGGGGATGGCCTGGCGAACGGGCGAGGCCGGATGCTGGAGCAGGGTCGCGAACGCGCACGCCGAGAGCATGAACGCCCCCAGGCCGGCGCCCTCCAGGAGGTACTCGGGCCAGTGCCGCGACATCGCGTCTCGCATGGGGCTCCTCGCTGCCGCTCCCCGCCGCCTCACGTGCGAGGACGCCGGGCGGGGCGGGGGCGATTCGGGGAGACGCGAGGGCGGCCACAAAGAAGCACAAGATGCACAAAGGGACGAACCAGGCGCGAGCCACAAGAAGGCGCAGGGGGAAGCGCCAGGACGCGGCCCCCCGTGCGTCTTGTGCTTCTTGTGGCTCGTCCTGTTCTTTGCCCCTGTGCCTCTTTGTGGCTACCGGTTCTTCCTACTCGCCGCTCTGCTGGAGCAGCTTGGCGACGAGGCCGGTCCAGCCGGTCTGGTGGCTGGCGCCGATGCCGGCGCCGTCGTCGCCGTGGAAGTACTCGTGGAACAGGATCAGGTCCCGCCAGTGGGGGTCCGTCTGGAACTTCTCCGTGCCGCCGTAGACGGGCCGGCGGCCGTCGGGGCCGCGCAGGAAGATCCGGGTGAGGCGCCGGGAGAGCTCGGCGGCCACGTCCCAGAGCGGCAGGCGGCGTCCCGAGCCGGTCGGGTACTCCGCCAGGAACGTCCGGCCGTAGAAGTGGTCGAACTTCTGGAGCGACTCGATCAGCAGGTAGTTCACCGGGAACCAGACCGGGCCCCGCCAGTTGGAGTTGCCGCCGAAGAGCGGGGTGGACGACTCGGCCGGCTCGTAGTCCACGCGGTGCTCGTAGCCGTTCATGGGCAGGACGTAAGGGCGGTCCTTGTGGAAGCGGGACAGCGCCCGGATGCCGTGGGGCGAGAGGAACTCCTCCTCGTCCAGGAGGTACCGGAGCACGCTCTGCAGCCGCTCCCCCACCGCCAGGGCGAGCAGGTACCGCGTGCGGCCGTCGGGCGCCGCCTGCGTCGCCACGTGCTCGACCAGGTGCGGCCGATTCCGCAGGAACCACTGGAAGCGCCGCCAGAAGTGGGGCAGGGCCGTTTCCATCTCCGGCTCCACGGTCTCCACCGCAAAGAGCGGGATGAGCCCCACCATGGACCGGACCCGCATGGGGCGCGCATCGCCGTTGGGCAGGTGCAGCACGTCGTAGAAGAAGCCGTCCTCCGGGTCCCACAGCTCGATGCCCTCGCCGGCGATGTTGTTCACCGCGTGGGCGATGTAGACGAAGTGCTCGAAGAACTTGGAGGCCACGTCCTCGTACGCCGGGTTCTTGCACGCCAGCTCCAGCGAGATGGCGAGCATGTTCAGGCAGTACATCCCCATCCAGGCGGTGCCGTCGGACTGCTCGATGTGGCCGCCCAGCGGGATGGGGGCGCTCCGGTCGAAGACGCCGATGTTGTCCAGGCCCAGGAAGCCCCCCTGGAAGACGTTGTGGCCCTCCGGGTCCTTCCGGTTCACCCACCAGGTGAAGTTCAGGAGCAGCTTGTGGAAGACCCGCTCCAGGAACTGCCGGTCCCCCTTGCCGCGGAGCCGCTTCTCGATCTTGTAGACGCGCCAGGCGGCCCAGGCGTGGACCGCCGGGTTCACGTCGCCGAAGGCCCACTCGTAGGCGGGGATCTGCCCGTTGGGGTGCATGTACCACTCGCGCAGCAGCAGCACGAGCTGCTCCTTCGCGAAGTCGGGGTCCACCAGGGCCAGCGGGATCGCGTGGAAGGCCAGGTCCCAGGCGGCGTACCAGGGATACTCCCACTTGTCGGGCATCGAGAGGATGTCCTCGTTGTAGAGGTGCAGCCACTCCCGATTCCGCCCTCGCCAGCGTTCCGCGGGCGGTGGCGGCTGCGTGGGATCTCCCTCCAGCCAGCGACGCACGTCGTAGTGGTAGAACTGCTTGGACCAGAGCATGCCGGCCAGGGCCTGCCGCATCACCACCCGGGCATCCGGGCTCAGTGTCTCGGGGATGACCGTGGCGTAGAACTCGTCCGCCTCCGCCTGGCGTGCCGCGAAGACGGCATCGAAGTCCGCGCCCGGCCCCTCGCCAGGCATGTCACGGTCGGTGAGGCGCAGCCGGAGCGTGACCGTCCCGCCGGCCGGCACCACCTCGCGGTAGTGGGCCGCGGCCTTGGTGCCCTCGCGCCGGGGGTTCACGGCCTCCCGGTTGCCGGCGATCAGGCAGGCGTGGAACCCGTCCTTGACGTAGTCGCCGTTGGGGCTGCCGAAGAGTCGCGCCGCGTTCGTCTCGTTCTCGGTGAAGAGCAGGCCGGGCGCGCCCTCGCACACGAGGCGGAAGGGCCGGCCCAGCCCCTCGTGCTCCACCGTCACGACGGCGTCCCGGCCGGGCGCGGCGGCCAGGCGCGGCTTCTTGGCGCCCGCCTCCCAGCGCCAGGTGTTCCGGCACCAGAGCGTGGGCAGGAGGTGGAGCGGCGCCGCCTCGGGGCCGCGGTTGACCGCCGTGATGCGGATGAGGATGTCGTCCACCGCGCCCTTGGCGTACTCGACGAAGACGTCGAAGTAGCGGTCGCCGTCGAAGGCGCCCGTGTCCAGCAGCTCGAACTCCGGGGCGCGCCGGTCGCGTCGCCGGCTCTCGGCGACCAGGCGCTCGTAGGGAAACGCCGCCTGCGGATACTTGTACAGGCCCCGCATGTAGGAGTGGGTGGGGGTGGAGTCGAGGTAGAAGTAGTACTCCTTCACGTCCTCGCCGTGGTTGCCCTCCGGCCCGGTGAGGCCGAAGAGGCGCTCCTTGAGGACCGGGTCCCGCTCGTTCCAGAGCGCCAGCGCGAAGCAGAGCCGCTGGTGGTTGTCGCTGATGCCCAGGATCCCGTCCTCGCCCCAGCGGTAGGCGCGGGAGCGCGCGTGGTCGTGCGGCAGGTAGCTCCAGGCATCCCCGTGCGCGGAATAGTCCTCGCGCACGGTGCCCCACTGCCGCTCCGCCAGGTAGGGTCCCCAGCGCTTCCAGTGCGCCCTGCGCACCCGTGCCTCCTCCAGCCGTTGCAGCTCGGCGTTCATGGTTCTTCTCCGTCCGCAGATCCGAACCGAGCGATCCGCAGATTACGCAGATTACGCAGATTCCTGAATCCGAACCGAGCGATCCGCAGATTACGCAGATTCCCGAACCGGTCCGACCCCGCTCTCACCCGCCGTGCGCGAAGGCGGGGTAGAGCGTCATCCCGCCGTCCACGAAGAGCGTGTGACCGTGCACGTAGTCCGAGTCATCCGAGGCCAGCCAGACCGCCGCCCTCGCGATGTCCTCGGGCAGGCCGATGCGCCCGGAGGGGATCAGCGTCAGGAGCGCCTGCAGCGCCTGGGGCGTCTCCCACGCGGTGCGATTGATCGGGGTCTGGATCGCGCCGGGCGCGATGGCGTTCACGCGGATGTGGTGCGGGGCCAGCTCCTGCGCGGCGGATTCCATGAAGAGCTTGACGCCGCCCTTGGAGGCGGCGTAGTTCGCATGGCCGGCCCACGGGATGCGCTCGTGGACGGAGGACATGCAGATGATCTTGCCCGCCGCCCGGGAGACCTGCGGGCGCACGCCGCAACGGATCATCTCGCGCGCCGCCTCGCGCGTGCAGAGGAACATGCCGGTGAGGTTCACCTCGAGCACCTTCCGCCAGTCCTCCAGGCTCATGTCGGGAAGCGGCGCGTCCCGCTGGAGCCCCGCGTTGTTCACCAGGATGTCGACCGTCTCCCAGGCCTCCAGCACCTGCCGGAACATGGCCTGGACTTCCGCCTCCTGCGACACGTCCGCCCGGATGGCCATGGCCCGGCTTCCGCCCGCCCGGATCTTCTCGGCCACGCGCTCGGCCGGCTCCCGCGCCCCGATGTAGTTGACCACCACCGCCGCGCCGGCCGCGCCGAGCCCGAGCGCCACGGCCTCGCCGATCCCCGAGCTGGCGCCGGTCACGAGCGCCGCCTGTCCCTTCAGCGGTTGCTGCGACATCGATCCCCTCCTTGCCATGCGTCGTGCTGTATGACGCGCCCGGGCTCGCAGTCGATTCGGCGGCCGCCCGCATCGGCGCCGCGCCGCTGCGCCGGTCCGGAGGTCGTCGAGGGAGCCGGGAGACGCTGCGCGGCCCCAGGGAAACGGTAAACTGCCAAGGCCGGCGACGCCACGGGGCCGGCGCTCCAGGGCAACCCTTTGGGGTCGGGGGAATTCGCCCGGCTCGTCTCACCGGTTGCCGAGACGAGCCAGCAGGAAGGCGCGAAGGCGGGCCTGCAGCTCCTCGGGCATGGGGGGCGGCCCGGCGGCCCGGCTCAGCTGCGCGGTCGCTCGGTAGGTCCGCAGGTAGGCGCGGCAGGCCGGGCAATCGGCCAGGTGGGCTTCGAAGTCACGCAGCGTCGCGGGACCAAGGGCGGCGTCGAGGTAGTCGCCGAGATAATCGAGGATGACCTGCTTGCAGGTGAGGCGGGAGATTGCCATGGGCCCCGGGGTCCGGCTCGGGTGAGGCGCAGGGCGTTGCCGGTGGAGAACGGCGCCCCTCCGGCGCCCCTGTAGGTTGGACGCGGGCTGCGGCGTGAACGGTTCGGGCGGAATCGTCAGGCTCGCGGCGGGCGGGCATCCTTCTGAAGGACGCGCCGGAGCACCTCGCGCATCTCGGGCGGCATCGTGATCTGGACAGCGGCGCCGGCCAGCTCCCGGGTCTTGCGATAGGTATTGAGGTACGCCAGGCAGGGCGGCACTGCGAGAGATGCACCTCCAGCTCGGCGACGCGGTCGGGCGGAGGGCAGCCCAGGCGTGTCAAGGCGGCCGGGCCGCAAGTGGCACCGCCCCGGCGCGGGCCGGGGCGGCAGGTCGGGCATGGGAGGCGTGCGATCAGCGGCGGGCCAGGGTGGTGGAAATCCCCTGGTGGATGAGCCTGGACTCCTCCTCGTCTCCCACCACGCCCACGCGAACCTTCACGCGCGTGATGACGGCGGGAGCGGAGCCGGGCTGCTGGAAATGCCCGCCCGGACAAAGGACTGCCTGACTACATCCCCAGACGGGTGGCCAGCTGCTCCAGGGCGGTCTTGGACTCCCGGTACTGCCCGTCCAGGTCCTGGCCGTCGGCGACGTCCACCATGACCGGTCCCGAGAAGCCGTGCTTCTGCAGGGCCTGGAAGAGGCTCTCCCAGTCGATGGTTCCGCGGCCAATGGCCCGGTGCTGGTTGGTCTGCCCGTCGTTGTCCGCGGCGTGCACGGCGTGGATGCGGCCGCCCAGCTTCTCGACGCCCAGGGCGAGGATCTCCTTCTGAGCATGCTGGTGGGCGGTGTCCAGGATCGCCCCGAAGTTGTCGGCGTCCACGGCGTCCATCAGGCGGAGCAGGCCGTCCGTGTTGCTCACGATCTCCCCGACGCGCGGCTCCAGGCCGAACTTCAGCGAGGCGCGGTTCGCCTCGTCGGCGCAGGCGCCGATGCTGTCGGTGAGCCAGCTCCAGACGTCCTCCCACCTGAAGGCCGGGTCGATCTTCACGCGGTACTGCTCGCCGTACCGGATGCCCGTGCGGTATGGGGTCTCCCCGACGAACTCCACCGGGGGCGGATAGCTGTCCGTCTGGATCATCTCGCAGCCGAAGAACGTCGCGGTCTCCACGGCCAGCTTGAAGAGGTCCAGCGCGTGGAAGCGCTTGGCCTTTTCCGGGTGGACGAGATCGGGCAGGACCGGGCAGAAGTTCACCACCCTCGCGCCGAGGTCGTCGCAGCGCTGCTTCAGGGCCTTGCGGTCCTCGTGCACCGCGCGCAGGTTCTCCTCCCCCACGCCTTCCAGCTCGACGTGCTTGAAGCCAAGCGCCGCCATCTCCTGGAGAGCCCGATGCGTGTCGGGCAGGCTGGGTGGGTAGCCGTACTTGGAGATGGCGTAGAGCCAGCAGCAGCTGATTCGCATCGTCGCTCCTCGGAAGTGGAGAGGTGGTGCCCGGCGCTCCGGAATCGGCCGCCCGTCGGGCCGCAACGTCAACTCAAACGCCAGCTTAGGCCGCCTGGCGGCCTGCGTCAACCGCATTCGCCCCCAAGGACGTGAGCCGCCAAGGCGCCCAGGCGCTGGGTTCAGTAGTCCGAGCGGCCGCCGGAGACGTCGTAGACCGCGCCCGTGACGAAGCTCGCCTCCTCCGACGCCAGGAAGCAGATCACGGCGGCGATCTCGGCGGGATCGGCCACCCGGTTCATCGGCACCTTGCTCAGCAGGAACGCGAGCTGCTCCGGCCGGTACTCCTTGATCATGTCGGTGTTCGTGAGGGCGGGAGTCACGCAGTTCACGGTCACGCCGTCCAGGACCAATTCCTTCGCGAGCGATTTCGTCAGGGCGATCACGCCCGCCTTGGACACGGAATAGGCCGCCATGCGCGCATTGCCTTCCTTCCCCGCCACGGAGGAGAGGCTGACGATGCGGCCGTACTTCTGTCCGGTCATGGCCGGAATGACGGCCTTGCTGCAGTTGAAGACGCCGTGGAGGTTGATGCCGAGCACGCGGTGCCACTCGGCGTCCGGCATGTCGCGGATGGGGACCACGTCGCCCATGATGCCCGCATTGTTGACGAGGATGTCCAGGCGGCCGAAGCGCCCCAGCGTTGCCCGGACCAGCTCGGCCACCGAGGCTGGATCCGTGACGTCGACCGGCAGGGGCAGGACCGTCCGCCCAGCCGCCTCCAGCTCCTTGGCGGTTGCCTCGGCGGCCTGCCGGAGGATGTCCGCGATCACGACGCTCGCCCCCTCGGCGGCCATCCGCGTCGCCACCGCCTTGCCGATCCCACGCGCACCGCCCGTGACGACGGCCACCCGACCGGTGAATCGCATGTGCGTCTCCTCCTGTGCTGGGTGTACTCCTGGCCTACGGCTCGTCATCATATGTCAGGCCGGTGGGGTGGAGCAACCAGGGGGCCCAGGTGAGCCGGCGGCGCTGCGCGCCTGCCCTGCCCGGAGGGTTGCTGGCCGGGAGCGGGGAGTGTATGCTTGCCCCGTTCGCTGGGGGAGCCTGCATGATCCTCGACGCCATTCCGACCCTCCAGGACGTCTACCAGGCGCGGCGCACCGTCATGCGCTACCTCGCGCCGACGCCGCTCCTCCGCGCGGCAGCCATGTCGGAGATTCTGGGCTGCGATCTGTACCTGAAGCTCGAGACCGTGCAGCCCATCGGCGCCTTCAAGGTGCGGGGCGGGATCAACCTGCTGGCCAACCTGCCGGAAGCGGAACGGGCCCGGGGCGTGATCACCGCGTCCACCGGCAACCACGGCCAATCCATCGCCTACGCGGCCCGCACCTTCGGCACGCGTGCCATCATCGCGGCACCCCTGGGCGCGAACCCGGACAAGGTGGCGGCCATGGGTCGCCTGGGCGCCGAGGTGGCGCTTCAGGGGCGCGACTTCGACGAGGCCCGGGCGTGGGCCGAGGCGGAGGCGGAGCGTCGCGGGTACCGCTACGTTCACCCCGCCAACGAGCCGCTGCTGGTGGCTGGCGTGGCGACGATCAGCCTGGAGGTGCTGGAGGCGCTCCCCGACGTGGACGTCATCTTCGTGCCCATCGGCGGCGGCAGCGGTGCCAGCGGGCACTGCCTGGTCACGAAGAGCCTGCAGCCGCGCGTCCAGGTGATCGGCGTCCAGGCCGAGCAGGCGCCGGCCGTGTACCTTTCCTGGAAGGCCGGGCGCAAGATCGAGACCTCGGAGGCCTCGACCTGGGCCGAGGGCCTGGCCACCCGCACGCCGTTCGACCTCACGCTGGCCATCCTCCAGAAGCACCTGGACGACATGGTCCTCGTGGGCGAGGACGAGATGCGGGCCGCGGTGCGCTTCCTGCTGGCGACGCAGCACCAGGTGGCGGAGGCCGCCGGCGCCGCTCCCATCGCCGCCGCCCGAAAGCGCGCCGCGCAGCTTCGAGGCAAGAAGGTGGTCTGCATCGTGAGCGGCGGGAACATCACGATCGAGCAGCTGCAGTGGGTGCTCAAGACAGCGCCGAGCTCGTAGAGCCGAGGGCCTGGAGCCGAGAGCCGAGAGAAACGACCTCGGACTTCGGACCTCGGACGGACCTCGGACCTCGGACCTCGGACCTCGGACTTCGGACCT
>JBHGAX010000006.1:0-32706 GCA_041946635.1 Methylomirabilales bacterium (SeqCode)
GGCGTCTCCGTCGCGCACGCTACAGGAGTGGGAGCAAGGACGCCGTGCCCCGACCGGTGCAGCACGCACCCTTCTCATGATCGCAGCGCGGAACCCCGAGGCGCTCCGCGAAGTGGCGTGATGAAGATAGCGGAGTGCATTCCCGCGGACTGCGTCCCGGCCGCTGCGAGTATAGGCAACGCGACATCCTCCTCCCCTCCGGGAGGGAAGGCACCTTTGCACCTACGTAGTATCAGTCTAACAGTGAACGCTAACAGTGTTAGATCCGAAGACGCAGGTGGTCCGCAAGCGAGCGGCCCAACGCCGCCGAAAATCCTTGGGCGATGTGTACCCATCCATTCGGAAATGGCCAGGGGGGAGCAATGCTGGACTTCAAGTCTCGATTCGGCCGGCATGCGCAGCGGCGGCTGCGGGAAGACAAGATCGTCTGGCTGATCACCGCCGATGCGCAGAAGACGCCGCAGCCGCGGCCGGTCTGGTTCCACTGGGACGGCCGGAACGTGCTGATCTTCAGCGAACGCAAGAAGGCCAAGCTGCGGCACATCGCCCGGAACCCACGCGTCGCCCTGCACTTCAACACGGACGAGGATGGCGGGGACGTGGTCGTCTTCGTGGGCGAAGCCGCCCTGAACGAGGCACCGCCCCAGGACAGGGTCAAGGCGTACCTCCGGAAGTACCGCGCAGGCATCCAGGAGCTGGGGATGACCGTCGAGCAGTTTCGCGACTCGTACGTCGTTCCCATCCTTGTCACGCCGGAGTCGATGCGGGGTTTCTTCTAGCAGGCCCCGAGGACACGACCTGACGCCAAGGCCGGGACTCCTCATCGACCGCGGGAGGCCACCTCTCTCAGGTCGATCGATTCGTCCACCAGGCGCCCCGGATCGACGGTCGCCCGATCGCGAACGAGTGTCGCGGCGTGCTTCAGCTCGCCGTCCCCTTTCGGATCCTCCGGATCGCCGCCCCGGTTGAGGCCGACGACGGCCCGGACCCTGCCGTCCTGCAGGTAGAAGCCGAGGAACTTGCGGCTCTCGGGGCGGCCGCGGAAGACCAGGCGGTCCCAGCGGGCGGCGAAGCCGACGTACTCGATGATGTGCTCGTACTGATCGGACCAGAAGGAATGGACGTAGTCGTACGGCTCCTTCGCACCGAGCAGCGCCGCCGCAGCGGCTTTGCCCTGCCGCTCGCCATTGTTCCAGTGCTCCACGCGCAGGCGTCCGAAGATCGGATGCTGGTGATTCGTCACGTCCCCGGCCGCGTACACGTCGGGCAGCGAGGTCCGGCACCGCTCGTCCACCAGGATGCCGTTGTCCACGGTCGCGCCGGCCGCCTGCAGGACCTCGCTGTTGGGCACGATCCCCACCCCGGCCACCACGAACCGGCAGGGGATCGATCGCCCGCTCTTGGTGCGGAGGCGCTCGACGCGGCCCGAGCCCTCCAGCGCGGCCACGGAGTCCTCGAGGATCAGCTCCACACCCTTCTCGCGGTGAATGTCCGCCAGCACGCGGCCCACCTCGTCGCCGAGCACCCGTTGCAGCGGCACGCGGTGCGGCGCGATGGCGGCCACCTCGACTCCCATCTGCCGTAGCGAGGCCGCGACCTCGCATCCGATGAAGCCCAGCCCGATGATGACGGCCCGGCCCCCCGACGCCGCGGCCGCCCGGATCCGATCGCAATCCCCCACCGTCCGGAGCTGGAGCACGTTCTGCAGGTCCGCCCCCGGCACGGTGAGCGGTCGGTTGCGTCCGCCCGTCGCGATCAGCAGCCGGTCGTAGGGGATCCGCTCGCCGCCCCGCAGCTCCGCCACCTTCCTGCCGGCGTCGATCGCCGTGACGGGGGTGCCGAGCCGAAGCGAGATTCGCTGCTCGGCATAGTAGGTTGCGGGCTTGACGAGCGCATCCTCGAACCGCTCCTGACCGCGCAGGTACCCCTTCGACAGCGGCGGCCGGATGTACGGGGGCCGGGGCTCCTCGCCGATGAGCTGGATCTCCCCGTCGAACCCCCGCTCGCGGAGCGTCGCCGCCGCGCTCGCACCGGCCAGGCCGGCGCCGATGATCACGATCCGCTGTCCAGCCATTCCCCGCCTCCTGTTCCATCGCGGCCTCGCCGGCCGTCGAGCAGCGTCACGCTGCCGGCGGCCCACAGGTGGGCTCGTGAAGAGTGTGCCGGCGGTGCCCCTCGCCGCCCTCCAGTCTACGGCGGCAAGCCGGGCGGGGACAGGGCGAGCCGCAGCCTGAGCACGCGGGAAGCTCGGGGGAGGCTGGCCCAGAATGGCTCCGGCGCACGACACTTCCGCATATCCCCGCAGCCGAGCGCAGTGGCGACGCAGACGGCCGCCCGTTCGCCACCTTGCGCGGCAGGGTCGGGCGGGTGTCGAAGCCCCGGCGGCGCCGGCGCGCGCCGCGCCCAGCGTCGCCGTTAACGCGCTATGATGACCGGGTGTCGGGCGGAAGGCGGCATGAGGAAGGCCATGAACGAACAACGGAATCAGCCGCACCTGTGGCTCGTCGGGGATGATGCGGATTCAGCGGCGGCGAGCGGCGAGCGCGCGCGGCGGGCCGGGGAGGCGGACGCGGAGCTGCTCGACGCGTACTCGCGCGCGGTGATCGGGGTGGTGGATGCGGCCGGGCCCGCCGTGGTCTCCGTCGTCCGGGAAGGCGCCCGCGGCACGGAGGAGGGGGGCGGCGGGGCCGGCTCCGGCGCCATCGTCGCCCCGGACGGCTACGTGATCACCAACGATCACGTGGTCCGGGGTGCCCGCAGGCTGGGGGTGACCCTGGAGAGCGGCGCGCATCTGGAGGCCTCGCTCGTCGGCGGGGACCCCGCCACCGACCTCGCCCTCCTTCGGGCCGGCGGGTCCGGACTGCCCTTCGCCCGCCTTGGGAACTCGGAGGCCCTGCGCGTGGGCCAGCTCGTCATTGCAATCGGGAATCCACTCGGGTTCAGCTCCACCGTCTCCACCGGGGTGGTGAGCGCGCTGGGCCGAGCGATCCGCAGCCGGGAGGGACGGCTGATCGAAGACGTGATCCAGCACACGGCCCCCTTGAATCCGGGCAACTCGGGCGGGCCCCTGGTCGACTCGCACGGCGACGTCGTCGGCGTCAACACGGCCATCATCGCCCTGGCCCAGGGCATTGGCTTTGCCATCCCGGCGAAGACGGTGCAGTGGGTCGTGACCCAGATCCTGGCGCACGGGCGGGTCCGCCGCGGCTACCTGGGCCTCGCCGGCCACCAGCGCCCGCTCGGGCGGCGAACCATCCGTCACTTCAACCTCGTGGGGGACTCGGCCGTCGCCGTCGTATCGGTGGATCCAGCGGGACCCGCCGCGCGAGCCGGTCTCCGGCCCGGCGATGCCATCACGGCGGTGGGCGGACGCCGCACGCAGAGCGCGGACGACATCCATCGAGTCCTCTTCGAGCTGCCCCTGGGCGAGCGTACCAGCATCCAGGTCCTTCGCGGCGCGGAACTGCTCGTGCTGGAGGTGACACCCGCCGAGCTGCTCACCACGGCAGCAGGCTAGGGGCGCTCACTCCAGGAGCGCCACGACCGGCTCCTCCGCCGGGAGCAGGCGAGGGGTCTTCATCATGAGGCGCGCGCACGCGTTCCAGCGCAGCAGCGCGTTGTCGTTCCCCGGGCTTCGCAGCGCCTCCGCCTCCTCGTACAGCTGCATGGCCCGGCGGAGCCACTGGTAGGCGGTGGCCTCGGACCCCGGCTTGGTCCGGAGGATGGCCCGGGCCTGACGCTCGTAGAGGATGCCCTCGTAGTACGCCCGGTCGTACGGTGAGCGCAGGCGCGTGAGCAGCTCCCGCGCCTGCCGCATGGTCTCGGCGGGCCCGCTGTCAAACTGGTCCGTCAGCGACAGGAACAGCGTGATGAGCGCCCGCTGGTTCTCCGGGTCGATCCGCAGGACGTCGAGACAGATGCTCTCGGCCTGCGCCGGCTCGTTGAGCAGCCGGTAGCGTTCGGCCATCTCGAGCGACCGCGGAATCGCGTCTCGTGAGAGGGACTTGAGCTGGAACATGGTGTCCCCTCGGGCAGCGCACTACGGGAGGGTCAGGAGCAGGTACGCGGCGAGGACGGTCCCCGCCACCGCCGTCCCGTAGCAGAACGCCACGATCGGAACGGTCAGGTGTTTGAGCTGCAGCCCGTCGTACAGGGTGTAGCGGAAGCGATGGGCCCAGTGGAAGAGCGGCAGGGCGACGAGGACGAAGATGTACAGCCGCGCCAGGGGGTGCCTGATCAGCCCGAGCATCGCGTCGTAGCTCGGCGCCGCGAGCCAGCCCAGGGGGAACGCCAGTCCGATCAGCAGGAGGTGGATCGGGAACAGGAAGGCGCTCACCGTCCCGCCGGCGCTGAACAGGGCCCAGAAGAACGGGGCCAGCGAAGCGTTTCTCATCACCGCCTCAGGATCAGCCAGGCCACGCCGATCGAGAGGACCACCCAGGCCACGAAGTTCGCCGCCACGATCAGCGCATCGGGCAGCCGCCTCCCCCCGACCCGCACGATCATGGCCTGCGGGGTCAGGAGGAACCACGTGATGGCGTGGACGACGACGAACACGAAGCTCACCGCATGAAACGCCACGAAGACGGGCGTCTGGAGTCGTGCCAGGACGTGGGCGTACGCCCCCGCTCCGGCCCGCAGGGCGGCGAGCTCCCACAGCAGCACCGCGGCGAACAGCGCCACGAACACGCTGGTCAGCTCGCGGAGGACGAACAGCAGGTACGAGCGCTTCTGGAGCCACCACCAGACCGAGATGCGCCGGCGATACCACCTGGGGTGATAGAGGGTGTAGTCGGCGCTCGCCTTCATGCCGCCCTCCAGGGGAGGACGAGCGACCGCATGGCGTGGACCGCCCCGGACAGCTTGTACTGCTGGATGGCCCGGGCCGGATCCACGTCCTTGGGACAGACCCGGCTGCATTCGCCCACGAACGTGCACTGCCAGATACCCTCGGCCCCGGTGAGGATCTCCATGCGCTCCCCCGCCGCCTGGTCCCGCGAGTCGCGGTTGTACCGCTGCGCCAGCGCGATGGCGGCCGGGCCGATGAAGCCGGGCTCCAGGCCGTAGATGGGGCAGGCCGCGTAGCAGAGCAGGCAGTTGATGCACATGCTGAACGGCTTGTAGGCCTCGAGCTGCTCGGGGGTCTGCCGGTACTCGCCGGCGGCCAGCGGCTGCTCCTCCTTCCGGATGATCCAGGGCTTCACCTGCTTGAGCTTGTGCAGGAAGTCCGTGATGTCCACCACCAGGTCGCGGATGATCGGGAAGTACTGGAGCGGCTCCACCCGCACGGGCCCGCCGAGGTAGTCCGACAGGAACGCCCCGCAGGTGAGCTTTGGCGTGCCGTTCACCATCATGCCGCAGCTCCCGCAGACCCCCATCCGGCAGGACCAGCGGAAGGCCAGCGAGCCGTCCAGCCGGTCCTTGATGTAATTCAGCGCGTCCAGGACCACCCAGTCCTTGCGGAAGGGCACCTGGTAGGACTGGGTCGTGGGCTCCGCCTCCATCTCGGGACGGTACCGGGTCACGACCAGGGTCACCGTCGGGGGCATCCGACCTACCTCCCGTACACGCGCCGGCCGGGCGGCCACCTCGTGATCGTGACGGGCAGGGATCCCACGCGGGGAAGCCCGTCCGCGGAGGCCGACACGAGCGAGTGCGCCAGGAACCGGGCATCGTCCCGGGCGGGGTGGTCCGTGCGCTGGTGGGATCCGCGCGATTCCCGCCGCCAGAGCGCGGCGTGCACGATGGCCTCCGCCACGTCCAGCATGAAGCCCAGCTCCAGGGCCGCGACCAGCTCGGTATTGAAGGTGTGGCTCCGGTCGTCCAGCACCAGGTCCTGGAAGCGCTCGTGGAGTTTCCGCAGCGTCGTGGCGGCCTGCTGGAGCCCGCCCTCGGTCCGGTAGATGCCGGCGCTCTCTTCCATGGTCTTGTGCATCTCGGATCGCAGGTCGGCCACGCGCGGCCCCGCGCCCGCCTTGCGCAGGAATCCTTCTTCCAGGCGGTGCCGCTCGTCCTCGGCCTGGGCGAGGACCGCCGCACCGGGCGCCTTCTGCCGCGCGGCGAAGCCGGCCGCCGCCGTGCCCGCCCGGGCGCCGAAGACCAGCAGCTCGGGCAGCGAGTTCGACCCGAGGCGATTTGCGCCGTTGATGCTGACGCAGGCGGCCTCTCCCGCGGCGAAGAGGCCGGGGAGGGAGGCGGCGCCCTGGATGTCGGTGTGGATCCCGCCCATCATGTAGTGGACCACCGGCCGGACGGGGATCATCTCCCTGACCGGATCCAGGTTCTCGTACTTCAGGCAGAGTTCGCGCACGAAGGGGAGCTTCCGGTCGATCAGCTCGGCCCCGAGGTGCCGGATATCCAGGTGGACGTAGTGGCCGTAGGGTCCGACCAGCGCACGCCCCTTCTCCACCTCCTTGACGAAGGCCTGGGAGAGCCGGTCGCGCGGCCCCAGCTCCATGGAGCGCAGCACCGGCTTGGGCTCCGGCTTCCCGAGGTCGTAGTCCTGGAGGTACCGGTAGCCGTCCTTGTTCAGGAGCCAGCCCCCCTCGGCGCGCGCGGCCTCGGTGATCAGGATCCCGGTGAAGGGCAGGCCGGTGGGGTGGTACTGCACGAACTCCATGTCCTTCAGGGCCGCGCCCGCGCGGTACGCCAGCGCCATGCCGTCGCCGGTCTTGATGGCCGCGTTGGTCGTGAAGGGGAACACCCGGCCGCAGCCGCCCGTGCAGAGGATGACCGCCCGGGCCGTGACGGCGAGGATCCGGCCGGTGGCCAGCTCGAGCGCCACCACGCCCTGACAGCGCCCCTCGTCGACCAGCAGCTTCGTCACGAACCACTCGTCGAGCCGCTGGATGCCCTCGTACTTCAAGCTGGTCTGGAAGAGCGCGTGGAGCAGGTGGAATCCGGTCTTGTCCGCCGCGAACCAGGTACGCTCCGCCTTCATCCCCCCGAAGGGGCGGACCGCGATGCGGCCGTCCGGGTCGCGGCTCCAGGGGCACCCCCAGTGCTCCAGCCGGAGCATCTCCTCCGGCGCCTCCCGGACGAACGCGTCCACCGCGTCCTGGTCGCACAGCCAGTCACCGCCGGAGATGGTGTCGTAGGCGTGCGCCTCCAGGGTGTCCCCGGACTTGATCACCGCGGCAGCGCCGCCCTCGGCGGACACCGTGTGGCTCCGCATGGGGTAGACCTTGGAGATCACCGCGACGCGGAGATCCCGGCGCGCCTCCGCGACCGCGATGGCGGCCCGGAGCCCCGCCCCGCCGCCGCCCACGACGAGCACATCGCAGGAAAGGTGGTCCACCGCTCCTCCCGGCCGCGTCCCTGCGCTAGAGACACAAACGCCCCCGCTCGCCATGCGCGTGGCAAACGGGGGCGTGGAACTTGCCGCCCATCAACCGACCCAGGGGCATACCCGCTTCCCCGTGGCTCGGACCGCCAGTCGTCGGACGTCGTGCCCTCGTGATTTTCGTATAGGGCTTGCGGAACCCTGTCAAGGAGAATCAAGATGGCGCAAGGGCCGTTTCTTCGCTAGCCTACGTCACAGCGAGAGGAGGGACAGCATGAACACCCGCACCGAGACGGATTCGATGGGGGCCATCGAGGTCCCCGCCGACCGCTACTGGGGAGCCCAGACGCAGCGATCGCTCCAGCACTTCCGGATCGGCGGGGAACGATTCCCGCGGGAGATGATCCGGGCCTTCGGCATCCTCAAGAAGGCCTGCGCCCTGGTGAATCGGGACCTCGGACTGCTGTCGGACGAGAAGGCCCGGGCGATCGTCCGCGCGGCCGAGGACGTGATCGAGGGGCGGCTCGACGAGCACTTCCCGCTGGTGGTGTGGCAGACGGGGAGCGGCACCCAGACCAACATGAACGCGAACGAAGTCATCGCCAACCGCGCCATCGAGCTGCTGGGCGGCCGGCTCGGCTCGAAGACCCCGGTCCACCCCAACGACGACGTCAACAAGTGCCAGTCCAGCAACGATACCTTCCCGACGGCGATGCACATCGCGGCCGTGGAGCAAATCCGGGGTCGACTGTTCCCCGCGGTAGGCCAGCTGCGGGAGACGCTGGCGCGGAAGACCCGCGAGTTCGCCGATGTCGTGAAGATCGGCCGGACGCACCTCCAGGATGCGGTGCCCCTCACGCTCGGCCAGGAGATCTCCGGGTGGGTGAGCCAGCTGGACCACTGCCTCGGGCACCTGGAGGCGGCCCTGCCCCACCTCCACGAGCTGGCCATCGGCGGGACGGCCGTGGGGACGGGGCTGAACGCCCACCCGGAGTTCGGCGAGCGGGCGGCCAAGACCATCGCGAGCCTCACGGGCCACCCCTTCGTGTCGGCGAAGAACAAGTTCGAGGCGCTGGCCGCCCACGACGCGCTGGTCGCGGCCCACGGGGCGCTCAAGAGCCTGGCCGCCGCCCTCACGAAGATTGCCAACGACGTCCGCTGGCTCGCCTCCGGGCCCCGGTGCGGGATCGGCGAGATCACCATCCCGGAGAACGAGCCCGGTAGCTCCATCATGCCCGGCAAGGTGAACCCGACCCAGTCCGAGGCTCTCACCATGGTGTGCGCGCAGGTGCTGGGGAACGACGTCGCCGTCAACGTCGGGGGGGCATCCGGCAACTTCGAGCTGAACGTCTTCAAGCCCCTCATCATCCACAACGTCCTCAACTCGGTGCGGCTGCTGGCGGACGCCTGCCGGTCCTTCGAGGAGCACTGCGCCCGGGGCATCCAGCCGGACGGCGAGCGGATCCGGCAGCACCTCCAGCGCTCGCTCATGCTGGTGACGGCGCTCGCGCCCCGCCTGGGATACGACCGGGCGGCCGAGATCGCCAAGAAGGCGCACCGGGAAGGCCTCACGCTCAAGGAGGCGGCGGTGGCGCTGGGCTATCTCGGCGCCCAGGAGTTCGACGAGCACGTCCGTCCGGAGCGGATGGTCAGCCCCCAGCTGTAGGCAGGGGCGGACGAAAGCTCCGTACAATCAGTGGGGATGCGCTCTCGCTATCGGATGGCGGGGCGCCGCTGAGTCCGCCCGCGACTCGCCCGGGCTCGCGGCCGCCGCAGCCGCGCTGCGGAAGGCGAAGCGTTCCAGGGACACCGTGGTCTCGCCCGTCGCCTCATCGTGGCGGAGGCACGAGACGGTCGGGTAGAACCCGCTGGTCGCTACCCCCTTGGGCAACTTGATCGGGGAGCAGGACTGCGGCTTCTCCAGCAGGGTGCGGTGGGCCACCATCTCCTCCCAGAAGATGATCTGGCCGGCGTAGGCCCCGTAGATCCAGCTGCGCGTGAAGGGCTGCTTGTGGAACTCCGGACCCGTGAGGTCAACCAGGTGATTGCCCATCGCCGGGACGACGGCATCCACATCGCGGAAGTCGGGATGCAGGTAGTCGGGCGGGACGGGCTGCTTCCCGATCGCGAACTGATCGCAGCGGATGAGCTCCGGCCCGCAGGGCCCCGACTGCAGGGCGAAGACGTTGGCGATCGGCTCCATGTAGAAGTGCACGTCGAAGTGCGGCACGTCGTAGACGCCCGGCGGCACGTGCCCCGCCGGATTCCAGTTCAGGAGCACCCACTTGAACGGCACGTCGCCTCGCCGAGCGAGGGCATCCGGCAGCGGAAGGACGTACTCGTAGCTGTGCAGGCACTCGCTGGACCGGTCAACCGTCCCGTTCTGGTCCCGGTCGAAGCAGTGATGGTAGTCGGAGCCGTCCGTGGGCAGCCCCTCCAGCGCGCCCCGCGAGAACACCACGCCGATGGCCGCGGGGTCGCCCTGCCCATCCACCTCGGCGTAGGTGGAGGCCGTCCCCTTCCCGAGGTCGGTCTGCCCTCCCAGGAGTCGCGCGGCCGGCGAGGGGACGGCTGACGCCTGCCGCCCGGCCGACATCGAGAAGAGCAGCCATCCGACGGCGGCCACGACAAGCACAACGCTGATCAGCGGGGCGCGGGGGGAAACGAGATGACGCATCATTGACCTCCTGTAAGGCCGCCCTCGCGAGGAGGACGAGCCGGCTGTCGGCGTCGCAACTGCTTCCGCGACCGATTCCCACCGGTCGCCGTCACGCGGGCGATTCCGGGCAAGCGGGATGCCACGTGCCGACGTTGGTGTTCCGCGAGAGAAATCACTAGGATAGAAGAGAGGACGGGGACGGCTGCCGGCGTTTCAGCCACTGGCCAGCCAGTGGCTGGCCACCGGCTGCCAGTGGGGGATGCCGACCTCCGCCGCCTCAGTAGAGCGTGGGAGCCATGGTGGACGATCCCTTCGCCGAGCTGCTCGGGGAAAGCCGCGCCATGGAGGATGTCCGCAGCACGCTGCGGCGTCTCCTGGCCGGCCAGGCGCGGGCCCGGCGGCCGGCACCGGTCCTGCTCCTCGGGGAGACCGGCGTCGGCAAGAGCCTGGTGGCCCGCACCCTGCACCGGGCGGGTCCCAGGGCCGATGCCGCATTCATCGACCTCAACTGCGCGGCGATCCCAGCGTCCCTGCTGGAGGCCGAGCTCTTCGGCTTCGAGCGTGGGGCCTTCACGGACGCCAAGCAGGCGAAGCCCGGGCTGATGCAGGAGGCGCACCGCGGCACCCTGTTCCTGGACGAGATCGGGCTCCTGCCGGAGGACTCCCAGGCCAAGCTCCTGAAGGTCCTCGAGGAGGGCACGGTGCGGCGCCTGGGGGCGACGCGGGGTCAGCCGACCGACGTGTGGATCATCGCGGCCACCAGCGAAGATCTCGAAGAGGCCGCTCGCCAGCGTCGCTTCCGATCCGACCTGTACCATCGCCTGGCGGTGGTCACCGTTCACCTGCCCGCCCTGCGCGAGCGGCCGGGGGACATCGTCCCGCTCGCCGAGGCGTTCCTGCACGAGGCCTGCACCGAGGCGGGGCTGCCCCCGAAGGCGCTGGCGGCGGATGCCCGGGCCGCCCTGCGCGGGTACGCCTGGCCCGGGAACATCCGGGAGCTGAAGAACGCCGTCACCCGCGCCGCCCTCCTTACCGAGGCGTCCGAGCTGCCGCGCGCGGCCTTTCAGCTCGGGCCGGCATCCGAGGCATCCGCTGAACGGCGCACGGTCGAGAAAGACGGGGCCGCGGACGCGCACGATGTTCCGGCGGCGCGGATCGCGGAGGCGCTGCGCGAGACGGGATGGAACGTCTCCCGGGCGGCGGCCCGCCTGGGGCTGTCGCGGGGCGCGCTGCGCTACCGCATCGACAAGCATGGGCTGACCCCGGACCGGCAGGCCGCGCCCGTCGAACGCGCCGGCGCCCCCGGCATCCCGCCGGCCGGCCCGGCGGCCACCCTGCCCCTCTCGGTCACGAGCCTGATCGGCCGGGAGCGGGAACTGCGCGAGATCGGACTTCGCCTCGACGTCCACCGGCTGGTGACCCTCACCGGGCCCGGCGGGGTCGGCAAGACCCGGCTGGCCGTGAGCGCCGGCTTCCAGCTCCGAAGCCGGCGCCCGGACGGGGTCTGGTTCGTTGAGCTGGGCAGTGTGGCGGAGGGCGCCCTGGTGGCTCAGGCGGTGGCCGCCGCGCTCGGCCTCCCGGAGGAGGCGTCCCGGCCTCCCCGGGACATCGTGGCCGCCGCGCTGGGCGAGCGGCCGGCGGTGCTCATCCTCGATAACTGCGAGCACGTCGTGGCGACCTGCGCCGAGCTCGTCGAGACGCTGCTGCATGGCTGTCCGCACCTCCGCCTGCTGGTGACCAGCCGCGAGCGGCTCGCCGTCGCCGGCGAGAGCATCTTCCACGTGCCGCCGCTCCACGTGCCCGATGGCGGCGAGCGGACGGCCGAGCGCCTGGCGCAGTGCGAGGCCGTGCGCCTCTTCGTCGAGCGCGCCCGGCTGGTCGCTGGGGACTTCACGCTGACCGACCAGAACGCCCCGGCCGTCGCGGAATTGTGCCGGCGGCTCGACGGCTTGCCCCTGGCCATCGAGCTGGCTGCAGCCCGCGTGCGAGTGCTGCGTGTCGAGCAGATCCTGGCCCGGCTGAACGACCGCTTTCGCCTGCTGGCGGGGAGCGGCCGGACGACCAGCCCGCGCCACCAGACGCTGCGTGCGGCGCTCGCCTGGAGCCACGACCTCTTGTCGGCGCCGGAGCGGGCACTCCTGCGCCGCCTGTCCGTGTTCGCGGGCGGGTTCACCCTGGAGGCGGTCGAGGGGGTCTGCGCGGGGCCGGGGGTCGCTGACGCTCAGGTGCTCGACCTTCTGGCCCAGCTCGTGGACAAGTCACTGGTCACCGTCGAGACCGGCGACCCGGCGGCGCCCGTCGCCCGCTATCGGCTGCTGGAGACGATCTGGGAGTACTGCCGCGAGCAGGCGATCGCGGCCGGGGAAGTCGCGTGGCTTCGCGGCCGACACCGGGCCTGGTTCCTGGCGCTGGCGGAGGAGGCTGAGCGCCGGAGCCGAGGGGCGGAGCAGGTCGCGTGGCTCGATCGTCTCGAGATGGAGTACGACAACCTGCAGGCTGCGTTGAGCTGGCGGGATCAGGACCCGGTCAGCGGCGACGCGCCGCGCCTGCGGCTCGCGGCGGCGCTGTGGCGCTTCTGGGAAGTGCGCGGCCGGATCCGCGAGGGGCGCGACTGGCTCGAGGGCATCCTGGCCGAAACCGGCCACCACGCGCCGGCCGCGCGGGCGCGGGCCCTGAACGGCGCCGGCAACCTGGCGAGGGACCTCGGCGACTACGCGAGAGCGGCCAATCACCACGCCGAGGCCCTCCGCCTCCGGCGGGAGGTCGGCGACACCCGGGGGGTCGCGGGCTCCCTGAACAACCTCGGCGCCATCGCCCACGACCGAGCCCGATACGCCGACGCCGAGGCGTATTTTTCGGAGGCGCTCCCGGCCTGGCGTGCGGCCGGCGACCAGGAGGGGCTCGCGCTCTCGCTCAACAACCTGGGGCGCACGCGGAGGTTCCAGGGCGACTACGAGCGGGCCGGGGCCCTCGGCCGTGAGAGCCTGGAGCTGTTCCGAGGCATCGATCACGCCTGGGGGATCGCCCGGGCGCTGAACAGCTTGGCCAACGCCGCCCATTACCAGGGCGATGTGGCCAGCGCCCGCCCGCTCTACGAGGAGAGCCTCGGCCTCCGCCGGCGAGTCGGGGACCGCCCGGGGATCGCCGTGTCGCTCAACAGTCTGGCGCTGCTGCGCGGCCTGGCGAACGAGATCCGAGTCGCTCGGGACCTCGCGGAGGAGGGCCTGGCCATCCGGCGGGACCTTGGAGACCGCCGCGGCATCGGCGGCTCGATCCTGGCCCTCGCGCGCGTGGCGCTGTGGGGAGGCGACCTCGACCGGGCGGAAGACCGTGCCCGCGAGAGCCTGGGCATCCGGTCCCTGCTGGGCGACCGACTGGGCATGGTCTGCTGCCTGGAGGTTCTGGCCGAGGCGGCGGCCGGGCGCGCGCAGCAGGCACACGCCGCGCGGCTGCTCCGGGCCGCCGCCGCGGAGCGGAGGTCGATCACCGCGCCCCTGCCCCCGCTGGAGCGGTCCGCTCGGGAGCGGGTACTGGCGGCCCTCGGCGAGCATCGAGGCGAAGCGGTCGAGGAGGCGGCCGGAATCGAGGCCGCGGTC
Organism: Methylomirabilales bacterium (SeqCode); assembly: GCA_041946635.1. Taxonomy (GTDB): domain Bacteria; phylum Methylomirabilota; class Methylomirabilia; order Methylomirabilales; family 2-02-FULL-66-22; genus 2-02-FULL-66-22. Next base: position 13,538 of record JBHGAX010000006.1, read on the forward strand.
GCCGCCGAGCTGAATGCCACCCCGTGGCCGGGCGTTCCCCGGGGGTGATCTAGAGCAGCCGGGTGGCCGGGCGGGGATGCTCGGTCCAGCGCCACCTCGGGGTTGAGCCAGTCCTGGAGGCAGTCGCCGAGGCTGTTCACGGAGAGAAGACGGCCAGGAAGAGGGACGGCCGCGGCGGCATCACGCCTCGTTCTTGCGGTCCACCAGGGTCGCCACTCCAGCAGCTTGATCTCCGCGTTGCTGCCCACCTCCTTGAGGTTGGCCTGGACGATGGTCCTCGACTGGAGCCAGCTTTACCTGACCTCAGGGCAGTCTGCGCTGCCGCCGGCACGCTGGGGGTGCGCGTCAGATTTGTGAGATGTGAGATCAGAGTCATGAGGCCCGGGCCCGTTCCGCGGCGCTCCCAGAAGTCCTCGAACCGGCCCTTGACCTGTCGGGGCATGGCCGACTATCGTCGGGGTCTACTCCACCACATGGCGAGCGAGAGTTCGCCGCCCGGCTTCCCTCCCTCGAGAAGTAAGGAAGGAGTGAACCATGCCGACGGTGCAGGCGGGGCTTCAGGTGTCCGATCCGCAGGCCTATCGCGAGAAGATGTTCAGGCTGCTCGGCGACCGGGACCCCTTGGGGGTCATGGCGGAGACGGCGGCCGCGCTGGCCGACATTGTACGCAAGCATCCGGCGACCCTGCTGCGCGCGCGGCCGTTCGAGGGCAAGTGGACGCCGAATGAGATCATCGGCCACCTCGTGGACAGCGAATGGGTGTACGGGTTTCGGCTCAGGCTGATTCTGTGCGAAGACAATCCCACCATCCTGGGCATGAACCAGGATCTGTGGGTGGCCGGCCAGCGGCACAACGAGCGCGAGCCGTCGGAGCTCGTGGAGACGTTTCGGACGATGCGCCAGCTGAACCTGGCCTTGTGGAAGCGGGTGTTCCCGGCGGATCTGCAGCGCACCGGCCAGCACAACGAGCGCGGTCCGGAGTCCTTGGGCGTGATGCTGCGACTGCTGGCCGGCCACGACCTTTCGCACCTGGATCAGATCGCCCGGTATATCGCAGCCGTTCGACAGCCCGCGTAGTTCGCGGCGCGAAGCGCCCCGCCGTCCCCTGGCGTGGCTGGACACGCGTCACCCGCCGGGTGAACGCGCCCGGCGCGGCCGTCTACCGCGCGCTTCTCGATGCGCGCGCTCGCGAAGTGGATGGCGCCGACCCGCATCACGCTCGTGGAGGCGGACGGCGGGACGGAGATCATCGCCCTGCACGATGGGCTCCCGCGCGGCCTCTCGCCCGCCGACAACGAGGCCGGCTGGCGGTCGTCACTCGCGAAGCTCGCCGGGCTCGTGGAGGCGGGATAAGTCCACCTTGTCCCTTCCCCGCGCCCCGCCGCGGTGCCGCAGCACCGCCGTTGCCACCGCGAGCGTTCGCCCGCCTTGACACCCTCCCGCCCGTGCGGTACCGTCCGCGCCGCTGTCGCCTGCTTGCTGCGCTGGTCCGGCGCCCGCGGTGTTGCGCACTGCAGAGGTACTCCGCGGGAGAGGACGCTCCCATGCCCGACGATCGGATGCCAGACCTCCTGTTCAGCGCCGCCTCACCCGCGCATGAGGCGCAAGGGACGCGGTATCCCGACCTGGCCGAGCTGCTCCCCCAGATCGTGTACGAGATGGACGTGCAGGGCAAGCTCACCTTCGCAAATCGCCACGCCTTCAAGCTCCTCGGATACACCCGGGAGGACTTCGAGCGCGGCTTGAACGTGGTCGACCTCCTCGCTCCCGAGGACCGCGCCCGGGGTCGAGCCAGGATCCAGGCGGTGCTGCAGGGCGCCATCTCACGCGGCACACAGTTCACGGTGCTGAAGAAGGACGGGAGCCGGCTGCCCGTGCTGATCTATTCTGCCCCGATCCTGCAGGGGGACCGGCCGATCGGCCTGCGCGGGATCCTGGTGGACATCTCGGACCGCGTCGAGGCCGAAGCGGCGATCCGCGAGAGCGAGGAGAAGTACCGCGTCCTCTTCGAGATGGAATCCGACGCGATCTTCCTCATCGACAACGAGACGGGGCAGATCGTCGAGGTGAATTCGGCTGCCTGCACCCTGTACGGGTACAGCCGCGAGGAGCTGCTGGCGAGGCGCAACGTCGACCTCTCGGCGGAGCCGGATGCCACACAGGCTGCGACGCGGCAGCACCTCTCGCACGTGGCGCTGCGCTACCACCGCAAGAAGGATGGATCCCTGTTCCCGGTGGAAATCGCCGCGCGGCACCTCCTCTGGCGGGGGCGGGATGCGCATATTGCGGCGATCCGGGACATCACCGACCGGAAGCGGGCCGAGGACGCCCTCGTGAAGCGCACGCAGCAGCTGGAAGCCGTTCGACACACGACCGGAGAGATCATCCGGGAACTGGATCTGACGGCCCTCCTCGGCATGATCGCGCGCCAGACCATGGCGCTGGTCGAGGCCAGCCAGTGCACCGTGTTCCTCTGGGATGATGCGGCCGGCGTGCTGCGCCCACGCGCCTGGCACGGGTACGTGGCGCCGGATACCTGGCTGGAGCACGTGTGCCTGCGGCTGGGCGAGGCCGTCGCCGGGACGGCCGCCCAGCACCGGCGCGGCGTGATCGTCAACGACTACCGGACCAGCCCCGAGGCCCACCCGCTTGTTCTCCAGCACACGAGGATCACGGCCGCCCTCGCGGAGCCGCTCCTCTATCGCGACCGGCTGGTCGGCGTCCTCCTGGTGAACCGCGAGGGCGGCGAGCGCCGCTTCACCCAGGAGGACCACGAGACCGTGTCGCTCTTCGCGGTCCAGGCTGCCATCGCCATCGAGAATGCCGGCCTCTTCGCCGAGCTGAACCGGTCGTACGAGAGCCTCCAGCACGCGCAGGACGAGATGATCCGCTCCGAGAAGCTCCGCGCCCTTGGGCAGATGGCCGCGGGAGTCGCCCACGAGTTGAATAACGTGCTGGCCATCATCCTCGGGCAGGCGGAGCTGCTCCGCCTCCGGGCCACGGACCCGGAGCTGGAAGCGGCGCTCACTCCCCTGGAAACCGCGGCGGCGGACGGTGCGCACGTGGTCCGCCGCCTCCAGGACTTCGCCCGGCAGCGGACGACGGTGCCGCTCGCTCCGGTCGGCCTCGACGCCGTGGCGGCGGAAGCGCTGCAGCTCACCCGCCCGCGCTGGAAGGACGAGCCTGAGCGTCGGGGAACGGCCATCCAGGTCCGCACGGCCCTGACCGATCTACCGGCCGTGCTGGGCTGCGCCCCCGAGATCCGCGAGGCGCTCATCAACGTCATCTTGAACGCAGTGGACGCCATGCCGAACGGCGGAGCCCTGACCCTGCGCGGCGGGCAGCGGGATGGCTGGGTGGAAGTCCAGGTCAGCGACACGGGGACCGGGATGCCGGAGGAGGTCCGGCGTCGCGTCTTCGATCCCTTCTACACCACCAAGGGGGGCCAGGGGACCGGGCTCGGGCTGTCGGTGGTCCACGGCATCATGGAGCGCCACGGTGGCCGCATTGAAGTCGCGTCGGCACCGGGGCAGGGAACCCGCTTCACCTTGTGCTTCCGCCCGGCTCCCGCCGGGACCCCCGATGCTCCCCGCCATCCTCGCCGCGGGTCCCGCCCTCGACGCATCCTGCTCGTCGACGACGACGCCGGCGTCCGGGAGACGCTGGCTGCCCTCCTGCAGACCGTCGGCCACACGGTCATCGAGGCGGAGAGCGGGGCGGCGGGACTCCAGCGTATTCGCGAAGAGCCGGTGGATCTCGTCATCACGGATCTCGGGATGCCCGGGATGAACGGCTACGACGTGGCGAGGGCCGTGAAGGCGGAGCATCCGGAGGTCGGCGTCATCCTCATCACCGGGTGGGGCGAGCAGACCACCGCCGACCCGACGATCTCCGGTCTCGTGGATCGGGTCATCGGCAAGCCCCTGAGCCTCCAGACCCTCCTGACCGCCATCGAGCCTCTTGTCGCGTGAGGGCCGTCCGCGAACGCGGAACCGTCGGCTTGACGGTCTTTCGCTGACCGCTGAACGCTTTCCCATGTCCCAGACGGACCTTCAGATCGTCCTCCTCTTCGGCTCCATGGCCCTCAGCTTCGGCTTGGTCGCCTGGATCGGCAACCTCCGCCGCGGCGAGGACCTCACCACCTCGCTCACCCACGGCCCCGCGCTCATCGTCCTGCTGGCCGCGTTCCTCGTCTTCGTCGGCGGTGGAATGTGGCTCGCCGCCCGCATCCTGCGCGCCCTGGGGTCGTAATTCACTGATTTCGCTGAACGGACCACGCACTTCTTCGGCAGCTCATGGATGACTGCCGCTGCCTTGCGCCGGCATGCTCGTCTCCTTCCCGGGCCAGGAATGCGCACGGATGCGCTCTGGATTAAAGCCCCTTGGCCGGCTATAGTTCGATTCATGCGCCTTAACCGATCCTCATGCGCCGTCCGGTGGACATGCTCGTAACGCGAACGACAGCCTCCTTCTTGTCTTCGCGGCCGGTTGCCGGGCGCGCCAGCCGATGGGCGGCCGTGTGCCTGGCGGTCGCCGCGGCCGCGCTGGCGGGCTGCGACGGCTCCAGCTCCGCGACGCCGCCTCCGCCCCGCGAGACGCCGCGGGCGGTCCGGCTCGTCCCCGCGCAGGAGACGATCACCGACCGGCGCGTGACCGCCACGGGCACGCTCGCGGCAGACGAGCACGTGGTGCTCGGCACCAAGGTGGCGGGGCGCCTGGCGGAGCTGCCGGTGGATCTCGGCAGCCGCGTGCGCCGGGGCCAGGTGGTGGCGCGGCTGGATCCGACCGACGCCCAGCTCCGGGTGGACCAGGCCGTCGCCGCCCTGCAGCAGGCCCGGGTGCGGCTGGGGCTGCCGGCCGAAGGCGCGGACGACCGCATCGTCCCCGAGGAGACGTCCCTGGTGGCGCAGGCGCGCGCCGTGCTCGAGGACGCGCGGCTCACCCGCGACCGCCTGGCCGGGCTGTGGAAGGAGGGCGCCATCGCCCGAGCGCAGCTCGACACGGCGGAGGCCGCCCTGGCCGTGGCGGAGGGGCGCTACCAGGACGCCCTGGAGGAGGTGCGCACCCGGCAGGCGCTCCTCCTGCAGCGGCGCTCGGAACTCGCCCTGGCGCGCCAGCAGCTCGCCGACGTCGCCGTCACGGCGCCGATCGACGGCGCCGTGAGCGAGCGGCGGGCCTCGGTGGGCGAGTTCCTCGCCGCCGGCGCGCCGGTCGTGAACATCGTGAAGCTCCACCCGCTCCGCCTCCGGCTCGCCGTCCCCGAGCGCGACGCCGGCGGCGTCCGGCCCGGACAGCCCGTCATCGTGACCGTGGAGGGAGCGCCGGGCCAGGCGCGGGGCCGGGTGGCCCGCCTCTCCCCCGCCATCGCCGAGCAGAATCGGACGCTCATGGTGGAGGCCGAGGTGAACAACGAGGACGCAGCCCTCCGCCCCGGCGCCTTCGCCAAGGCGGACATCGTCGTGGCCGGCGACCTCCGGATCGTCACGGTGCCCGCCACCGCGGTGGTCGCCTTCGCCGGCATCGAGAAGGTGCTCACGGTCGAGCGGGACCGCGCGGCCGAGGTGCGCGTGCAGACGGGCCGCCGCCACGGCGATCGCGTCGAGATCCTGAGCGGCCTCAGGGCCGGCACCCCGGTGGTCGCCGAGCCGGGCAACCTCACCGCCGGCCAGCGGGTGACCGCGGGCGGCCAGGAAGACCCGGTCTCACGCGAAGACGCCAAGCCGCCAAGGTAGATGCGGCCCGCCTTGACTGTTCGACGTCGCCGCGCTCCGCGCACACTGCATGCGGCGAGATGTTCTCCCCTTTGCGTCTCTGCGTCCTTGCGCGAGACCGTACGTCTGAAGTACCTCGGTGCAAAAACTCGCTGAGATCTGCATCCGCCGTCCGGTGTTCGCGGCCATGATCGTGCTGGCCCTGGTCGTGGTCGGCGCGGTCTCCTACGCACGCCTGGGCGTGGACCGCTTCCCCTCCGTGGACCTGCCCACCGTGAGCGTGCGCACCGAGCTGCCCGGCGCGTCGGCCGAGGAGGTCGAGACGCAGGTCACCCGCGAGATCGAGCAGGCCGTCAACACCGTGCAGGGCATCCGCGAGCTGCGCTCCATCTCCGGCCCGGGGCAGTCCATCGTCATCCTGGAGTTCGAGCTCCGCCGGGACATCGAGGTGGCGGCGCAGGACGTGCGCGAGAAGGTGGCCCAGGCCATCCGCCGCCTGCCCCGCGACACGCGGGCCCCCATCATCTCGAAATTCGACAACGACCAGGCGCCCGTCCTGACCGTCGCCCTGTCGGGCGACCGGCCGCTGCGCGAGCTGACCGAGCTGGCCGACAAGGTCGTGAAGGTCCAGCTGGAGCGGGCCTACGGCGTGGGCGAGGTGCGGCTGGTCGGGGGGCTGAACCGGGCCATCAACATCTGGGTGGATGCCGACCGCCTGGCCGCCTACCAGCTGCCCATCACCGCGGTCCGGGACGCGCTGGTGCGCCAGAACGCCGACCTGCCCGGCGGCAACGTGACCGCGGGCTCGCGCGAGGCCTCCCTCCGCACACTGGGGCGGGTGGCCGATCCCCGCGCCTTCGACGACCTGGTCATCGCCACGGTGAACGGCGCGCCCATCCGGGTGCGGGACGTGGGCCGGGCCGAGGACGGGACGGTCGAGCAGCGCTCGGTGGCGCGCCTGAACGGGGTGCCGACCGTCACCCTGGAGGTGCGGCGCCAGGCGGGCGAGAACACCGTGGCGGTGATCGAGGCCGTGAAGGCCAACCTCGGGCGCCTGGCCGCGCAGGTGCCGGGCGACGTGCGCCTCGAGATCATCCGGGACCAGTCCCGCTACATCTACGCCGCGCTCCACGAGATCAAGGTGCACCTGGTGCTCGGGGCGCTCCTCGCCTCGCTCGTCGTGCTGGCCTTCATGCGCAGCTGGCAGTCCACCGTCATCGCCGCCGTGGCCATCCCCGCCTCGCTCATCTCGGCCTTCGGCGTCATGTGGGCGCTGGGCTTCACCCTGAACAGCGTGACCATGCTGGCCCTGGTGCTCATGGTCGGGATCGTGATCGACGACGCCATCGTGGTCCTGGAGAACATCTTCCGCTTCGTGGAGGAGAAGCGGATGCGGCCCTTCGAGGCCGCGCGCGCGGCCACCGCCGACATCGGCCTGGCCGTGACGGCCACGACCTTCAGCCTGGTGGTGATCTTCCTGCCCGTCTCCTTCATGTCCAGCATCTCGGGGCGCTTCCTCTACCAGTTCGGCGTGACGGCCGCCGTCTCGGTGCTGGTGAGCCTGCTGGTCTCGTTCACCCTCACGCCCATGATGAGCGCCCGCATGGTGCGCGCCGGAGCCGCCCCGGGCGGCAACGGCCACGCCGCGGCGTCGCGGCGCGGCTTCTACGCGCGGCTGGACCGCGGCTACGCCCGGGCCCTCACGCTCGCCCTGCGCTTCCGCTGGGTGGTGGCCGCGGCGGCGCTCGCCGTCATGGCCTCCGCCTGGCCCATCTACGGGTGGGTGAAGCAGGAGTACACGCCCGCCGACGTGGACGAGGGCGAGTTCCAGGGCAGCATCAACGGGCCGGAGGGGATCTCGCTCGCCGCCATGGATGAGGCCGTGCGGGCCATCGGGGCGGAGGTCCAGGCCGTGCCGGGGGTGCAGAGCGTCCTCGTCACGGCGGGCGGCGGCTTCCTGGGGCGCGTCAGCCAGGGGAACCTGTACGTCCGCATCGCGCCGCACGAGGAGCGCACCCTCGGCCCCGGCCGCCTCTGGGCGGCGCTGCTCCGGGGCGAGCCCCGGGCCGCCTTCCGCGGCAACTACAGCCAGCGGGACGTGATGCAGCAGGTGCGGCAGCGGCTGCGCAAGTTCCGGGACTTCCGCATCCAGATCCGCAACATCCCCGGCTTCAACATCGGCGGCGGCAGCTTCGACATCGACTTCGTGCTGCGGGGGCCCGACCTGGAGGCGCTGGCGCGCCGCGCCGAGGAGCTGCGCACGCGCGCCCTGGCGCTGGGCGGCATCGGCGACCCCGACACCACGCTGCAGCTCGACCGGCCGGAGCTGCGCGTGCGCATCGACCGCGCCCGGGCCGCCGATCTGGGGGTGGACACCGAGCAGATCGCCACCGCCCTCCGGCTCATGGTGGGCGGCGACACGGAGGTGTCGCGCTTCCTGGATCCGACGATCAACGAGGACTACTTCATCCAGCTCCGGCTGAGCGAGGAGGATCGGGGCGACCCCGCGACCATCTCCCGCCTCCTGGTGTCCCGCCAGGGAAACGGCGGCGGCGCGGGGCTGGTGCGCCTGGACAACGTGGTGCAGATCGACCGGGGCTTCACGGCCTCGCGCATCGACCGGTCGGACCGGCAGCGGGAGGTGCGCCTGCGGGCGGTGGTCCTCCCCGGCTACGGGCAGGCGGACCGGATCACGGCCCTCCAGCAGGCGGCGGCGCAGATGAACCTGCCGCCCGGCTACACCACCGCCGTCTCGGGGCGGGCCCGCGAGCTGGAGCGCACCTTCACCGAGTTCCTCTGGGTCTTCCTGCTCTCCATCGTCTTCATGTACATGATCCTGGCGGCCCAGTTCGAGAGCCTGGTCCACCCGTTCACCATCCTGCTCTCCCTGCCCCTGGCCGTGCCGTTCGCGCTGCTCTCGCTCTGGTACACGGGGAACACGCTCAACCTCTATTCCGCCCTGGGGATCCTGGTGCTCTTCGGCGTGGTCAAGAAGAACGCCATCCTGCAGATCGACCACATGAACGCGCTGCGGGCCGAGGGGATGGACCGCCCCTCGGCCATCCTGCTGGGCAATCGCGACCGGCTCCGGCCCATCCTGATGACGACCCTCACGCTGGTGGCCGGGATGCTGCCGCTGTGGCTGGGGACCGGCCCGGGGGCGGAGGAGCGCCGGGCCATCGCCGTCGTGGTCATCGGCGGCCAGAGCCTGTCGCTGCTCCTCACGCTGCTCGTGACCCCGGTGGCCTACGCCATGCTCGACGACGCCAGGCAGGCGATCGCGCGGCTGGCGAGGGCCAGGCGGCGCGGGAAGGGCCAGGCCGGGGCACCGACAGCCGGGGAACCGCTCGCCGAGCCGCACAACGGCGACGCGCCGGAGCAGGCCCCCGCCGAAGAGCTGTCGCGCTACCGGGAGCGGTAGACAGGAACTCTCAATTCCCCCACAGCGAATTTCGACGAAGGAGGCTGACATGGCACTGAGCGGGCGGCTCGCCCGGGGCAAGTCCTCGATTCTGACCGTTCTCGCGGCGCTGGTGGTCGGCGCGGCCCTGCACGCCGGCCTGAGTGGCGACTTCCCGGCGGCGGCGCAGCAGGCCGGCATCCCGCCGGCCCTGGCGCGCGGCGCCATCCCGGCCAGCTTCGCCGAGCTGGTGGAGAAGCTCTCCACGAGCGTGGTGAATATCCGCGTGACGAAGGCCGAGCGGAGCCGCGGCCCGTTCATGGGGCCGGGGGAGGTGCTGCCCTCGGAGCCGCGCGAGCGCTCCCTCCAGGCGCAGGAGCCCCGGCCGCGCCGGGGCGCCGGCAGCGGCTTCATCGTCAACAAGAGCGGCCTCATCGTCACCAACAACCACGTCGTCGAGGGGGCCAGCGAGGTTCTCGTCATCCTGACCAGCAAGGAGGAGCACCCGGCCAAGGTGATCGGGAGGGATCCGAAGACGGATGTCGCGCTGGTGAAGATCGAGGCCAAGGGCGACCTCCCCGTGGCCGCGCTGGGGGATTCCGATGCCTTGCGGGTGGGCGACTGGGTCCTGGCCATCGGGAATCCGTTCGGGCTGGCGAATACCGTCACCGCGGGGATCGTGAGCGCCAAGGACCGGCGGATCGGGGCCGGGCCGTACGACGATTTCATCCAGACCGACGCCTCCATCAATCCCGGGAATTCGGGCGGGCCGCTGTTCAACCTGCAGGGCGAGGTCGTCGGGATCAACACGGCCACCCGCGGGCAGGGGATCGGCTTCGCGGTGCCCGTCAACCTCGCCAAGAGCCTGCTGCCCCAGCTCGAACGCACCGGGCAGGTGACCCGCGGGTGGCTGGGCGTGGGCATCCAGGGCATCGGCCGCGACCTGGCCCGCGGCCTGGAGCTGCCGGATCGCAAGGGCGCGCTGGTGACCAGCGTCATGAAGGACGGGCCGGCGGCCCAGGCAGGGCTGAAGCGCGGCGACGTGATCCTGAAGTTCAACGGCCGGGACATCGTCGAGGTGGACGACCTCCCGGCGGCCGTCGCCGGCACGACGCCGGACACGCAGGCGGCCGTGCTCGTTCGCCGGGACGGCAAAGAGCAGACCGTCCAGGTGAAGGTGGGCACCATGCCGGCCGAGCGCCCGGAGCGCGCGGAAGCGCCGGAGCCCTCGCCGCAGCAGCAGGGCCGGTGGGGCATCGGGCTCGGGGAACTGGACGCCGAGACGGCGCAGAAGCTCGGGCTGTCGCCGAAGGAGGGGGTCCTGGTGACCTCGGTCCAGCCCGGCAGCCCGGCCGAGGCCGCCGGCCTCCGGGCCGACGACGTGATCCTCGAGGTGAACAAGCAGAAGGTGTCTTCGGTCAAGGAGGCCCAGGAGCACGCGAAGACGCCCGGGAAGGACCGGCCGCTCGTCCTGCTCCTCCGCCGGGGCGAGTCCACGCTGTACGCGGCGCTCCAGCCGAACTAAGCTGGAATCAGGTCTTGCGAGTACGGAGGCGGTATGAGTACTCGACCGGGCCTCGTTGTCCTCGTCGGCGTCTGCCTGTGCCTGTTCGGCGGCGCACGACGCGCCATCGCCGAGCCGAGCGAGGCCTGTCGGCTTCTGGCCTCGCGCTTCGCCGCCGCGCCGGCCACCGTGGAGCCGGCTGAGCTGGTCAACTTGACCAACTGCGTGGCGACCGAGCTGGCGGCGCGCACGGGCGTCGAGCCCGGGGTGGCGGCGCCCCAGCAAGCGGTCCCGCCGGCCCCGCCGCCGAACGTCTTCCCTTCGCCGCCGGTCCCATCGCCCAGCGTACCGTCGCCCGTCATTCCGGGGCCGGACCAATCCGGCCAGGCGCCGGCTCAGCCGGCGCAGCCGGCGGGCCCGGCCGCCAGCCCTGCACCCCCGGCGCCCCAGCCGCCGCAGGCGCCGGCCAGCCGGCCCCGGCGCTTCTTCGGGCAATGGCCGCCACCGGCCCCGTGGGTGCAGAACTGGCCGGAGTCCAGCGTCTGGGAGCGCCCTTAGAACCGTTTCACGCGGAGACGCAGAGGCGCAGAAAGAACCGAATCTCACGCAAAGCCCGTGCGACGGCGCCGTCGTTCGTTGAAATCAGAAACTCTAGGACTGTTCTCCTTTGCGGGCTTTGCGGCTTGGCGTGAGGCGGTTCTGCGGGTCCGGCTCAGGCGTGGGGGGAGCGGGCCAGGGGGCGGATGCGGAGGAGACCGAGGAGGCTGCGCCAGCGGCCGGTGTTCACGCGGCAGGACGCGGGGCGCGCCTCGCGGGGCAGGTACCGCTCGGGATCCAGCAGGAAGTTCTCGAAGTCGATCACCTCGGAGAGCGCATGCTGCAGGTAGAGCTCCCCGTAGAACTCCAGCTGTTCATCCGTGATCCGCGACAGCTGTCTACCATCTTCGCAGCGACTCATGGCCGATCCTTTCCCGAGCGGGACGACGGTCGAATATAGCATCGTTGCTCTCGCCCCGACAATCGCTATCCCGCCCCGCACGCAGAATCCCCGACCGTTCCCGACAGTGTGGATGCCCATGTGAGAGAGCGCAAGCCTCTTCCTCGTCCGGGAGGTCCCGATCCGACATCGCCGTTGCCGTCGGCACGGCCCGACACGAGCGAGCCGCCGCGGTCCCGCGTTGTCCCATCGCCCTAGCCTCTGTATACTTCTCCGCCATGGCCAGACTGGTGTTTGCGGACCGGCAGGGACAGATCCTCGACCACCCCGCGCTGCAGATGGCGGGCCGCCTCGGCGGGGAGACGGTGCACGTGCCCCCCGAAGACCTGGTGCGCCTGCCCGAGGGGACCAAGCTGTTCACCCTGCCCAAGAGCCGGCCGGTCGCCTGGGATCCCCGGCGGAAGTCGTTTCGGACAGTGAGCCGGACGCGGATCGGCGGACAGTCGTTCGCCTGCACGCCGGTGGCCGCCTTCCTGCCGCCCGGCTACACCCGGACGCTCCTCCCCGCGGCGGAATTCGCGCCGCCGGATCCGCCCCTGCCCCTCTGGTCGTACACGGCCGTCGGCTGGGACGGCGAGGAGTTCGTGGCCGCGGCCATCCGCACGGATCCCATGGACCACTCCGCCGCGCGGCACTACGACGACCGGGAGCTGCTGCCGCTCATCCAGGCCCGGCGCGCGGAGGCCCAGCGCAACCCGCTCCTCGGCCAGCTGGTCCGCTGCGCCACCGAGTACCACTGCCTGGCGGCCAAGAACCTCTTCCTGGGCCGCTGGGAGGCCCCGCTGCCCGTGGCCAACAAGTGCAACGCGGCGTGCGTGGGCTGCATCTCCTGGCAGCCCTCGACCGGTCCGGTCGCCTCGCACGAGCGCATCCGCTACGCGCCCACGGCGGAGCACGTGGTGGAGGTGGCCCTGCCCTTCCTCACCAGCGTCCCCGAGGCCATCGTCAGCTTCGGCCAGGGCTGCGAGGGCGAGCCGCTGATGGTCGCGGACGTGATGGCCGAGGCCATCGCCCGCCTGCGGCGCGCCACGGACCGCGGGACCATCAACTGCAACACCAACGGCAGCCTGCCCCGCCGCGTGGAGCAGATCGCGGCCGCCGGCCTGGACAGCATCCGGGTGAGCCTGAACAGCGTGCTGGCCGAGACCTACGCGGCCTACTACCAGCCGCGCTTCTACCGGCCGGCGGACGTCCTGGAGTCCATCCGGACCGCGAAGGCGCGGGGCGTCTACACCACCATCAACTACCTGGTCTTCCCCGGGGTGACGGACCGCGAGGAGGAGCTGGACGGCCTCCTCGACCTGATCCGGCGCACCCGGCTGGACATGGTCCAGGTGCGGAACCTCAGCATCGATCCCGAGCAGTACCTCCGGATCGTGCCGCCCGCCCGCGGCAAGTGCCTCGGCATCCGCGCCGTGCTGCGCGCCATCCGCCGGGAGTTTCCCGAGGTGGAGATCGGCTACTTCAACCGCCCGAAGGAGCTGTTCGGCACGCGCCTCTGCGAGACGCTCATCTTCTAGTCACCGCAGAACAGGCCGCACCGCCAAGGCGCAGGACTTGAACCGCCAAGGCGCCAAGAGCGCCAAGAATTGAGGATCGGCCGCGCCTGCGGCGCGGAAGCGCAAGAAGATTCCTCCGGGTGGTTCTTGGCTCTTGTTCTTGGCTCTTGTCCGAAACCCTTGAGCCGTTCTTCTCGGCGCACTTGGCGCCTTGGCGGTGCGGCCCCTTTCGCTGAGGACTCCATGCAGACTCGACCGGACATCCGCAATCTCGCGATCATCGCGCACGTGGACCACGGCAAGACCACCCTGGTGGACGCCATGCTCTGGCAGAGCGGCATCTTCCGCGCCAACGAGTACGTGGTCGAGCGCGTGATGGACTCCATCGACCTGGAGCGCGAGAAGGGCATCACCATCATGGCCAAGAACACGGCCGTGACCTACCGCGGCACCCGCATCAACATCGTGGACACGCCGGGCCACGCGGACTTCGGCGGGGAGGTGGAGCGCACGCTGAAGATGGTGGACGGGGTCATGCTCCTGGTGGACGCCAGCGAGGGGCCGCTGCCCCAGACGCGCTTCGTGCTCCGCAAGGCGCTGGAGGCCAAGCTCCCGCCCATCGTCGTGATCAACAAGATCGACCGGTCTGACGCCCGTATTGCCGAGGTGGTCAACGAGGTCTACGACCTGTTCATCGACCTGGACGCCAGCGAGGCGCAGCTGGAGTTTCCGATCTTCTACTGCAACGCGCGGAAGGGCCTCTGCCGGACCAGCCCGGACGGGGCGGACCAGCCGCTCATCCCGCTGTTCGACGCCATCCTGCAGACGATCCCGGCCCCGCGCTACGATCCCGCCAGCCCGCTCCAGCTCCTGGTCACCTCGCTGGACTACGACGACTACGTGGGGCGCCTGCTCATCGGCCGCATCTTCAACGGGAGTGTGAAGAAGGCGCAGGAGGTGACCCTCTGCCGGCTGGACGGCGGCCAGGTCCCGGCCAAGGTGGTCGGCCTGTACGGCGCGCAGGGCCTGCGCCGGGTGGAGATCGAGGAGGCGGGGCCCGGGGACATCGTGGCCGTGGCGGGCGTGGAGGCGGCCAGCATCGGCGAGACCCTGAGCAGCCGCGAGGACCCGCGGCCGCTGCCCCCCATCAAGGTGGACGAGCCGACCATCGCCATGCTGTTCTCCATCAACAGCTCGCCCATGTCCGGCCGCGAGGGCCAGCACGTCACCTCCTCCAAGCTCCGCGACCGCCTGGCCCGCGAGCTGCTGACCAACGTCTCCATCCGGATGGAGCCCACCGACACGCCGGACACGTTCAAGGTCTCGGGCCGCGGGGAGCTGCAGCTCGCCATCCTCATCGAGATGATGCGGCGCGAGGGCTACGAGATGTCGGTGGGCAAGCCCGAGGTGCTCACGCGGGAGATCGACGGCGTGCGCCACGAGCCCATGGAGCAGCTCGTGGTGGACTGCCCGGAGGACTTCATCGGCGTGGTCACCCAGAAGGTCGGCGTGCGGCGGGGCCGGATGATGAAGATGGTGAACCACGGGAGCGGCCGCGTGCGGCTGGAGTTCCGGCTGCCCTCGCGGGGCCTGATCGGCTTCCGGACGGAGTTCCTCACCGACACCCGGGGCACCGGCATCATGAACCACCTCTTCGACGGCTACGCGCCGTGGCAGGGGGACATCCCGCACCGGCCGACCGGGGCGCTGGTGGCCGACCGCCCGGGGCGGGCCACGGCCTACGCCATCGGGCACCTCCAGCCGCGCGGCGTGCTCTTCGTGGCGCCCGGGGACGAGGTCTACGAGGGGATGATCGTGGGCGAGAACTCCCGCGAGAACGACATGGACGTGAACATCACCAAGGAGAAGAAGCTCACGAACATGCGGGCTTCGACGGACGAGGCCTCCGTGCAGCTCATGCCCCCGCGCCCCATGAGCCTGGAGCAGGCGATCGAGTTCCTGAAAGTGGACGAGGCCCTGGAAGTCACGCCGAAAGCCTTCCGCCTGCGAAAGAAGGTGCTCCCCGCCCTGAAGCGCAAGAGCCTGCGGGGCGACGCGTAGCGCCGTCGCCGCCCCTCAGTCTCCCTCCTTGGCCACCGCCTAACTCGACCTATTCAAGTAAGGAACGACTTCACCACGAAGGACACGAAGAGCACGAAGGAGTTCCGGCCTTTCCCTCACGCGGGAACAGGCCAGCCTCGGCCGGACAGTCGACATGGCGTCGGCCCGGGGCGCGTCATCGGGTGACCGCGGTTGACGTCCCGCTCGCACGCGCCGAGCGGATTCCGCCGTTCCTTCGTATCCTTCGTGACCTGCTTCGAAAATACCGTCTCACGCAGAGGCGCAGAGCCGCAAAGGTTTCGGACTAACGACGTTGGCCCCGAGCGTAGCGCAGCGGAGTCGAGGGGCATTTTCACGCCGGCGTGGGTGGGCAGCCCGCCCATGGGGAACTGCTCAGAAGATGTGTCGGGCATCACCACGGGCGCGATTCATCGCGCCCGCCAAGCGCCGGCTCCAGAACGGGCGGGATGAATCCCGCCCCTACGCGGCCACCGCATCTCCATGCGGCGCGGGTGGGCGAAGCGCCCATGCGTCGTTCACTGCTTGCTCCGTCGGAAAGGCCGCCGCAACATCGGGAGCGAGCAGGACATAGGCCTCACGCTCTGCGCGGGTCAGTTCTCGCGCTGACGATGCGACCCCCGGCCGCCCGGTCACGCTCGTCATTCCTGCGGAAGCAGGAATCCAGAGGACTCTGGATTCCGGGTCGCGTTTCACTTGCCCGGAATGACGGCCCGATATTCCCGGAACAGTCACATTCTGCGAGTCACCCGGAAAGCCAGAGGGACGTCTGGGGGAGTCAGCGGCGCGCCGCGGGACGGCTCGGCCGTTGCCGCGATAGGGAAGCCGACTTCTTGCTCGGACGCGCGAGCGCTTCCTCGGCCTGGCCCCGCAAGAACTCCGGCGCGAAGTCCGCCCCATTCGGCCAGACGACGGTTCCGGCAACCGGGTCTAGCGTGACGCGGGAGAAGTAGGCGGGATCGCGGAGCGGCTCGAAGATCGGTCCCTCAAGCTCCGGGAGGAGGTCTACCCGCCGCGACGCCCCATCATTGAAGCGCAGCGCTAACGAATGCGGCCCAATCAACTCGACCGCAGTGATTCTGACGACTGCTTTCGGCATTGGTGCTCTCACTCGAGGGGCGCAATCGGGCGAAGTGGCTCCCGGTCTCGCGCCCTCGACCAGGCATCGGTCAATTCGACGTCATGTAGTTTCGCCCATTGGCGGACAAGCGTCAACGCTCGGCTCGGCAGCGATCCCTTCTGAACACGCCGCGAGCGAATTGCGATCTCCGCATCGTGTGAGCCGTAGATCGCATGGAAATGCGGCGGCAGATGATCCCGATAGCACATGTAGATCGCAATCCCGTAGAAGTAAGAGAGTCTGGCGGGCGATAAACCGAGAGGAGCGGGGCGCTCCGCAGTTTTCGATTTCACCCCGTTTCGTCCGATGGTAGCATGGCGCTCCGCCGCGGTCCGGAAAGCTCCCGGAGCGCGGCTGCGTATCATGCCCTCAGCACCTTCCCACCCTCGACTGGAGCCGCGCCAGCGATGAAGCACGATCTGCGGTCATTCCTGCGAACCGTTAAGGAGCGCGCGCCGGAGCTGCTCGTCTGCGTCAAGAAGCCCGTCAGCCCCCGCTGGGAGCTGTCCGCGGTGCAGATGCGGCTGCAGGCGGAGGGGCGGCTGCCGGTCCTGCTCTTCGAGCGGCCCGAAGGCCACGGCATGCCGGTGGTCGCGAACCTGTTCGCCTCCAAGCGGCATCTCGGCCTGGCGCTCGGCGTGCCGCCGGAGGACGTCGTGGCCCGCTTCGCCGAGGCGGAGCGCAACCGCGTGCCGCCCGTCGCGGTGAGCGGCGGGCCCGTGCAGGACGTGGTCTGGCAGGGGGCGGAGGCGGACCTCGCCCGCCTGCCCATCGTCACGCACTGCGAGAAGGACGCGGGCCCCTACATCTCGGCCGGCGTGACCATCCTTCGCGACCCGGCCACCGGCCACCTGAACGCCGGCATCTACCGGAACCGGCTGCTCTCCTCCACCCGCCTCACCATGAACATGGCCCCGCTCTGCCACGCCGCCGACGTCTGCCGCCAGGCCGAGGCGGACGGGCGGCACGTGGACGCGGCGATCGTCCTGGGCCATCACCCGGCCATGGGCATGGCCTCGCAGCAGCGCGGGCGCCTGGGCGAGTTCGAGCTGGAGACGATGGGCGGCCTGCTGGGCGAGCCGGTGGAGGTCGTGCGGGCCAGGACGGTGGACGTCATGGTCCCCGCGCAGGCGGAGATCGTGATCGAGGGCCGCATCCGCACCGACCTCTGGGAGGACGACGGCCCCTTCGGGGACTACTGGCTCTACTACGCGCCGGCGAAGAAGGCCCGGGTCTTCGAGGCGACGGCCATCACCATGCGCCGCGACGCCATCTACCACGACATCTTCAACGTGGGGCCGGAGCACCTGGTCCTCTTCGGCCTGGGCATGGAGGGCGTGGTGCTCGGGCAGCTCCGGCAGCTCATCCCCCAGGTCCGCGCGATCCACGTGCCGGTGTCGGGCTCCGGGAACCTCGTCTACGTGCAGGTCCGGAAGGACATGGAGGGCCTGGGCGTCAATGCCGCCCTGGCCGCCCTCGGCGTGTACCGGTTCAAGTGCGCCATCGTGGTGGACGAGGACATCGACATCTACGACGACGGGCGGGTGCTCTGGGCCGTGATGACGCGGACGCAGGCCGACCGGTCCTTCTTCACGGTGCCCGGCTCCTACATCTCCCGCGTGGACCCGACCGGCTATGCGCCCTGGCACGCGACGGAGGCCGGGAGCCGCCTGCTCAGCACCCGGCTGGGCGTGGACGCGACGAAGCCGCTGGATCCCGGCTTCCCCGAGAACGCGGAGCCGCCGCGGGCGCTCTGGACCGGCCTGGACCTGAAGGCGTACCTGGCGTGACGACGGCCCGCCGGGACCGGCGGGCGCAACCCTTACCGGAGGTGCAGCGATGTTGTGGCGGACACTCCTGGCAGGAAGCGTGATGGTGGGGGCGCTGCTCGGCGGGTGGCAGCCGGCGGACGCCGGCGAGCTGAAGAAGGTGGTGTTCCTCACCAACTACGTCTTCCACGGGCGGCACTCGCCCTTCTTCGTGGGCGTGGACAAGGGCTTCTTCCGCGAGGCGGGCTTCGACGTCCACATCGCGCCGGCCACGGGCAGCGGCTTCGTGATCTCGGCCCTGGAGGGCGGCAAGGCGGACTACGGGATGGCGGAGTCCACCTCGGTGGTCCAGGCGGTGGGCAAGGGGGCCAAGGTCAAGGGCTTCTCGGTGTTCATGGACGTCACCACCAGCGGGCTGGCCTCGCTCTCGCCCTATCCCACGCCCGACTCGGTGATCGGCAAGACGATCGCGGCCTCGATGACGGACAGCGCCCGGGTCATCCTGCCCATCATCTTCGCGCAGAAGGGGCTGGACCCGTCCAAGCTCAACTGGCAGGCGGCCGATCCGGGCGTCTACTTCCCGCTGCTCCTCCAGGGCAAGGTGGACCTCTTCACCGCCTCCGTGGACGGCGACGTGCCGGCCCTCATGCGGGTGGCCGGCCCGCAGGGCAACACGGTCCACTTCTCCTCGTTTGCCGACTGGGGCTACGACGTGTTCGGCTACTTCCTGGTGACCCAGGCCGACCGGATCACCAGGAGCCCCGACGAGGTGAAGGCCTTGGCCGCGGCCAGCGCCAAGGCGGTGAAGTACGCCATGGACAACCCGGAAGAGACGGCCAAGATCATGGTCCGCTACAACCCCACGCTGGACCTCGCCACCACGCAGGCGCAGTGGAACCAGGCCATCAAGGCCCTGAACACCGCGTACGTGAAGCAGCACGGCTACGGCGTGGCGACCAGGGAGCGGCTGCAGCGGACGGTGGACCTGGTGAAGCAGGCCTTCAAGCTGACCGTGGACCTCAAGCCCGAGGACATCTACGCCGCGAGCCTCGGCGCGAAGTAAGAAATCTTAGCCACAAAGAAGCACAAG
>JBHGAX010000060.1:0-15351 GCA_041946635.1 Methylomirabilales bacterium (SeqCode)
AGGTTCAGGAGGACCAGCATGCTGTTGCCCACGTACATGCTGCCCACCACGCCCCAGAAGACCCGGGGGTGCTCCTCCAGCAGCCGGGGCCCCGGCGTCACCCCGTGAATCATCAGGGCGCCCATGAGGATCGCGAGGACCACGTTGCACGGAATGCCCAGCGTCAGCATGGGGATGAAGGCCCCCTGCGCGCCGGCGTTGTTGGCCGCCTCCGGGCCGGCCACGCCCCGGATGTCCCCCTTCCCGAAGGCCTCCGGGTGCTTGGCGATCCGCTTCTCCGTGGCGTAGGAGACGAAGGAGGCGATCATGCCCCCGCCGCCGGGGATCAGGCCGAGCAGGAAGCCCAGCAGCGAGCCCCGGGCCATCGGGCCGGCCGAATCCTTCCAGTCCTGCCGCGTCGGGAGGAGGTTGTGCAGCTTGGCGCCCACCACCTGGCGGGAGTCCACGGAGCGCTCCAGGTTGAGCAGCACCTCCGAGATGCCGAAGAGCCCCATGGCGATGGGCACCATGTCGAAGCCCCCGGCGAGGGTGGCGATGCCCAGCGTGAAGCGCTCGCGCCCGGTGACGATGTCGGTGCCGACGTAGCTCAGCAGCAGGCCCACCACCGCCATCATCAGGGTCTTGGCCATGGAGCCGCTGGCCAGGTAGGTCACCATGGTGAGGCCCAGGAGCACCAGCCCCACGAACTCCGGCGGCCCGAACTTGAGCGCGATGGACGCCAGGGGCGGCGCCAGGAGCATGATCATCAGGGTGCCGAAGGTCCCGGCGATGAACGAGCCCAGCGCCGCGATGCCGAGGGCGGGGCCCGCGCGGCCCTTCTGCGCCATGCGGTACCCGTCCAGGCAGGTCACCACGGAGGCCGCCTCGCCGGGCACGTTGATCAGGATCGAGGTGGTGGAGCCGCCGTACATCGTCCCGTAGTAGAGGCCTGCCAGCATGATGACGGCCGACTCGGCGGGCAGCTTGAAGGTGATGGGCAGCAGGAGGGAGATGGAGGCCGCCGGCCCGAGGCCCGGGAGCACGCCCACGAAGGTTCCGACCAGGCAGCCGACGAAGCAGAGGAGCAGGTTCTGCGGCTCCAGCGCCACCTGGAAGGCCAGGGAGAAGTGGCCGAGCAGATCCATCAGAAGGCCAGCACGCCCTTGGGGAGCGGCACCTCGAGCAGGATGACGAACAGCACGTAGGAGCACAGCGCCGTGAGGCCGGCGAGGAGGCTCACCATGCCCCAGCGCCGGGGCTGGATGAGCTGCCCCATGCTCAGCATGAAGAGGAGCGTCGTGAGGAGGTACCCGAGGTACTCCAGCGCGATGCCGTAACCCGCGAGGGCGCCGAGCGCGAGGAGCACGCGCCGGCGGCTGCCCGGCGCGGAGGCGGACGCCCGGACCTTCGCCTCCGGCGCGCCGAGGAGCGCCGGAACCAGCACCGCCAGGGACACTCCGACGAGGACCAGCCCCGAGAAGAACGGCAGGAATCCCGGCCCCGGGACGCCGCGCCGCATCAGCCCCTGTTGCCAGGCGCCCAGGGCGAACAGCGCGCCCAGCCCGGTCCAGACGAGGCTGCTGACGATGTCGCGTTTCCGCATGGCACGCCTCGGCCGGCGGGGGACGGCGGGCCGGCCCCCGCCGCGGCGCCTACTTGTACATCTCGGCCAGCTTCGGCCCGAACTCCTGGTCGAACTTCACCAGCTCCGTGCGCATGGTCTCCGGGTTCCGGTACTCCACCGTGTACAGGAGCTGCCCCTCGGCCACCTTCACGAACTCGGGGTCCTTGCTCGCCTTCTCGATGGCCTTGGTCATGGTGGCCACCAGCTCGGCGGGCAGCTTGGGCGGCCCCCACATGCCGCGGGTCAGCAGGATGCTCCCGCCGATCCCCAGCTCCTTGAAGGTCGGCACGTCGGGCAGGGTCGGCAGGCGCTTGTCGGTGGAGATCGCCAGCCCGCGCGTCTTCCCGGCGCGGATCATGGCGATGGCCTCCGGGGGCTGGCAGACCCGATAGGACACGTGGCCGCCCAGCAGGGCGACTTTGCTGGGGCCCGCACCGGGGAAGGGCACGTACTGCACCTTGATCCCGGAGGCGCCGGTGGTGAGGTTGTGGATCAGCTCCATCATGCCGCCCGCGCCCGGCCCGCCGGCCGAGAGCTTCCCCGGGTTCTTCTTGGCCGCCTCGACGAGATCCGCCCAGCTCTTGATCGGCGAGTCGGCCAGGATCTCCACGAACCCGTACGGCTCGGAGGTCAGGTTGCCGATGGGGGTCATCTGGTCGAAGACCCGCGTGTCGTAGGTCTTGGAGTAGTAGTAGCCGACCCAGGCCTCGGTGGTGGAGAAGATGAGGGTGTAGCCGTCCGGCTTGGCCTTCATCAGCTCCATGGTCCCGACCTTGGTGGTCCCGGCGGGAATGTTCTCGACGAGGATGCGCTGGCCGAGCACCTTCTCCAGCGCGGGCTGGAAGGCGCGGATCAGCACGTCGTTGCCGCCGCCGGCGCTGTAGGGCACGATCACGCGGATCGGCTTCTCCGGGTAGCCGGCCGCCATGCCGGCGGGGGCGGCCAGGAGCAGCGCCACGAGCACGACGAGCAGGGCCGCCAGTCTTCGTTGGATCATCACCGCTCCTCCTGTCCTGCGGGGTCGCCGGATTGCCGGCCGGCTCAGCTGCACTGCACCACGACCTGGACCAGAGCGTTGCCCGGATCCAGCAGCTCCCGGAACGCCTGGTCCAGCTCCGCCAGGCCGATCAGCTTCGAGATGAGCGGCTGCGCCCGGACCTCGCCCTTCGCCAGCAGGTCCATGGAGACGAGCCACTCGCTGTTCAGGTGGGCGTAGACGCTCTTCAGCTCCACTTCCCGGCCCACCCACTCCACGGGGCGGCAGTCCACCGGCTCCCAGGCCAGCGAGACCACGACGACCTGCCCGCCCATCTTCACCAGCTCCATGGCCTGCTGCAGGGTCGGGCGCGCGCCCGCGCACTCGAACGCCACGTCGGCGCCGATCCCGGTGCGCGCCACGATCTCCTGCACCAGGTCGGCGCGCGCCGGGTCGAACACCGCGTCGGCGCCAAGACGCTGTGCCACCTGCCGGCGCGCGGCGTTCGTCTCGGAGACGTACACGCGCGTGGCGCCCGCGCGTCGCACGCACTGCTGGGCCAGCAGCCCGATGGGGCCCGCGCCCACGATCACGGCCGCGTCGCCCAGCTTGATCTTCGAGGCCCGCACGGCGTGCACGGCCACGGTGAGCGGCTCCACCAGCGACGCGTCCAGCTCGCTCACGCCCTCGGGGATGGCCATGACTTTGTCGGCCGGCGTGGCGATGTACTCGGCGTACGCGCCCGGCTTGAACGGCATGAAGCCGCGCTCCCGGGCGTTGTAGCGGGGCCCCGCCGTGGG
Source organism: Methylomirabilales bacterium (SeqCode) (assembly GCA_041946635.1). GTDB lineage: Bacteria > Methylomirabilota > Methylomirabilia > Methylomirabilales > 2-02-FULL-66-22 > 2-02-FULL-66-22. Next base: position 3,380 of record JBHGAX010000060.1, read on the forward strand.
CAGGTCCCGGCCGGGGTTCGGCCGTCCCCCGGACCGCGTCACCCGGTCCCCGACCTTCCAGGCGGTCACGTTCTTGCCTGTTGCCACCACCACGCCCGAGTACTCGTGCCCCATGATCGTGCCCGGGGCCAGCATGCCGTGGGCGTAGCGGTGCAGGTCGGAGCCGCAGATCGCGCAGTAGCGGACCTGCATGACGATCTCGTCGGCCTCGGGCGTGGGGTCGGGAACCTCGCGGATGACCAGCCGCTTGTCCTCGAAGACGGCCGCTTTCATGATCCGCTCCTGTGGGAGTGCGCCGGGGGACGGAGTCGGCGTGCGTCGTGCGCGCCAGGCGGGCAGTGCGGAGCGTCGCAGGTGCCGGGCGGGACATGTGGCGCGCGAGACGTCTCGCGCGGGGCGTATCCGAACACGGACCGGAAGGACAGGTCAAGGAACTTCGGGAGGATGTCTGGCGAAGCGCCCTGCGCGGCCGCGGACGCCCGCCACTCCATCGGCAGCGTCTGCGCCGACGCCGATGCTCCGATCGACGGGAGCGGGATGCGCGCTGCCCCGCCGGCCCGTCCGGCGGGGCTCCGTCGCGGCCAGGCGCCGGAGGGATGTGCCCCCGGTGCCGGACGTCCACCGATTCAGATCTGGCGAGGGTGGCGCCCCTCGCTACAGCCCGAGATACGCCTCCCGCACCATGGCGCGGGCCGCGACCTCGGAGGCCACGCCGGACATGACGACCCGGCCGTGCTCCAGCACGAAGGCGGTGTCGGCGGCCTGGAGCGCCTGGTGGACGTTCTGCTCGACCAGGAAGATGGTGAGGCCCTGGCCGTGCAGCTCGCGGACGATGCGGAAGACCTCCCGCACCAGCGCCGGCGCGAGCCCCAGGGACGGCTCGTCGAGGACCAGGACGCGCGGCTCCTGCATCAAGGCGCGGCCGATGGCGAGCATCTGCTGCTCGCCCCCGCTGAGGGTCTCGGCGATCTGTCGCCGCCGCTCGCGGAGGCGGGGGAACGTCTCGTACACGCGCTCCCGGTTGCCCTTGCGTCCCGGCTTGGCGCGCGCCAGGTAGGAGCCGATGGCCAGGTTCTCCTCCACCGTCATCTTGGGAAAGAGCTGCCGGCCCTCCGGCACCAGCGAGATGCCGAGGTCCATGATCCGGTGGACCGGCAGGCCGCTGATCACCCGGCCCTCGTAGCGGATGGTCCCGGCGGTCGTCGGGATCAGGCCGCACAGGGCCTTCAGGCTCGTCGTCTTGCCGGCCCCGTTGGCCCCGATGAGCGCGGCCACCCGGCCCTTCTCCACGCCGAGCGACACGCCCCAGAGCGCCTGCGCCGGGCCGTAGAAGACGTCGATGCCGTCGATCTCCAGCAGGCTCATGCCGGCGCCCCCTCCACGGCCTCGCCCAGGTAGGCCTGCACGACCTCGGGGTTCCGGGCCACCGCCTCGGGCGTGCCCTGGGCGATCATGCGGCCGTAGTTCAAGACCAGGATGCGCGTGCTGATCCGCATGATGACGCGCATGATGTGCTCCACGATGAGGATGGTCACGCCGGCGTCCCGGATCTTCAGGATGAGCTGCACCGTCTGGTCCGCCTCGGTGGGATTCAGGCCCGCCACCACCTCGTCGAGGAGCAGGAGCTTCGGCTCCAGGGCGAGCGCCTTGCCGATCTCCAGCCGCTTCCGTCCCGCCAGCGTCAACCCCGCGGCCGCCTGCCGGGCCCGGTCGGTCAACCCGGTGAACCGCAGCACCTCCCAGGCCTTCGCGGTGGCATCGGCCTGCTTCGGGTGCCGGAGGTACGATGCCACCACGATGTTCTCGAGCACCGTCAGCCCGGCGAAGGGCTTGACGATCTGGAAGGTGCGGCCCAGCCCCATGGCGGCCAGGGCGTAGGGCGGGCGGCGCGTGACGTCCTGGCCGCGGAACGTGATCCGGCCCCGCGTGGGCGGCGTGTAGCCGCTCACCGCGTTGAAGACCGTCGTCTTGCCGGCGCCGTTCGGCCCGATGAGGCCGAGGATCTCGCCGGCCGACAGCTCGAAGGAGACGGCGTCCACGGCCACGAGGCCGCCGAACGCCACGGTGACGTTGTCCAGCCGGAGCAGCGGGTCGGCCACGGGACTCCTCAGCTGGCCTTCGTGTCCCGCACGGCCAGGCCCTTGCCCAGGGCCCGGCGCCCTTCCCAGCGTCGCGCCACGGTCCCCCAGAAGCCGTCGGGGAGGAAGAAGACCGTGGCCGCGATGGCCGCGCCCAGGATGATGAGGTAGAGCACCTGGTAGTCGGACAGATAGGCCCAGAAGTAGGTCTTGAACGCGAAGAACAGGACCGCGCCGATCACGGGGCCGATCAAGGTGCCCAGGCCCCCGAAGATGGCCATGACCACCGCCTGGTCGGTGATGAGGTCGCCCAGCGTGGAGACCGGGTCGATGAAGGTGATCCAGTAGGCGTAGATGCCCCCGATGACGCCGACCGGGACGGCGGACAGGACGTAGGCCTGCAGCTTCAGGATGGCGGGGTTGAGCCCGATCGCCAGGCTCCCCGACTCGTCCTCGCGGATGGCCTTCAGCTTCAGCCCGAAGGGCGCCTGCTCCAGCAGCAGCCAGAGGACGAGAAAGGTGCCGCCCACCACGCCCAGCATCACCCAGGCGAAGAACGGCGGGTCCAGGATGGGGGGCAGGCGCATGCCGTCCGGGCCGCCGGTGAAGTCCAGGACGAGGGCCAGCTGCAGGACGGCCCGGTTGAACGCCCACGTGCCGATGGCGAAGTAGGCGCCGCGCAGGCGCAGGGTGGGCCAGCCGACCACCAGGGCCAGCAGGCCCGCGGCCAGCCCGCCGGCCGCGGCCGCCGGGCCGAAGGGCCAGCCGGCCTGCATGATCAGGAGCGCCACCGTGTAGGCGCCGATGCCGAACGAGACCCCGTGCCCGAAGTTGAGGTAGCCCGTGTAGCCGGCCACCAGGTCCCAGGTGATGGCCAGGCCGATCCACATCAGGGCCTCGGTGTAGAGCCGCAGGAAGAAGGCGTCCGTGATCACGACGGGCACCAGCGCGAGCGCGGCCACGGCGAGGAGGATCCAGAGCCAGGCCGGAAGCCGCCGCATCTACACGCCCCTGCGGAACATGCCGGTGGGCGAGATCAGGAGGATGACGTAGAGAATGGTGAAGAGCGCCAGGAGGACGTAGCTGGGGTTCAGGTAGATCAGGAAGAACGACTGGATGGTTCCCAGCAGGAACGAGGCCCAGGGCACGCCGGCCAGGTACCCCATCCCCGCCAGGACCACCACGAAGAAGGCGAAGAGCGCGAGGTCCGGGCCCATGGCGGCGTTCAGGGAGACGATGGCGCCGATGAACACCCCGGTCATGGCGCTGATCCCGACGTACAGGCCGTAGACCGCCGCGCTGGTCCGCTTGATGTCCACGCCCATCAGGCCGGCCGCCTCCTTGTTCTGGGCCACGGCGCGCACGGCCAGCCCGAAGTCGGTCTTCTTCAGCACGTAGGTCAAGGCGGCCATCACCGCCACCGCGTACACCAGCCCGGCGAGCCGGATGAGCGGCACGGTGAGGAAGAACGGCCCCCAGCTCACGTGCCAGCTCCCCTGCGACAGGGCCGTGTTCAGCGAGCGCGTGAAGATGCCGAACACGGTCAGCGCGCCGCCGCGAAACGCCAGGGCCAGGCCGAAGGTGAAGACCAGGGCCATGAGCACGGGCCGGCCGCGGGAGCCGCTCAGCACGCGGTGCAGGAGCGGCTGCAGCAGCCAGCCGACGAGAGCGAAGACGACGAAGACGATGGGCAGCGTGACGAGCGGATCGACCCGGAGCCAGAGGGTGAGGGTCAGCGCCACGAAGGCGCCCAGCATGATCCACTCCCCCACGGCGAAATCAATGACGTGGAGGACGCCGTAGCACAGGGAGAAGCCCATGGCCACGGTGAGGTAGATGCCGCCGAGCAGGATGCCGTCGACGATGGCCTGGGGGAGCAAGACCAGCATGGGTCGACTCTCGGGCTCACTCCCGTTGGCCCCGAGCGTTGCCTATGTACCGGGTGCGCGGCCGCCGTCCCCGACCCTGCCCCTACTCCTCCCGCACCTCCATGGCCTCGACGCGCACGCGGGCGAGTCCCTGCGCATGGAAGCCGAGCCGCCTGGCCGCGCCCTGGCTCAGGTCGATGATGCGGTCGCTGGCGGCGAAGGGTCCGCGGTCGTTGACCCGCACGATCACGGAGCGGCCGTTGGCCAGGTTCGTCACCTTGACGAACATGGGGAGGGGGAGGTGCCTGTGCGCGGCCGTCAGGCCGTCCGGATCGAACGCCTCGCCGTTCGCGGTCATCCGCCCGCTCTCGTACCCGTACCAGGAGGCCACGCCCTCCTCCCGGTACTGGCGCGCGGCCTCCACGGACATCGGCACGTAGGTCTGGCCTCGCACGACGTAGGGCGACGCCTTCACGCGCCCTTGCCGGATGGCCTCCTTCGGCGACAGGCCGTCGATGCTCTCCAGACCGTCGTGGGTCATCGCCCACTCGATCGGCGCCTTCACCACCTCGTACGTGAACTCGCCCACCCGGTAGACGACCTTCACCGTGCCGGCGGTCACCTGGTACGTGGTCTTCACCACCCACACCGTTCCCGTGACGCCACCCTTGACCACGTAGTAGGGCGCCTTGAGCACGGAGCAGCCCGCGAGGAGCAGGACGATCAATGCGGAATGCGGAAGGGGGAATGCGGAATGGAAAGGCTTCCAGAAACGGCGCCTCCGATCCCATGCGGTCCCCCGGGTTTCCGGTCCTCGTTCGTCATTCCGCATGCCGCATTCCGCATCCCGCATTCGGGTCAGCCCATGAGCACGATGCCCACCACGGTGATGACGGCGCCGGCGATCGTCCGGGCCGTCGGCCGGCGCTTCAGCACGACGATCTCCAGCGGGATGGTGAAGAGGGGCGAGGTGGTGGACAGCACGGTGCCGATGGCCACGCCGCCGTACTTGATGCCCGCGGTGAAGAGCAGGGGGCTCACGGCGCTCAGCACGCAGATGGCGGCCAGCAGCCGGGCGTCCCGCCTGCCGCTCTGCCGGACGGCTGCCCAGGTGCCCCGGCTCCAGGGCGTGAGCCACAGCGCGAGGCCGGCCACGGGGTGCCGGACGCCGGTGGCGGTGGCCGCGGACGTGACCTGCAGCGGCGCCTTGAGCATCACGGAGGCCGCGCTCCAGGCGACGGCCGCGCCCAGCACGAAACGCACGCCCTGCCAGCGCAGCCCCGGCTGCTCCGGGCCGGCCTCGGCACCCGTGACGACGATGAGGCTGATGCCGGTCAGCACGAGGCCGATGCCCACGCCGCGCAGCGGCGTGACCGGCTCGTGCAGCAGCCAGGCGCCGACGACCGTGGAGAGCAGGGGGTGGACCATGCTCAGCGTGTGGGCCCGCGTGACCCCGAGGCGCCGCATGCCCTCGAAGAACAAGGTGTCGCCGCCCGCATACCCGACGAGGATGGAGGCCCACAGCATGAGCGCCGCCCAGAGCGGCATGCGGATGATCTCGCCGCCGAGGCCCGCCGCCACGGCGCCCAGCAGCACCGCCAGGCCGCCCACCGTCGAGCGAAAGGCGTTGATGCCGGCGGGCGTGAAGCGTCCCGCCAGATCCTGGGCGAGGATGCTGATGCTGGCCCAGGTCACCGCACTCCCCAGCGCCCCCAGGATGCCGAACGTGAGCTCGCTCACGGCCTGCGGCCTCCGACCACGGACCACGGACGATGGACCACCGAGGACGAACCCCGCCTCGCCGCCCGCCTCGTGCTGGCCGGCGCCCGGCACGCGTCGCTGGCGGAGCGCACCGGCGCGGTGGGCGGCGGCCGAGCGGCTGACCGTCGCGGCCCCCGCATACAAAAAGTGCGAGCGCCGGAGGCGGCGCTCGCACGGCTGGTGGGTGGCTCGGGTCTCGCAGCGGCGCAAGCGGGTCTATGGCTCGGGCGGCGACGGGGCTGCGGGTGCTTCGGGCCCCACGCCTCCCTCCTCCGTTTCCCCCGGCACTGGCCCGGCCTCGAGCCGGACGGCGCCGCCGAATCCCACCGCGTCCAGCAGGCGGACGCGGGTCCCGCCCAGGCGGATGACGGGATCGCCGATCTGGCCCACGCGGAAGACCACGCGGCTGACCGGACGCGACAGCCCCTCGGCGCGGAACGGCCCGCCCGTGTGGTAGAGGTCGTCCACGTCCTCCGGCCGCACGCGGGGCGGCTCGCCCCCCGCCGGGTCGGCGAAGCTGACCTCGGTCAGGACCAGCCTGCCGGCGCGCGCCGTGAACACCTCCGTGACGCGCAGGCCGAAGAGCGAGTTGGTCCACGTGAGGACCATCTCCTCGCCCTCGCTCAGGGCCGCCGCCGCGATCCTCCGCTCCGTCCCGCCCTCGGTCAGCGTGACCCGGGTGAGCGGGCCGGCCGCGCCGGCGAAGGCGGGGACGAGGAGGACCAGCGCGGCCAGCCGGCTCGCCCCCCGCCGCATCTACTTCAGCGCGCCCTTCTCCTTGAAGAACTTCTGCGCACCGGGGTGGAGGTACTTGACGGCCTCGGGCGTCATCTGCGCGATGGACTTCTGCGGCGTCAGCTTGGTCGCGTCCTTCCAGACCGCCGAGATGTCCTTCGTGTTCGCGAAGATGGCCGTCAGGATCTGGTACATCTTGTCCGCCGGGAAGCTCTCCATGGCGGTGAGCACGGCCGTGATGGCGAGCGTGGGCACATCGGCCTCGAGGCTGCTGTACTCGCCCTTGCGGAAGGCCGTGGTGTGGAAGACGGCCGGGTTGGCCTTCATGATCTTGTCGGCGTTCTCGCCGGCCAGGGGCAGGAGCACCATCTTCAGGCCCGGCGTGCTGGCCAGGTCGATGATGGAGGACGTGGGCACCGCGCCGCTCCAGAAGAACGCGTCGATCTTGCCGTCCTTGAGCGCCGCCACCGACTCCGAGGCGCCGAGCTTCTCCCGCCGGAAGTCCTTGTTCCAGTCGATGCCCAGGGCCTTCAGCACGTAGTCGGCCTGCTCCTCGGTGCCGCTGTTCGGGGCGCCGACGGAGACCCGCTTGCCCTTCAGGTCCATGACCGACTTGATGCCCGTGCCCTCCTTGGTGACGATGTGCAGCGGCTGCTCGTAGAAGCTGAGCGCGATACGCACCGGCTGCTTCTTCCCCAGCTCCTTCGCCATCTTGCCTTCGTTGGCCCACACCGGGTGGTAGTCGTAGCAGAACGCCATGCCGGCCCGCCCGGCCACCAGGAGCTTCAGGTTGTCGATGGCCGCCGTCGTGGCCTCGGAGGTGGCGTCCGTGTTCGGGACGGTCTTGCCGATGATCCCCCCGATGGCGCCGCCCAGGGGGTACCAGACCCCGCCGGTTCCTCCGGTCACGATGCTGAAGGAGAGCTTCTCGGCGCCGGCCGCCAGGCCGGGCGCCACCAGCAGCGCGAGAAAGAGCACGGGGAGCGTTGCACGAAGTCGCATGGCGCACCTCCTGAGTGGGTGAGCGACCATTCTCCGCCGGAGTCCGCTACTTGGCCTCCCGGCGGGCGAGCAAGATGTTCCGGGCAACGATGATCGCGGCGACGACGGGGGGCGCGAGCCCCTCGACCGAGAGCCCGACGGGGGCGAGCACCATCACGCAGGCCGCCAGCACCAGCAGCCCGCGCTCCGGGACCGAGATCGGGCGCAGGAGGTAGCCGACAATCCCCAGCGACAGCAGGAGCAGCGCGGCGGTGCTGTCCAGCGTGGCCTCCAGGAAGCCCGACAGGGACGCGTCCACGATCAGCAGGTTGGCGCCCATGGGCGTCGCGGAGAACAGGAAGGGCACCAGGAACGCCGGCAGCGAGTACTTCCACGACTGCATCATGGCGCCGAAGGGGTTGCCGCCCGTGACGGCGGCGGCGGCGGACGGCGACAGGCCGACGGGCGGGGACACCTCCGAGAGCACGGCGAAGTAGAAGGCCAGCAGGTGCGCCACGTGGGCGGTCAGGCCCACCTTCACCAGCGCCGGCGCCACCATGACCACCGTCATGATGTAGGTCGCCGTGATGGGCAGGCTCAGGCCGATCACGAACGAGGCCACCATGGCGAGCAGCAGGGCCAGGATGGGCTCGCCCCCGCTGGCCGACATGATGAGGCTGGAGATCTTCAGCCCGAGCCCCGTGAGCGAGAAGGTCCCGACGATGGCCCCGGCGGCGGCCAGGAGGCCGGCCACCGGCAGCATGTTGGCCGCCCCCTCCACGGTGGCGGCCCAGAGCCGCCGGGGCGTGAGCCACTCCCCCCGATCCTGGCTGAGGAAGCTGGTCAGCACGGTCGCCAGGATGGCCCAGATGGCCGAGTCCTCCGGCGAGCGGCCCATGCCCAGCAGGATGACCAGCACGACCAGGGAGATGAGGTGGTAGCCCCGGGTCCGCAGCACCATCCACGCCGTCTTCCCGATGGACTCGGGCGGCGCGAACCGGTACTTGCGCGCCTCGAACTCCACGACGAAGAACGTCCCCACGTAGTAGAGCAGCGTGGGCATCGTGACCATCACCACCACGTCCCAGAACGACACGCCCAGGAACTGCATGATGAGGAACGCGGCCGCCCCCATGAGGGGCGGGGAGATCACCGCCCCGATGCCGCCCGCCGAGATGAGGCCCGCGGCCATGTTCGGCGTGTAGCCGGCCCGCCGCAGGATGGGCCACATCACGGGTGTGACCGACATGGTGGTGGCCACGCCGCTCCCCTGCGGCCCGCCGAGGAGCGCGGTGGTGATGACCGCGCCGCGGCCGGCGCTGGCCGGCCCGCGCCCCATGATGGCCAGGGACAGCTCCAGCCAGAAGGTCCCCGCGCCGGCGGCGTCCATGTACGTCCCGTACACGACGAACAGCGTCACGAAGGACACGCTCACGGACAGCGGGACGCCGAAGATGCCCTCCAGCGTCATGTACATGTGGCCCACGATCCGGTCGAGCGGGTACCCCTTGTGGGCGAGGGCGCCGGGGATCAGGTTGCCGAAGTAGGAGTAGAGCAGGAAGCCGACGAGGACGCCCGTGAAGACGCCGCCCACCATGCGCCGGGAGATCTCGACGAGCAGGACGAGCGCCACGAGGCCCAGGAAGAAGTCCACCGGCTCGGGCAGGGTCGAGCGCCGGATGAACTGGTCCATGTCCACGAAGGCCCAGGCGATCGTGGCCACGCCGAGGAGGGCGAGGCCGACGTCGGCCCACCGGCTCCAGCGGGGCGCCTGCTTCGCCGCCGGATACACCAGGAAGGCCAGCGCGTAAATGAAGCCCATGTGGACCATGCGGAAGAGGTAGGTCTCCACGGGCACGACCGCGCCGTACAGCGACCACCCGACGAAGGCGACGTACAGGAGTCCGAGGATCCAGCCGGCCTTGTCGTTCACCCCTGACACGGGCATCCCTTTCGCGGGAAGCACTGCGGTGGATCGGCCACCGCGCGCGGCCGGCCATTATGGAGAAGCGCCGCTGGAGCCGGCGCGGCAGGAAGAGGCCGGCGGGCAGCCGGACTGGCCGCCCGACCCGCCTGGGGTCTCAAGCGCTTATATCAAAGCAGACGGGAGATGGCAAGTTTGGGCGACCAGGAAACGCTTTGCAGGCGAGGCTGTTTGGGGCATCATCGGCCGGGGCCCGGGTACGGCCGGGGCCGGAGGGCGCCATGCGCTTCGAGGTGTGCCGGAGGATCGCGGAGAACATCGGGCAGGTGATCGTCGGCAAGGAGCCGGTCCTCGAGCTGCTCCTGGCCGCGCTGGTGGCGGACGGCCACGTGCTGGTGGAGGACCTGCCCGGTCTCGGGAAGACGCTGCTCGCCAAGTCGCTGGCCCGGAGCATCGGCGGCACGTTCAAGCGGGTGCAGTTCACGCCGGACCTCCTGCCCGCCGACATCACGGGATTCACCGTGTACAGCCAGCAGACCGCCGCCTTCACCTTCCAGCCCGGCCCCGTGATGACCCACGTGCTGCTGGCCGACGAGATCAACCGCACCATCCCGCGGACCCAGTCCAGCCTGCTGGAGAGCATGGAGGAGCGCCAGGTCACGGTGGACGGCCGGACCTACGTCCTGCCCCGGCCGTTCTTCGTCCTGGCCACGCAGAACCCGATCGAGCTGGAGGGGACCTTCCCGCTGCCGGAGGCGCAGCTGGACCGCTTCCTGCTGCGCGTGTCCCTCGGCTACCCGACCGAGGCCGAGGAGATCGCCATCCTGGAGCGCTTCCAGGAGCAGGACCCGCTCCAGGGGCTCCAGCCGGTCGCCACGCCCGCGCAGCTCGTCGAGCTGCAGGAGGCGCGCAGGAAGATACGGGTGTCGCCGGCGGTCCGGGAGTACATCGCGGGCCTGGTCCGCGCCACCCGCGAGAGCCCGGCCCTGCGGCTGGGCGCCAGCCCCCGGGGCTCCCTGGCCCTCCTGCGCGCCGGCCAGGCGCTGGCCGGGCTCCGCGGCCGGGAGTACGTGCTGCCGGACGACGTGAAGGCGCTGGCCGTCCCCGTGCTGGCGCACCGGCTGATCCTGCGGGAGGAGGAGCGGCTGCGGGGCGAGACGGTCGCGCGCGTCCTGGAGGGCATCCTGGGGGAGGTGCCCGTGCCCGCGCCGCTCGGCTGAGCCGGCCCGTGGAGCCCCCGGCGCCGCGCGTCGCCAGCCTGTTCCTCGTCCCCCCGACGCTGGTCGGGGTAGGCATCCTGCTCTTCATCGCCCTGCTGAACCGCCGGCGCGACCTCGTCCTGGTCTCGCTGCTCGTCCTGACCGTCGCCCTGGGGGCCAAGCTCTGGGCGCGTCGGGGCGCCGCCGGCGTCGCCCCCCGGCTCCTCGTGGACCGGCGCCGGCTCTTCCCGGGCGAGGTCGTCACGCTGACGGCCGGCCTCCAGAACCGCGGGTGCCTGCCGGTGGCCCTCCACCTCACCCTCCCCGTGGACGGCCTGGGCGGCACCCCGGCCCTCTCCCGGGAGGGCGGCCTCCTCTGGTACCAGGAGGCCGAGTTCCGCTGGCCCATCCCCGCGCCGCGGCGCGGCGTGCACCGGGTGGGGCCGCTCCACGCCACGGTCGGGGACCCGTTCGGCTTCTTCGCCTCCGGCCTCACCGGCGGCGAGGCGCTGGAGATCCTGGTGTACCCGCGCATCCACCCCCTGCCGCGGGTGGCGCTGCCCCGCCGGGACTTCTTCGGCGTGCCGGGCGCCGAGAGCGCCGTGCGCGACCCCGTGTACATCCTGGGCACGCGGGACTACCAGCCGGGCGCGCCCGCCAAGCACATCCACTGGAAGGCCAGCGCGCGCCACGACCGGCTGCAGGAGAAGCTGTTCGAGCCCACCGAGCAGGAGAAGGTCCTGCTGGCGCTGGACGTGGACGGCTACGCGCGGCAGGGGGCGGGGGCGGAGTTCGAGCGGGCGGTGGAGGCCGTGGCCTCCCTGGCGGCGCGGCTCGACCGGGACGGCTGCGCGGTCGGCCTGCTCACCAACGGCGCCGGCGGCGGTCAGGCCGGCGGCCTCCCCATCCGGCGGACCGCCGACCAGCTCGCCGCGATCCTGGAGCGGCTGGCCCGCCTCCGGATGGTGTCGGGCGCGGCGCTCCAAGACGTGGCGCGGGACGCGCTGCAGCTCCCCTGGGGCGTGAGCGCCCTCTGCGTGGCCCTGGAGCCGGGCGCGGCCACGGAGGCGATCCAGGGGTACTTCGCGCGCCGCCACGTGCCCGTGGCCTTCTTCGTGTCGCGGCCCGCGGCGGCCCCCGGGGCGTCCGGCCGGGGCCCCGGGGGCGTCCGGCTGCTCCGCAGTTTGCTGCGGGAGGGCCGGCCGTGACGGCCGCGCGCCGCGGCCTCCTGGCGGCCTTTGCCCTCGGCATGGAGTTCGCCTGGCTGGCCGCCTGGGCCGCCTGCCTGACGGCCGCCATCCTGGGCCGCGGCTTCCCGCTGGGCGCCGGGGCGGCGGCGCTCCTCGGCGGCTACGCCGCGACCCGGCTCCACACCGGGCGCGGCTGGCTCGTCCTGGCCGTGCTGGCGGCGCAGGCCCTGGGCCTG
>JBHGAX010000061.1:0-15155 GCA_041946635.1 Methylomirabilales bacterium (SeqCode)
GGGCGGGGAGTCGGCCTCGACCCGGCAGAGCAGGCTGAGCGCGGGGCATGCCCGCGCCAGCACCCCCAGGGCCACCAGCTGGCGCTCGTCCGGCGCCTCCACGACCAGGGGCAGTCGCGCCTCCGCGCAGTAGGCGTAGAGGGGCCGGAAGGAGAGGAGCCGCGGGTCGCGCCCCGCGCGGGCGAAGGCGGCGGCCACGCCGATGGCGGGCGGGGCGTCGCGCTCGCAGGCGCGCTGGACCGCCGCGAGCGCCGGTGCCGGGTCGCGGGCGTCGAAGAAGGCCAGGCTCCGGAGCCGGCCGGGGATCGGCCCGCGGTAGCCGGCGGGCGGGATGACGAACCCGGCCTCCAGGCCCGCGCCTTCCACCTGGTCAGCCAGGACCTTCAGCCCCGCCTCGGCGGCCGCCGGGCCGGCGAGGGACAGGTCCCCGGCGCAGGCATCGATCACGGCCGGGATTCCCGCTCGCAGGAGAGGCATGGCGCGTCGAGTTCTCGCATCCCTCGCCCGCGCAGAGGGCGAGGGTGAGGGGATCTGCCGGCGTGCCGCATCCGTTCACCAGGGCCCGAGGTCCGAGCGGATCGTTCAGAATCTCGGCGGGCGCTTCTCCAGGAAGGCGCGCACGCCCTCCTGCACCACCTCGGACTGGAACAGCTCGGCGATGGCGTGGATGGCCACCTGCTGGGCTTCCAGCCCGGACATCCCGAGGCCCCGGTCCATCACCGACTTCACCGTGCGGATCGTGAGGCCCGGCCGCTCGGCGATGGTCCGGGCCAGCGCCTCGGCGCCCTCCAGGGCCTTCCCCGCGGGCACCACGCGGTTCACCAGGCCGATCCGCAGTGCGGACTGGGCGTCCAGCAGGTCGCCCGTGTAGATCAGCTCGCGCGCGCGGGACTCGCCGATGAGGCGCGGCAGCCGCTCCGTGCCGCCGCCGGCCGGGAACACGCCCAGCTTCACCTCCGGCAGCCCGAGGGTGGCCGACTCGCCGGCGACCCGCAGGTCGCAGGCCAGGGCCAGCTCCAGCCCGCCGCCCAGGCAGTGGCCCTCGATGGCGGCGATGGTGGGCACCGGGAAGAAGTCCAGGCGATTGTGCAGGGCGTGCTCCTGCACCGCGCGCAGGTGGCCCAGCCGTCGCGCGGTGACTTCCGGGAACTCCCTGATGTCGGACCCCACGGAGAAGGCGCGCCCGCCCGCCCCGTGCAGCACCAGGCAGCGCACCGCCTGGTCGGCGGCCACCTCCTCCAGGCAGTCGGCCAGCTCGGCCCGCGCGGCGGCGGAGAGGGCGTTGACCGGCGGCCGGTCGAGGAGCAGGGTGGCCACCCCGTGCTCCACGCGGAGACGGGTCCATTGACGCGGTGCGGGGCTCGGCATGACGGCTCCCTTCGTCGAGGGCGAGGCGCTTGGCGAGGCGCATCCTATCCCGGCGAACCCCTCGCGATCAAGCCCGCACCGCCGCGGCGGCGCCAGGAATTGTCTGCAAAGGCGATCCGGAAGGCCTGCCGCCTTGCTCTCGACGCCCAGCGCGGAGGAAACTCCACCGTTCCCGCCCGAAGCGACCTGACCCTGCAGCCGCACTCCGGAGAAAGGGACGAGAGGCGATGACGACATCCAGGACACCCAAGGTGGATCCGGCCGCGGTCCTCCGCGAGACGGACCGCGCCAAGAAGGCGGCCCAGCTGCAGGCGCTCGCGCAGCAGCTGCGCCTGGACGTGTTCGACCTGCTGCACGCGAAGGGGACCGGCCACTGGGGCGGCGCCTCCTCGGTCACCGAGCTGCTCACCGCGCTCTACTTCGACGCCATGCGCGTCCGGCCCGAGGAGCCGCGCTGGGCCGACCGCGACCGGCTGATCCTGAGCAAGGGGCACGCCTCGGCCATCCTGTACACCGTGCTGGCCAGTCGCGGCTACTTCCCGGCGGCGGAGCTGCCCACCTTCCGGCAGATCAACAGCCGGCTGCAGGGGCACCCCTGCATGCTCGACACGCCCGGCGTGGATATGTCGGCGGGCGCGCTGGGGCACGGGATGTCCGTCGGTCTCGGGATGGCCCTGGCGGCCCAGCTGCAGGGCAAGTCCTACTGGACCTACGTGATCATGGGCGAGGGCTGCCTGAACGAGGGCCAGACCTGGGAGGCCGTCATGGCGGGCGCCAAGTTCCGGCCCCCGCGGCTGGTGGCCCTGATCGACTACAACCGGTACCAGCTGGACGGCGCGAGCCGCGACATCATGCCGCTCGACCCGCTGCCCGACAAGTTCCGGGCCTTCGGCTGGAACGTGGCCGAGAAGCTGTATGACGGCCACAGCGTCCTGAACATCTTCGACTCCTTCGACTGGATTCGCGCGCAGAGCCGCTGGCCCGTGGTCGTGATCTACGAGACCCACAAGGGCCACGGCGTGTCGGCCACGACCGACACGCACAGGTTCCACGGCGCGCCCATCGACGACGTCACCTTTGCCAAGGGGCGGCCGGAGCTGCTGCGGACCCTGGCGGAACTGGAGGCGGCCCTGTGAGCGCGACACCCAAGCTCCTCGCGATGCGCGATGCCTTCGGCCAGGCCCTGGTGGACCTCGCCGCCGAGTTCCCGGAGATGGTCGTGCTGGACGCCGACGTCTCGGCCAGCACCAAGACCGCGGCCTTCGCCAAGGCCCACCCCTCCCGCTTCTTCAACGTCGGGGTGGCCGAGGCCAACATGATGGACATCGCCGCCGGCATGGCCACGGCCGGCCTGCGGCCGGTGGTGAACACCTTCTCCCTGTTCATCATGTTGAAGTGCGCGGACCAGATCCGGAACACGGTCTGCTACAACAGGCTGCCGGTGGTCCTCGGCGCCACGTACGGCGGGCTGTCGGACGCCTACGACGGGGCCACCCACCAGTCGATCATGGACGTGGCCATGGCGCGCGTCATGCCCCACATGGCCGTGATCGTCGCGGCGGACGCGGTGGAGGTCCGCCAGGCGCTGCGGCTGGCCCTCCGGCGGGAGGGGCCGACGTTCATCCGGCTCTCGCGCAACGACTCGCCGGTCCTGTTCGAGGACGCCGAGCCGCTCACCCTGGGGAAGGTCCGGAAGCTGCGCGGCGGCAAGGACCTCACCATCGCCGTGTGCGGGATCCCGACGGTCATGGCGATCGAGGCGGCGGAGCGCCTGGCCGGGCACGGCATCGCCGTGGACCTGCTCGAGGTCGCGAGCATCAAGCCGCTGGACGAGGAGGGGCTGGCCCGCTCGGCGGCGAAGACCGGATGCGTCCTGGCCGTCGAGGAGCACAGCATCTACGGCGGCCTGGGCGGCGCGGTGGCCGAGGCCCTGGCGCGGCGCCAGCCCGCGCGCATGGATTTCATCGGGATCGAGGACCGCTTCACCGAGTCCGGAGAGTACGGGGCGCTCCTGGCCAAGTACGGCATCTCGGTGGACGCCATCGTGGCGAAGGGGCGGGCCCTGGTGGGGCGGTAGGGGAAACGCAGCGGTCAGCGACCAGCGACCAGCGGTCAGCGACCAGCCAGAGACGGCACGAGGGCGACGCACCTGAGCCAGCGCGGCGCTCTCGCTGAACGCTGATCGCCGGGAGCGGACCGCTTGCGTACCGGCGAGGTCAGCGGATGAAGCTTCAAGGGCACATCGCCCTCATCACCGGCGGCTCGCGGAGCATCGGGCGCGCCATGGCGCTCGGCTTTGCGCGCGAGGGCGCGGACGTGGCCGTGAACTACCGCAGCGACGACGCGGCGGCCGGGGAGGTGGTCCGGGCCATCCACGGGCTCGGACGGCGAGCCGTGGCCGTGAAGGCGGACGTCTCGCGGGCAGCCGAGGTGGAGGCCATGGTGGCGGAGGTCGAGGCCGGGCTGGGCCCGATCACGCTGCTCGTCTGCAACGCCGGGGTGCAGAAGCGGGTCGAGTTCCTGGATCTCGCAGAGGCGGACTGGGACTGGATCCTCCGCACCAACCTGACCGGCCCCTTCCTGGTGGGGCAGGCCGTGGCCCGGCGCATGAAGACGCGGGGCCGGGGCAAGATCATCAACGTCTCCTCCGAGGTCGTCGGCTTCCCGGTCCCGCGCATGAGCGCCTACTGCGTCTCCAAGGCCGGCGTGGGCATGCTCACGCAGTGCATGGCCCTCGAGCTGGCGCCGCACGGGATCCGGGTGAATGCCCTGGCGCCCGGCCTCACGCGGACCGACCTGAACCGGAAGGACCTCGAGGACGGGGCGTTCCTCGCGGCGCGCCTGGCCCGCATCCCGCTGGGCCGGGTGATGGAGCCGGAGGAGCTCGTGCCGGCCGCGGTCTTCCTGGCCGCGCCGGACTCGGACCACATGACCGGGCAGACCCTGCAGGTGGACGGGGGGCGGCGGATCGCGTAGCAGCTCGCGGTCGGCCCGGGGCCACTCCCGGCGTGCCGTGGCAGGCGGGCTGACAGCTTGTGGGAGGCAGGAAAAATTTTCTCGGCGCCCCTTTCTGCTTGACTCGCACGGCGACCTGCAGGACACTGTCCGCGCCGATAACAGCGACCTGAATCCCGGATGACGGCGTCATCGGGGAGCGAGGGCAGGATGCCCTGAGCCGCTTTTCTTGCGGTGGCTCAGGGCATTTTGTTTTGTGGTGCAGCCTCGCCGGCGCATGGCAACCCGCAGCGATGCAGTGGAGGGCGTCATGACGGTTACGACAGCCAGCACCCTGTCGCGGAATCACTCGGACATCGCGCCCGCTGTCTCCTTCGAGACCTTCGCCTTGATCCACCGTGCCATCCTGAATCGCGAGCAGCTCTGGGGCTACTGCAAGGGCCAGGGGATCCGCATCTGCCCCCACGCCCTCGGCTGGCGCGGCGAGGACGCCTACGTCCTCGGACTGGTCATCAACGACCGCCGCGAGCCGGTGGAAGGCGCGAGCTGGGAGTGGCTGATGGAGTGGCAGTGGATCCGGCTGGCCGACCTGCAGATCCCGTTCGCGCGAAGGGGCGAGTGGGTCACCTGCCCGCGCGAGCATCGCCCCTCGACGGACTTCCTCACCCACGTCTACATCGAGGCCGACTGACGGCCGCCAACCCGCCATCCTGAAACACCGAAGCCACCCGCGCGGGTGGCTTCGGTGCTTTGGGACGAGCAGCGCCGCCGCCCTGGGTGGGCGCTCAGCCGGCGCAGACCTGGGGGTTCGAGGCCCGCGGCGCCGGTTTCTTGCCCGAGTCCGGTTTCCCTTGACCGCCTGGCAGGCTGGGGATAGGTTTACGCCGAATGCCGGAGAAGAAATCGGACAGGGAGATCAAAGGAGATGGATCTTTCTTTGATCTCGATCCTCCGCGGCCCTCCACGAGAACCATCTTGCTGGGGGGCCGTTTTTTCTTGGCCGGATCGCCGCGAGCCCACCAGGGCCGATGCTGCGGCCAGGACCGAGCGCACCCCCCGGCGCACCTCGGTCCCTCCGCTCCTACCACCCGCGAATGGCGAAGGCGCCCTCCTGCCGGACCGACGCGCAACGGGTTCACAGGACTCCGCGGGCCGCCGGCGCCACCCGTGCTCCTGGCCCACCCGGGCGGGAGGCGGAAGGTGAGCCGTCACGTTGCCCGGCTCCTTGCGGCGAGCCCGCTGGGCGTCCGCCTGTTCCTGCTCCTCACGCTGGCCATCGCGGCCATCACCATAGCCATCGATGCATGGCAGTTGCGCCAGGAGCAGCAGCGGGTACTCGCCCAGCTTCAGCACGGGGCGACCCTGATCGCCCGAACGATCGAAGGCGAGGTGGGGTCCCTGCTCGAATCCCCCGATGATCCGCGGCTGGCGCGGCTGCTCGAAGACATCCGCGAGGCCAAGGGGGCGGAGTGCGCAGCCGTGTACGACCTCGAGGGGCGGCGCGTCGGGGCGGCCTTCGAGGCGGGCGCCACGGGCACGCGGCGGCGTGCGTGCCCGCCCATGGTGAAGCCGCGGGCCGTCGCGGAGGCGGTATCCAGCCAGTGGGCCCGCACGGACACCTACAACCTCCAGATCCTGCTCACCGCGGACGACCGGCGCGCCATCCTCAAACTTGCCTTCCGGATCGCGCGGCTGTCGGGACCCCTGAAGGAGTTCCGAAACAGCATCCTCGTCGAGCGGGCCCTCACCCTGGCCGCCATCGGTCTGATCCTCTGGTGGGGAATCGCCCTCCTGGTGACGCGGCCCATCCGCCGGCTCATCGAGGGCGCCGCGGCTATCGGGCAGGCGCGCCTCGGCACGCGCATCGCGCCGGCGGGGGCCTCGGAGATCCGGGAGCTGGCAAGCGCCTTCAATCGCATGGCGGAACGTCTGGAGGAGGCGCAGCAGCAGCAGCGCCGGGCGGAGGAGCGCCGGAGTCTTCTGGAGCGACGGCTGCGCCTGGCGGAAAAGCTGGCGGCGGTCGGGAAGCTCGCCAGGATCATCGCGCACGAGATCGACACCCCGCTGAACGTCATCCAGGGCCGTGCGCGCATCCTGGGCCGGGGACTGCCCGACGGCGATCCGCGGCGGGCGGACGCCGCCCTCATCGGCGAGCAGGCGGCCCGGATCACCCGGACCATGCACCAGATCCTCGACTTCTCTCGTCCCATGCCTGCCCGGCGCGAGGCGGTCGCCGTGCCGGAGCTGGTGCAGAGGGTCCGCACGCTGCTGGAGTACGAATTTGCCGCGCGACGGGTGGAGCTCGCGACGGAAGTCGCGCCGGTCCTCCCCCCGCTCCGCGCCGACCCCGACCAGCTGACCCAGGTCCTGCTCAACCTGGTCCTGAACGCCCTGGCGGCCACCGGCGCCGGCGGCCGGGTCACCCTGGGCGCAGCGCCCGCACAGCGGGAGAGGCTGGCCGGGGTCGAGCTCACCGTGACGGACACCGGCGTGGGCATCCCGCCGGAGAACCTGCCGCACATCTTCGAGCCGTTCTTCTCCACGAAGCGAGGCGGCGGCACGGGGCTCGGCCTGAGCGTGTGTCGCGACCTGGTGGAGTCGCACAAGGGCACCATCAGCGCGGAGAGCGCGCCGGGCGCGGGGTCCCGCTTCAGGGTGTGGCTGCCCTGCGGGGGATAGGAGGCCCAGCATGGCAGGGGCACGGGTGCTGGTCGTGGACGACGACGCGGAGATGGTCCGCCTGCTCGACCAGGAGCTGACCGCCAACGGCCTCGAGGTGGTCCCGGCCACCTCCGGCGCGGCGGGGATGCGTGCCCTCCGGGAAACCGACGTGGACGCCGTGGTCAGCGACCTCCGCATGGCGGATTTCGACGGCATGGACATCCTGCGGGCCGCGGCGGAGAGCCAGCCCGAGGCGAAGGTGATCATCATCACCGCCTATGCATCCATCCCCTCGGCGATCGAGGCGGTGAAGCAGGGCGCGTTCGACTACGTCTCCAAGCCCTTCGAGATCGACGAGCTGATCCTGGCGCTCAAGCGGGCGCTGGAGGATACGCGCCTGCGGCACGAGAACTACATGCTTCGCCGAGAGGTGGAGCTCCGCTACGGCTTCGGCAACCTCGTCGGCGCCAGCCGCCGAATGCAGGAGGTCTTCACGGGCATCCGGGCGGCCGCGCAGGGCGACCTGAACGTGCTCATCACCGGGGAGAGCGGCACGGGCAAGGAGGTGGTGGCCAAGGCGATCCACTACAACAGCGCCCGACGCAAGCGACCCTTCGTGGCGCTGAACTGCGCGGCCATCCCGGAGACCCTCCTCGAGAGCGAGCTGTTCGGCCACGTTCGCGGCGCCTTCACGGGGGCCAGCGCTACCCGCAGGGGCCTGATCGAGGAGGCGCGCGAGGGGACGCTCTTCCTCGACGAGGTCTCCGAGATGCCGATCGCGCTCCAGGCCAAGCTCCTGCGGGTCCTGGAGGACCGGGAAGTGCGTCCGTTGGGCAGCAACCGGTCCGTCGCGGTGGAATTCCGGGTCATCGCCTCCACCAACCGGGATCCCCGGGCGGAGATCGAGGCGGGAACCTTCCGCGCGGACCTCTACTACCGGCTCAACGTCGTGGAGATCGCGCTGCCGCCGCTGCGCGACCGGCGGGGCGATCTCCCGCTCCTCGTCCGCCACTTCGTGAACAAGTTTGCCGCCGAGCAGCGACGGCCGATCCGCGGACTGACCCAGGAGGCGATGGCGCTGCTCGAGTCGTATCGCTGGCCGGGGAACGTCCGCGAGCTGGAGAACGCCCTGGAGCGGGCGGTCGCCTTCGCCACGTCGGACCTGATCACGCCCAGGGACCTCCCCCCCGCGCTGGCCGAACACGGGGACGTCGTCGAGCTGGGTGCCGCGCAGGCGTGGAGCCTCCAGGAGGTCGAGGAGCGCTACATCGACCGGATCCTCCGCCTCGTCGGTGGGGACCGGGACCGCGCCGCGGAGATCCTCAAGGTGCATCCACGCACCCTCCAGCGCCGAGAGATGCGCCTCGGAAAGATCCGCCCATCTTCCTCCTCTCACCCCTCGCCGGACACCGCGTCGGAGTGACGGACACGGTGTCGAGTGCCGGGCGATCGGCTAACCCGGCTCCGCGCCGGGCGGAACGCCCGGCCGGCGGCACTCGTCGATGACACGCCCTCCCTGGCCCTCCCCCGCCGGGATCTGGCTGCACGCTCCTCTCGTCTCCTAACTCGCTGAAATACAAGCGCATCCCGCGCTCCACGGCCGCGGCGCGGTCTCGGTACGTGCCTTGCCCTAGAGGCCAGCGGCGGCGGCCCTGCACGAGACCGACGGCCCGCCGCCGGAGGCGCACGGCCATGCGAGTCATCGTCGCCGTCGATCCGACTGCGGATCCGGACTGGGTCGAGAACGCCCTCCGGGTCTTTCCGCTCGGGGATCCCCTGGACGTCGTCCTGGTGTCCGCCCTGGACGTTCCACGGCCCCCGCTCACGGCGCCCGGCCCGATGGCCCGTCGGCTCTACGCCGGCGCCGTCGGCGGCCTCCGTGCGGAGGCCCAGCGAGCCGCCCAGCAGCTCGTGCAGGACCTGGAGGCACGGCTAGCCTCCCGCGCCGCCAGCGTGACGGCCAGAATTGTGGACGGGCGGCCCACGCCCACGATCATCCAGGCGGCGAGAACGTGGGCCGCCGACATCATCCTCACGGGACCCAGCAGCCGCGGCCGGGTCAGCCGCGCGCTCCTCGGCAGCGTGTCGGACGAGGTCGTGCGGAGCGCGCCCTGTCCGGTGCTGGTGGCCAAGCGATGGGTCTCCAGCCTGCAGCGCGTGCTGGCGGCCAGCGACGGGTCCCAGCATGCCGAGGCAGCCGTGCGCTTTCTCTCCAAGCTTGCCGTTCCGGCCGCCACCGAGGTCCGGGTGTGCGTCGTGTCGGAGGCCTCACCGCGGTCGCCGATCCCGCTCCTCTGCGGGCACGGGCAGCTGCGGAGCATGCTCCTCGCGGTGGACCGGCAGAGCGCGCAGCGGGCCATGGACAGGGCCCGGCGCATCCTGGCCGACTCCCTGCGGGAGACTCAGTCGTCCCTCCGGGCGGGCGATGCGGGGCACGAGCTGACGGACGAGGTGAACCACTGGGTTCCGGACCTGCTGGTCATCGGGGCCCGGGGGCGCACGGCGGGCCCCGGGGTCTCGCTGGGACGCGTGGCGGAGGTCGTGCTGCGGGCGACCAGATGCCCGGCACTGGTGGTGCGAAGCTGAGGGAGGCACGTCGCCATGTGGGCCTGGCTGGGATGGAGCCTGCGGGGGCGATTCCGCTGCAGCAAGTGCGGCCGGCTGCATGCCCTTTCGCGCTGCGCCCTCCGCTCCCCCTTCCGGGTCTGCGTCGCCGTCTGTCGCGACTGCCTGAGCCTCTGGGACCGCACCGGGCACCGGTGCGGTGAGTGCTGGCGTCCGATCCAGGGGACATGGGATCTCGGTCTGCTGGTCGACCGGGAGGTCTTCGCCCACGTGGACTGCGGCGCCGCCCTGCTCCTGCCCGTTGGGCCGAGCGGCCGGTTCGCCCTCCTCCCGTCCATGCCGACCGGCGACGCGATCCATTCCCCGGCCGCGAGTCACGTCTGGCCCGAAGGGACGGCCGCCGCGACGGCGCCGGCGGCTCCCACACCCGAACCGTGAGGAGGGACCATGCCCGAGAGACCGTGGCATCACCTGACCGCGGACGAAACGTTGCACGAGCTGGGCGTGCGTCCGGAGGGGCTCAGCCCCGCCGAGGCCGTGGAGCGGCTCGCGCGCTACGGCCCCAACCGGCTGCAGGAGACCCGGGGAATCAGCCCCTGGCGCCTCCTGCTGGCCCAGTTCAAGAACTTCCTCATCCTCTTGTTGCTCGCGGCGACGGGGATCTCGCTGCTGCTCGGCCACACCCTCGACGCCGCCGTCATCTTCAGCATCGTCATCCTCAGCGCGCTGCTCGGCTTCTACCAGGAGTTCCGGGCCGAGCGGGCGATGGAGGCGCTGAGGGCCATGGCCTCCCCCACCGCCTCCGTCGTGCGGGATGGTGAGGCCGTCGAGATCCCCTCCGCCGAGGTCGTGCCGGGGGACATCGTGGTGGTGGCCGCCGGGGATCGCGTCCCGGCGGACGGGAGACTGCTGGAGGCGGTCAACCTGAGGGCGGACGAGGCGTCCCTGACGGGCGAGTCGACGGGGGTGGAGAAGGACGCGGGCGCCCGGGTCAGCCCGGAGGCCGGGGTCGGGGACCGGCTGACGATGGTCTTTTCCGGGACGGTCGTGACCTACGGCCGGGGGCGGGCGGTCGTCACCGCGACCGGGATGCAGACGGAGTTCGGGAAGATCGCCAAGATGCTGCAGGAGGTGGAGGAGGAGCCGTCGCCGCTGGCCGTGAAGATGGATTACATCGGGAAGCGGCTCGGCATCGCGTGCCTGGCAGTGTCGGCGGTCGTCGTCGGCCTTGGGATCCTGCGGGGCAACGAGATCCTCGAGATGTTCATCTGGGGCGTCAGCCTGGCCATCGCCGCCGTGCCGGAGGCCCTGGCCGCCGTCGTCACCGGGGCGCTGGCCATCGGCGTGCAGCGTGCCGCGCGGCGCAACGCGGTCATCCGGCATCTGCCGGCGGTCGAGACCCTGGGCTGCACGAGCGTGATCTGCTCGGACAAGACCGGGACGCTGACCAGGAACGAGATGACCGTCCGGGAGGTCTTCGTCGGCGGGCGGATGCTCGAGGTGACCGGGGTCGGCTACGACCCTGCCGGTGAGTTCCGGATCGACGGCGACCGGCTGGAGACCTGGCCGGATCCCGCGCTCGAGCGGCTGCTGCAGGCCGGCGCGCTGTGCAACGACACGCACTTCGTGGAAGAGAACGGCTCCCGCCGCGTCAAGGGAGACCCCACGGAGGCCGCCCTGGTGGTGCTGGCGGAGAAGGCCCAGATCAAGGTCGCGCGGCTCAGGCGGGACTGGCCCCGCGTGGCCGAGATCCCCTTCGAGTCCGAGCGAAAGCGCATGACGACGGTCCACGCCGCCCCGGTGGGCAGCCTGATCGCCTTCGTCAAAGGCGCTCCGGACATCCTGCTGGAGCGATGCGTGAGCTGGCAGCGGGACGACGGCATTGTGCCGCTGACGGATGAGGCCCGCCGGCAGATCCTGAACGCCAACGACGGGATGGCCAGACAAGCGCTGCGCGTGCTCGGGATTGCCTATCGCCGCCTGGACGCCGTGCCGGCCGTCTGCGCGCCCGATACCCTCGAGACGCAGCTCGTGTTCCTGGGCCTCGTCGGCATGATCGATCCGCCCCGGGATGAGGCCCGGGAGGCGATTCGCTCCTGCCGGCAGGCGGGGATCCGGAGCGTGATGGTCACGGGGGATCACAAGCTGACCGCCGCCGCGGTGGCCCGGGAGCTCGGCCTGCTGGATGGAAGCGAGGGCGTCGGACACCGAGTCCTGGACGGCCGCGACCTGGACCGGATGTCGGAGGAGGACCTGGCGGGCGTGGTGGATGAGGTCGCGGTGTACGCCCGGGTCTCGCCCGAGCACAAGCTGAAGATCGTGGGTGCGTGGAAGAGCCGGGCGCAGGTGGTCGCGATGACGGGCGACGGGGTCAACGATGCGCCCGCGCTCAAGCGCGCGGACATCGGCGTGGCCATGGGGATCACCGGCACGGATGTGACCAAGGAAGCCTGCGACATGGTTCTCACGGACGACAACTTCGCCACCATCGCGGCGGCCGTCGAGGAGGGACGGATCATCTACGACAACATCAAGAAGTACCTGGTGTTCCTCCTCTCGTGCAACGTTGCGGAGATCCTGGTCCTCGGCATGGCGGGCTTCATCGGCTGGCCCTTGCCGCTCGTGGCGTTGCAGATCCTCTGGGTCAACCTCACGACGGACGGGCTGCCCGCGCTGGCGCTGGGCGTGGAGCCGGCGGAGCCGGACCTCATGCGTCGCGCCCCCCGGAAGGCCGGGGATGCCGTCTTCAACCGGTCCGTGCTGACCGTCATGCTGAGCCTGAGCCTGATCATCGCTGCGGGGCTGGTCCCCATGTTCTACTGGTACTGGCAGACCGAGGGGGTGCCCAAGGCCCGGACGATGACCTTCGTCACCATGATCCTGTTCGAGCTGCTGTTCGCCCACAGCTGCCGCTCGCTCCGGTTCACCGTCCTGCAGCTCGGCCCGTTCGGCAATCGGTGGCTCTGGCTGGCCACCCTGGGCTCGGGACTCATGATGCTCGGTGTGATCCACGTCCCCGCCTGGGCGAACGCGTTTCACGTCGTCCCGCTGAGCGGGGCGGACTGGGCCCTGGCGCTGTCCGTGGCTGGCGCCGGCTTCCTGGCTGTCGAGACGGGGAAGTGGACGGCCGGCCGCCACGCGGCGAGGCGTGCGCGAGGGGTGTACCAGGGCGCGGGCGCCGCGTGAGCGCGCCGCCGTGCATGGCTGGAGGGAGGGGCTCCCAGGCCAGGCAACGCGATACTTGAAACCCACCCGGGCGGGCGGCTTCGGTGTTTCCGGGCAGCGATCTTCGGTCGGCACCTGACGTCGCCTGGAGCCGCGACAAGCCCAGCGCCCCCGGAGACCACGCAAGACGTCACGACACCCCAAATTTGCACGGCATCTCCTGCGGTGCATGCCGGCGAGCCGCGGCCACCCGGCGACGGCGGGGCAGAACATGCGCTATCTGTGCCGAGTTCCGGGCGTACCGGGAAGTCCGTACAAAAAGGCGGGTTGCGGCGTTTGGCGGGCGCCGAAATTGCACAAGCGTACAAGCGGGGCAGCCTCGCCGTGGACTGGTTCCGGCCCCGGTGCCGGCCCCCGGCGAGAGGGACGAGGCCGTCGCGGTCTTGACCCCCGGCCCTGGAGGGCGTGGACGGCTGACCGGGGACCGCGCGGCGCGGCCGGTGGGACGCACCATGGGCACCTGCGTGGCGTGTCGGGCGATGGGCCGGAGCACCGCGGCCACCTATGTCGTCACCGTGTACGTTGCCGGGGAAGAGCAGATGCCCCAGTCCAGCTGCGATGCGCACGCCATCCTCCATGCCGTCACGGCGATCGTCGAGGGGAAGGGCGTGGCGGCGAGGGCGGCCGCCCGCCGGCCGGTTCCTGAAGCTGCCCCGCCCGCGGACCGTGCCGACCCCCCGAGCGGTGCGTCCATCGGCTGGCTGGCGAGGGTGGGGCGAGCGATCCGGCGAGTGCGGCATGCGTTCCGTTGAGGGATGGACCGGATGAGACTCGGCGAGAGCGTCGGAGCGCTCACCCCTGTACGGGTGCCGTCTCCTCGATCGGTCTGACGGGCGCGCGACGGACGGCGGCGGCCTCCCCGGGGCACCCGACCCGAGCCCCCAGGAGGAGCGAGAGCAGTTCGTGGACTGCGGGAGGAGGGTTGAGCCATGCCGCACGTCACCCAACTTGTGCTGGACCTCGAAAACCAGCCCGGAACGCTGGCCCGCGTGGCGCGGGCACTGGGCCAGAAGGGCGTGAACATCGAGGGCCTCTGCGCCCCGCAGACGGCGGGGCGGGGGAAGATCCGCCTGCTCGTCTCGAATCTCGAGCAGGGCGAGTCGGCTCTGAAAGCCGCCGGCATCGTGACCGCGCGCGAGGAGGCCATCGCGCTGGCCATGGAGAACCGCCCCGGCGCGCTGGCGGAGGCTGCGGAGAGACTGGCCGAGGCCGGCGTGAACATCGAATGCGCGTACGCCACGGCCGAGGGGACGCGCCAGGTCGCCGTGATCCTCACCGTGTCGGACCGCGCCGAGGCGGACGCGGCGCTGGGCAAAGTCGGACGAGGGTGAGCCAGCGAGAGCCGACCCGACGCGCGAAGGCCGAAGCGCGGCGGGACGATCCGCGGGGTGCCGAAGGCGCACGTCCTGCGGCCCGCGCGTGAGCCGGCCTGTCCGGGCGCCCGCCGGACGAGAAGGGAGCGGGCCACGGTCAGGGAGCCCCGGGCGGTGTCGCCGACGCCCGAGGGTCTCGCGCCGGGGATGGATGGGTGCGGCAGGGTAGGATCAGGGGGTCCGGGAGGGGAGCGAGATGAAGACGCACGCAACTCGCCTGCTCGTGATCGCCGCCGTGCTGGCGGGCGGCGCGGTGCTCAGCGGCTGTCCCAAGCGCCCCGAGGTCAGCCAGAGCAGGACCACGGCCATGGGCCCGGCCGCCGCCGCGTTGCCGAGTCCGCCGCGCGCGCCCGGCGCTGCCCCACCCCGCGAGCCGGGCGTGACGAAACCGGCGCCTCCGCAGGAAGGGGCGGTGCCGGCTCCGCCGAGCGCGGCCGCCCCACCGGGGGCAAAGCCGGCGGTGGGCGCCCCTCCGCTGAAGGACATCTTCTTTGACTTCGACATGGCGGTGATCCGTCCGGATCAGCGACCGGCTCTCGACGAGAACGTGGCCTGGCTGAAAGCGAACGCCCAGGCCACCATCACGATCGAGGGACACTGCGACGAGCGAGGCACGGTCGAGTACAACGTCGCCCTGGGCGAGCGGCGCGCCAAGGCGGTGAAGGATCACCTCGTGGCGGCCGGCATCGAGGAGGCCCGCATCCGCACCGTGAGCTTCGGCGAGGAGCGGCCGTTCGTGCTGGGGCACGACGAAAGCGCCTGGAAATGGAACCGCCGGGCGCACTTCCTCCTCGCCCCGCAGTGATCGGCGAGAATTCGGAGCGTCGGGCATCGCAAGGGGAGCGGCGGGCGGCGGCTATACTGCGTGAGGGCCCTGAGGGGATGCCGCATCTTTCGAAACAACCGGATGCCAGAAAAACCGAAGCCGCCCACACGGGCGGCTCGGGTGTCTCTGGCGGGGTCGACGGGACTCGAACCCGCGACCTCCGGCGTGACAGGCCGGCGTTC
>JBHGAX010000062.1:0-15049 GCA_041946635.1 Methylomirabilales bacterium (SeqCode)
CCGCCGCCTCCCCGGCCTTCTCCACCGCACTGCCCCGCGGCCTCGGCGACGAGCTGCCCTTCGACGCTGCGCGGACGCACATCCTGGCCGTGGACGACAGCGACCTGGACCGCCAGCTCCTCAAGGATCAGCTGACGGCGGAGGGCTATCGCGTGACCACCGCCGCCGACGGGGAGGAGGCCCTGCAGGCGATCGCGACCCAGCCGCCGGATCTCATCCTCCTGGACGTCATCATGCCCAGGGTGGACGGCTACGAGGTGTGCCGGCGCTTGAAGGCGGACCCCAGGACGATCCTCATCCCGGTCGTGATGATCACGTCGCTGCAAGCCACCCAGGAGCGGATCAAGGGCATCGAGGCGGGCGCCGACGAGTTCCTGAGCAAGCCGTTCAACCCGCAGGAGATGCTCACCCGCGTGCGGTCCCTGCTGAAGCTGAAGCGCCACACGGACGAGCTGGAGAACGCCGAGACCGTCCTCTTCAGCCTGGCGCTCAGCGTGGAGGCCAAGGACCCGTACACCAACGGCCACTGCGACCGCCTGGCACGCTACAGCGTGGCCCTCGGGCGCAAGCTGGGCTTGCCGGCGAGCGAGTTGAAGGCGCTGCATCGCGGCGGGATCCTGCACGACGTGGGCAAGATCGGTGTCCCGGATTCGATCCTGCTGAAACCCGGCCCGCTGAGCGACATGGAGCGGTCGGTGATGCAGACCCATCCCATCGTGGGTGAGCGGATCTGCGCGCCCTTGAAGTCGCTGCGGCTGGTCCTGCCCATCATCCGCCACCACCACGAGCGCTGGGACGGCACGGGCTACCCCGACCGGCTCCGCGGGGAGGCCATCCCGTTCACCGCGCGCATCCTCCAGGTCGTCGATCTCTACGACGCCTTCACCACGCAGCGGCCGTACAAGCCGGCCTACACGGCCGAGGCCACCTTCAAGATCATGCGGGAGGAGACCGCCAAGGGCTGGTGGGACGGCCGCCTGATCGAGAGCTTCATCGCACTCCTGAAGGATGAGGGCCTGGCCGGGTAGGACGGCCGCGATCGAGGGGCTCCCCCACCGGCGTCGTCTCAGCCGGCCAGAGGCTTGCAGGGTGCTGAACTGAAAGAGTGCCGCCGACCCTTACGGGCGAGACGGCGGGCGGGTGTTGGTCTGCACCAGGCGGTCCCCGCTGAACCAGTAGCTGATGCCCTGGCTCTCGTAGCGCCAGATCTCCGTGTCCAGGGCCGCGGAGCTCTCGCGCTTCTCGGGCAGGCCGTGCCGCCGGAGGATGCGCCCCCGGTCGGAGTCCTCGCCATAGAACGCCAGCTGGCGGGCCACCTCGGGCCAGGTGGGGCTGGGGAGGAGCACCTGCTGGATCGCCAGCCGCCGCTCGCGGCGCAGGAGATCGGTGATCTCGATGGGCTCCGGCGTCCGGTAGCGCACGCTGTCGAACCCGGTGCGGTCGTGGAAGAAGAGGTAGAAGTTGTTGCCCAGGCTGGAGGGGATGAACTCCAGGCGGTAGCGCCCCTCGGCGTCCGTCACCGTGCGCGCTTCCTGCTGCCCCGCCTGCTGGTACTCCAGGCGCGTCGTGACGAGACTGAGGGACCGGCCCACCACCACGACCGGGCTGTTCGCGACGGGCCGGCCGCTGTCATCGGTGACCCGTCCCTCCACGACCCGGGTCTCCCGAATCTCCACGGTGGCGCAGGCGGCCAGAACCAGGGGCACGAGGCCCAGCGCAAGCAGCGTGCGACGGCGCATTCCTGTCCTCCTTGGGGGTGTCCGGACAGATGATAGCCAAGGCACGCGGCCGGCTCAAGCCGAACCCCGCGCTGGTTGCCCCGCCGAACAAGGTCGGACGCTGCCGGCTGGCTTTTCGTTTGACAACCTGCGGTCACGGAGGGTAAAAGTGTCGGACGTGCCCAAGTGGCGGAACTGGTAGACGCGCACGTTTGAGGGGCGTGTGGGGAAACCCGTGGGGGTTCGAGTCCCCCCTTGGGCACCAGGTCTTCTTCCTGCCGTCTTCTTCCTGCCGCGAGCCTCCTTCCCGCTGACCTCCTGGTGGTGCCCATCACAGGCTTCCAGAGCCCGACGAGCCGGCGGTCAGTCCGGCGGGGCGGGCAGCCTCGCGTTCTCGGGGGCTGGCGCGAGGCTCGACTCCCGCTGCTTCGTCACGAAGCTGCTCAGCTGGTAGATGTTCTCGCCGTAGGGATCCCCCAGGGCGGCCCCGGCCCACCGTTCCACCACCGTGCCCAGCGGCCGCGCGGGATGCGTCTGCACCTGCACGACCTCGCCGAGATCGAAGCGGAAGGACGGCCCGCCTTCCCCGCATGACCCGGTCACGGCATCAGAACCGGAGCACGGCGCCGATGCCGCCGTGGTCCATCAAACGGTCCCGGGCCTCGCCGAGTACCGTCTCCACCCGCGCGCCCGTGAGATACGCGCGCTCCACGGCCGCGTTCATGAGGTCGGAGATCGGCTCCGGCGGCCCCCCGCACACCGGGCACGCGGCGAAGGGCTGTACCGAGAGGTAATCCCGGTTCCGGCACGCCGTGCCCGGCACCCGGCGGCCGTCGGCCACCAGCAGGATCTGTACCCGGCCCTCCTGAATGGCGCGCAGCGTCTCCTCCATGCCGACGACGCCCTGGCCCCCCGCTCCCGTGGCGTCCAGGGCGCGCCGCACCAACTCCCGCTCGACCTGTCGCGCGTGGGCCTCGAGGACGGCGCGCGCGCGATCCAGGGTCTGCTCCTCGGTCTCGTGCTTGAAGTCCACCGTGAAGGTGCCGATGAGGCGGCGCCGGATGGGATCGGGCAGCTCCTCCACGAGGGCCATCACCACGTCCTCCGTCCCGCCGACGGCCAGGCGCGTCTGCGGCCGCTCGGCGAACAGCCGTCTCAGCTCCTCGACCACGCGCTTCCGGTGCTCCGCCACCAGGAACTCCGTGTGGCGCTGGAACCGCGCCTGCGACCAGCCGCCCTGGTCGTGCTGCCGGGGAACCTCGCTCGTGATGTCGGCCTCGGCGCTCGCCCGCCGCTGTTCCGCCGTGTACAGCCGCGCCTTGTCGCGCTGCATGACGGCGACCAGGAACGGGGGAAATTCGTCCAGCACCTGCGCCAGGACGGTGGTGTTGGGCGTCGGCCCCACCTCCAGCAGGGTGGGGATCAGCACGTCCAGGGGGAGCACCTCCCAGATCCCGGCCGGCTGGCTGGCGAAGATGGCCAGGCCGCGTCCGCTCGGGTTCCAGGTCTCCAGGTACCGCATGATCCGGTCCTTCTCGCGATCCAGGACCGGGCGCCAGCGCTCCTCCGCCGGCCGCCGCTCGTAGGCCTTCACCGCCCCCTTGAACTCGCTCAGCGGGTGGCGACGATCGTGCATGCGCCCCGGGTCCACCTTGATGTACGCGGTGACGATGCCCTCGGAGGTCGAGAGCTGCGCCAGCCGCTTCACGTCCTGATGCGAGATCATGCCTGCTCCCCCGCCCCGGCCGGTCGCGCCAGGCAGCTCGCGCGTCGATGCAGCGCGAAGGCCCTCACCCCAGCGTCTGCTCCACGCGGATCACCACCTGCGTCGTGCCCGGCGGCAGCTGCACCCGGATGCCGCCGTTCACCGCAGCCTTCTTCACGTCCTGCTCGTTCAGGATGATCTGCTGTACGTTCTCGAGACGCATGGCCCGGCCCTCCTCTGCCCTCCCATGTTCCAACAGCCCCTACCGCTCCGGCGGGCTGGAATCCGTCCCGGCGTTGTCCCGGGGCGGCTCACCGTCGTGAAGAACCGAGCAGGTCCGTGAGGGCGTGGCGATCGAGCCCGGCGGTCCGGGCCGACCCGATCGGCGCCTGCGCAGAACGATGGCCGTGCGGGCCGCCCCCGCTTTGGGCGGCGGGCCGGCGACCCGCGCGGCCTCGCGCCGCGGCTGCGGCTGCTGGTGGATCCTCCGTCCCGACCGTCGCTGGGGACGAGGAGGTGATCCCCGCCATGGGGATCCCGTGTCGGTGGGCGAGCACGGCGTGGACCGATCGTGGGCCACACCCGGGGAGGAGGAACTGCCGCGGGCGGCCGCCGACCGCGTCATCGTGGACGGGCGGCGGATGCCGGATGATAGACCGGCAAGGCCGGGATGGCCAGGGCCGAGTCAGGCCGGGCCGCCGGCCAGCTGCAGCAGCCGGACGAGCGGCGAGGGATAGACGCCCAGCCCGAGGAGCAGGAGGGCCAGCAGCGCCAGGACCAGGCCGGCCGGGGGCGAGAGCGCCGGGAAGGGCTCGCCGGTCCGCGGCGCCCAGGCCTTCGCCGGCCGGGTGAACATGGCCACGATGATCCGCAGGTAGTAGAAGAGGCCCACGGTGCTGGTGAGCGCCACGGCGAGGATCAGGAGCCAGCGGGCGGCGGCCACGCCCGCCGAGAAGATGTAGAACTTGCCCACGAATCCCGCCGTGAGCGGGATCCCCGCCAGGGAGAACAGCGTGGCGGCGAAGAAGCCCGCCACCCAGGGCCGCCGCCACAGCAGGCCGCCGTACTCCTCCAGGCGCTCCACCTCCCCGCCCGGGCCCGACAGGATCCCCACGACGCCGAAGGCGCCCAGGCTGGTCACGAAGTAGGCCGCCAGGTAATAGCCGATGGCCTCCCCGGCCTGCGGCCCGCCCGCCAGGACCGCCACCAGCAAGTAGCCCAGGTGCGCGATCGAGGAGTAGGCCAGGATGCGCTTCACGTTGTCCTGGAACAGGGCGAGCAGGTTGCCCACCAGCATGGAGGCCACGGCGATGAGCGCCACCAGGAGCCAGGTCGTGCTGCCCGCGGCGACCCCCGCGGCCCCGAAGAGGCGCGGGAGCAGCGCGACGACCGCGCCCTTGGAGACGGTGGCCAGGAAGGCGGTCACGGGGGCCGGGGCGCCCTGGTACACGTCGGGGGTCCACATGTGAAACGGCACGGCCGCCAGCTTGAACCCCAGGCCGGCCAGCAGGAGGACCAGGCCGGCGGTCGGGATCGGCCCCTCGACCTCTGGCAGGCGGGCGCCCAGCCCGGTCAGCTCCAGCGTGCCGGTCTCCGCGTACAGGAGCGCCATCCCGAAGAGGAGGAAGCCCGAGGAGGCGCCGGCCAGCACCAGGTACTTCAGGCCGGCCTCGAGCGCCTGCGTGCTCTCCCGGGGATAGGCGATCAGCACGTACAGGGAGACGCTCAGGAGCTCCACGCCGATGAAGAGGCTCGCCAGGTGGCCCGCCTGGGCCACCACCCCGGCGCCCAGGGCGGCCAGGAGCAGCAGGACGTAGAACTCCTCCGGCGCCTCCCGGCCCCGCAGGTAATCATAGGCCAGGAGCGCCACCATCAGGGCGGCGCCGAAGAGCAGGCCGGACACGAGGAGCCCGAAGTCGTCCACCACGAGGAGCGGGGCGACGCGTCGCGGGGTGCCGCCCGCGGCCAGGGGCAGGAGCAGCAGCGCCAGGCCAAGGCCGGCCGCCGCGCCGCCGGCGGCCAGGCCGTGGCTCCGCCGGAAGGCGGCGGCCAGCGCCACGGCGACGGCCGCGGTGGCCAGCGCGATGAGGGGCGCCAGGACGCGAAGGTCGGCCGCCGTCACCGCAGGCCTCCGGACGCCCGCTGGAGCGTCTCCAGGCTCGGCCGCGCGGCCTCCAGCACCGGCTGCGGCGCGAGCCCCAGGACGAGGAGCGCCACCACCAGCGCGCCCACCACGGTCATCTCCCGGCCGGTGAGGTCGGGGAGGCGCCAGCCCCAGCGGTTGGGCCCGTGCACCACGGCCTGGACGAGTTGCAGGGCATATACCGCGGCCAGGACCAGCCCGGCCGCGGCCGCCGCGGCGGCGGCCGGGCTGGCGCGGAAGGTGCCGACCAGGATGAGGAACTCGGCCGCAAAGTTGCCGAGCCCCGGGAGCCCCAGCGAGGCCATGGCGAAGAAGAGCGTGGCCCCGCCGAGGCGCGGCGCCTCGGCCCACAGCCCGCCCATGTGGGCCAGGTCGCGGGTGTGCAGCCGCTCCTGCAGGGCTCCCGCCAGGATGAACAGCGCCCCGGTGCTGAGGGCGTGGCAGATGATCTCCAGGACCGCGCCCTGCAGGGCGGTGGCCGTGCCGGCGAAGATGGCCAGCAGCACGAAGCCCATGTGGCTCACGCTGGTGTAGGCAACCAGGCGCTTGAGGTCGGCCTGGGCGAAGGCCAGCACCGCGCCGTAGAGGATCCCCCCCACGCCGAGCGCCATGGCGGCGGGCGCCGCCCAGGCCGCCGCCTCGGGGAAGAGCGGCACGGCGAAGCGGAGCAGGCCATACGCCCCGGTCTTCAGCATGAGCCCGGCCAGCAGGACGCTGCCCGCCGTGGGGGCCTCGGCGTGCGCGTCCGGGAGCCAGGTGTGGAAGGGCACCGCGGGCAGCTTCACCGCGAACGCGACGAAGAAGCCCAGGAAGAGCCAGCGGCCCGGCCAGGGCTCGAGGGGCGTGCCGAGGAGCTGCCCGTAGGCGAAGGTGAGCGGGCCGCCCGCCGCCGCGTGCGCCGCGACCAGGCCCAGGATGGCCACCAGCATGAGCAGCCCGCTGGCCTGGGTGAAGAGGAAGAACTTGATGGCGGCCGGGATCCGCGCCCCGTGGCCCCAGACGCCGATCAGGAAGTACATGGGGACGAGCATGAGCTCCCAGCAGACGTAGAACAGGAACAGGTCCACCGCCAGGAAGACCCCCAGGATCCCGGCCAGCGTCCAGAGCAGGCATGCGTGGAACAGGCCGACCCGCTCCCGCACCTCCGACCAGGAGGCCAGCACGGCCAGGATCCCCACGCCCAGCGAGAGCAGGACGAGGAGGAGGCTGAGGCCGTCCAGCGCCAGGTGCAGGCGAATGCCGAAGCGCGGGATCCACTCCCAGGCGGCCTCGGCGCGCCAGCCCGCGCCGCCTCCCGCGGGTGCCAGCCAGGCGGCCAGCGCCGCGCCGAGCGTGAGCGAAAGCGTGCCCAGGGCGGTGAGGCGGGCGGCCGCCGCGGAGCGATGCTCCGCAATCCAGGCGGCCAGGCCGCCGGCCAGCGGCAGGAGCACGAGCAACAGGAGCGTCACCGCAGCAGCCCCAGCAAGAGCAGCCCCACGGCGCCGGCGGCGATGGCCCCCGCGTAGCGGCGCACGCCGCCGGACTGCAGGCGGCTGAGCCCCCGGTGGCCCAGGGCGCTCGCCCGCGCCAGGCCGAGGTACAGGCGATCCAGGAGGTCGCCCCGGTTCGCGGCCGCGGCCCAGAGCAGCGGCCGCGCGACCAGAGCGTCGTAGAGGGCGTCCAGGCCCCAGCCCGCCAGCCAGAACCGGCCCACGGCCCGCGCCGCGGGGCGGGCGGAGAGCCGGGCCAGCGCCCGCCGTTCGCCGGCGTAGAGCCAGGCCGCCAGGCCGATGCCGAGCAGCACGGCCCCGGCGGCGGCCGCCTGCACGAGGGCCTCCTCGCCGAGCGACCCGTGGGCCCGCTCCGGCGCGGGCAGGACCGCGCCGAGCAGATCCGAGAAGACCGAGAGGCGGCCCAGCGTGCGCGGCACCTCCAGGAACCCCGCCAGGAGCGCGCCGGCCGCGAGCACCACCAGCGGCCAGCGGAGGAGCGGCCCCGCCGCGCCCGACGGCGCCGTCTTGGCGTCCCCGAAGAACACCAGGACCACCAGCCGCGTGGTGTAGAGCGCCGTCAGGCCCGCGCCCAGGATCCCGGCCGCCCAGAGCCCGGGATGCCCGGAGGCCCAGGCCTCCCACAGGATCCAGTCCTTGCTGTAGAAGCCCGCCGTGAGGAGCGGCAGGCCGGCCAGGGAGGCCGCGCCGGCCAGGAACGTCCAGAAGACCAGCGGCAGGCGTCGCCGGAGGCCGCCCATGCGAAACAGGTCGTGCTCGTGGTGCAGGTGGAAGATCACCGCTCCGGCGCCGAGGAAGAGGAGCGCCTTGAAGAAGGCGTGGGTGGCGAGGTGGAAGACGGCCGCCGACCAGGCGCCGACCCCCAGCGCCAGGAACATGTAGCCGATCTGGCTGATGGTCGAGTAGGCCAGCACCCGCTTGATGTCGTGCTGGGCGAGCGCGCTCGCCCCGGCCAGCAGCAGGGTGGCCGCCCCGAGCACGCCGACGGCCAGCAGCACCGCGGGCGCCAGCTCGAAGAGGCCGTGCATCCGCGCGATGAGGTAGACGCCGGCCGTCACCATGGTGGCCGCGTGGATCAGGGCGCTGACCGGCGTGGGGCCGGCCATCGCGTCGGGCAGCCAGGTGTGCAGCGGCAGCTGGGCCGACTTCCCGAGGGCCCCGGCGAGGA
Organism: Methylomirabilales bacterium (SeqCode); assembly: GCA_041946635.1. Taxonomy (GTDB): domain Bacteria; phylum Methylomirabilota; class Methylomirabilia; order Methylomirabilales; family 2-02-FULL-66-22; genus 2-02-FULL-66-22. The sequence continues at coordinate 8,225 of JBHGAX010000062.1, forward strand.
GCAGCGCCGCCGCCAGCCGGGCCGGCGTCGAGCCCGCCCCCCAGGTCTCGGCCGCGCGGGCCTGGAGCGCGGCGATCTCCAGCGTGCCGAGCTGCACCGCGATCAGGCAGAGCCCGATCGCCATGGCCGCGTCCCCCACCCGCGTCACGGTGAAGGCCTTCCGGGCCGCGCGCCCGTTGGCGGGGTCGCGGTACCAGAAGCCGATCAGCAGGTAGCTGCAGAGGCCCACGCCCTCCCAGCCCACGTACAGGAGCAGGAGGCCGTCGGCCAGGACCAGCGTCAGCATGGCGCCCACGAAGAGGTTGGTGTAGGCGAAGAAGCGGGCGTATCCCTCGTCGCCCTCCATGAACTCCACCGCGTAGAGGTGGATGAGGAAGCCGACCACGGTCACCACGAGCACCATGACGAGCGCCAGGGCGTCCAGCCGCAGGCCGAACCCCAGGCGGAGCCCCTCGACGCGCACCCAGGTCCAGAGCGGCTGCACCAGCGCGCCCCCGGGCCCCGGGCCCCGGAGCAGGCCTGCGGCGAGCGCCAGCGCGCCGGCGGCCGCCAGGCCGATGCTGCCCGCCCCCACGAGCGCCACGGCCCGGGCGGACAGCCGCCGGCCGAGGAGCGCGAGGACCAGGAAGCCCGCATACCCGCAGGCGGGCGGCAGCCAGAGCAGCCCCTGCACGTCAGCCCCGCATGGCGCTCGCCGCGTCCACGTCGAGCGTCCCCAGCTGGTGGAACATCCGGAGGACCAGGGCCAGGCCGATGGCCACCTCGGCGGCCGCCATGGCCAGGATGAAGAAGAACAGCACCTGGCCGTCCGCCTGCCCCCAGCGCGCCCCCGCCGCGACGAAGGCCAGGCCGGCGGCGTTGAGCATGATCTCGATGGACATGAGGACGAAGAGCACGTTCCGGCGCACCAGGAGCCCGGCGAGCCCCAGGCCGAACAGGACCGCGGCCAGCAGCAAGCCGTGCGAGGCGGGGATGCTGGCCACGTCACGCCTCCCGCCGGTCCAGTCGCCTGCCCAGGTACTGCGCGCCGACCAGCCCGGCGAAGAGCAGGAAGGCGGCGAGCTCGGTGACGAGGAGGTACGGCCCGAAGAGGAGCGCGCCCACCTGCGCCGGCCCCGCGGCCGCGCCGGTCGTCCCGCTGCCCCGCGCCAGGACCACGCCCAGCTCCACCAGCAGGGCGGCCCCCAGGAGCGCCGGGCCGATCCAGGCGCGGGCGGGCAGCCACTCCCGCTCCTGGGCGGCCGCGCGCGGCCCGAGGTTCAGCATCATGACCGCGAAGACGAAGAGCATCATGATGGCCCCGGCGTAGATGATCACCTCCAGGGCGGCCACGAAGGGCGCGCCCAGCAGGAAGAAGATCACCGCCACGGCGAGGAGCGAGACGATGAGGTAGAGCAGGGCGTGCACGGCGTTCAGCCGGGTGATCACCATCAGGGTCGACACGATGGCGACGGCCGACGCGATGTAGAAGGCGATGTTCATCTTGGGTTCCCGGTTCGAGGTTCGAGGTTAGGTTCCCGGTTCGAGGTTTCCGCGTCTCGGCACTCGGCACCAGGCACCCGGCACGCCGTCACGGCAGCAGCCCGCGCACGTCCACCGGGGCGCTCTCGTTCTCGGCCTCGCCCTTGGCCTTCCCGCCGATGGCCACCCCGGCCACCCGGTAGAAGTTGTAGCCCGGGTACTTGCCCGGCCCGCTGATCAGGAGGTCGGCCTTCTCGTAGACCAGGTTCTCGCGCCGGTACTCGCTCATCTCGAACTCGGGCGTGAGCTGGATGGCGTAGGTGGGGCACGCCTCCTCGCAGTAGCCGCAGAAGATGCAGCGCGAGAAGTTGATCCGGAAGAATTCCGGGTAGCGCCGGCCCGTCGCGTCCTCCGTGGCCTGGAGGGCGATGCAGTCCACCGGGCAGGCCGCGGCGCACAGGTAACAGGCCACGCAGCGCTCGCCGCCGTCCGGGTCCCGCGTCAGGACGATCCGCCCGCGCCAGCGCGGCGGGAGCGGCGGCTTCTCCTCCGGGTACTGGATCGTCTCCCGGCGCCGGAAGCCGTGCAGGAAGACGGTCCAGATCGTCTTCAGGTTGCTCCACATGCCTGCCCTCCCGTCATGCGCCGCTTCGCCAGAGCAGGATGCCGCCCGTCACCGCCAGGTTGGCCAGGGCCAGGGGCAGCATCAGCTTCCACCCGAACGCCATGAGCTGGTCGTAGCGGGGCCGCGGCAGGGCGGCGCGCATCAGGATGATGACCGTGATCAGCGCAAACGTCTTCAGCGCGAACCAGAGCAGCGGCGGCAGCCCGGGCCCCAGCCAGCCTCCGAAGAAGAGCGTCACCACGAGCGCCGAGGTGAGCGTGATCCCGAGGTACTCGCCCACGAAGAACATGCCGAACTTCATCCCGGAGTACTCGGAGTGGAAGCCCGCGATCAGCTCGCTCTCGGACTCGGGGAGATCGAAGGGCAGGCGGTGCGCCTCCGCCAGCCCGGCGATGAGGAAGGCCACCAGGCCGAAGAACTGCGGGATGCAGAACCAGATGCCCCGCTGCGCCTCCACGATGTCCCGCAGGTTCAGCGAGCCCGCCTGCATCACCACCCCCATGAGCGCCAGGCCCATGAACACCTCGTAGGAGAGCATCTGGGCCGAGGCCCGCAGGCCGCCCAGCAGGGCGTACTTGTTGTTGGAGGCCCAGCCGGCCAGCACCACGCTGTACACCGCCAGCGAGGACATGCCCAGGAAGAAGAGCACGCCGATGTTCAGGTCGGCCACCCACACGCCGGGCGCGAAGGGGATGACGGCGAAGGACATGAGCCCGGTCACCACGATGACCGCGGGCGCCAGCACGAAGACGGGCTTGTCCGCGAAGGGCGGGATCCAGTCCTCCTTGGTGAAGATCTTGATCATGTCGGCCACGACTTGCAGGAGTCCGAAGGGCCCCACCCGGTTCGGGCCGTAGCGGTCCTGCCAGAGCGCCAGCAGCCGGCGCTCCAGCCAGATGAGCGCGGACGCCGTGGTGAGCAGCGCGCCCAGGATGCCCACGATGACGAGGAGCCGCGTCAGCGCGCCGGGCATCTCAGCTGCCCTTCCGGACCACCGCCCAGGCGGGCAGGGGCATCCAGGGCGCGCCGGGCAGGCCGACGGTCAGGCCCGCCACGCCGGGCGGCAGATCCCGGGGCGCGGCGAGGGGCAGCCGGAGCTCCAGCCCACCAACCTCTACCAGCATCGAGTCCCCGGGCGCCGCGCCGCGGGCCGCGGCGTCGTCGGGGTGGAGCGCGATGCCGGGGGCGGCGAGGCGCTCGCGCACCGCCGGGGCCAGCGCGCTCAGCTCCTCGGAGCCGAAGACCTCGAAGAGGGGGACCGCCAGGAGCCGCCCGTCGCGCGGCGGGAAGACCGCGGGGCTCGGCGCCTCACGCGGGCCGGCCCCCTCACCCTCGCCCTCTCCCCCTTCGCGAGGGAGAGGGAAGCCCTGTGTTGGCGCCTCCTGGACGCCCGGCTCTGCCGCAGCGCCCTCTGGTCCTCCCTCTCCCCCGGCCCGGGGGAGCGGGGCGGGGTGAGGGGGCTCCAGGAGGCGGCGGCCGGGGTCGCCACCCAGGAGCGGGCCGCCGACCTCGGCCTGGTACTTCGCCGTCGCCTGGACCGAGTTCCAGCCCGGCGCCCAGAACAGCGGGATGAGCGACGGGGGCGGCACGCCGGGCCGCCCTTCCATCGAGAAGACCAGCGGCGAGTCCGGATCGCGGGGCGGCGGCGGCTCGTGCACGGTCCGGTCGGCCAGCATGGCCGTGCGCCCGCTGTAGCGCGGCGATTGCCGGGCCACGGACTCCAGCGGGCTGCCGCCGCGGTACGGGGGCGGCGGCCGGAGGTCCAGCAGCGGGGCGAACACCGGGAGCGCGGCGGCCATCTCCGCGGCGACCTCGTCGAGCGCGCCCCAGCGAGCGGCCCCGCCGCCCTCGATGCCGGCGAGCAGGTCCGCCGCCCAGCGCCAGGCTTCCTGCACGTCCCCGCCGGGCGGGAAGACCTGGCAGGACCGCTGCGCGCGGCCTTCCTGGTTCACCAGCGTGCCGTCCCCCTCGGCGAAGGTCGCGCTGGGCAGCACCACCTCGGCCTGCGCCGCCGTCGCGGTGAGGGTGTGGTCCAGCACGACCACGTGCCGGGCGGCGCGCAGGCAGGCGTCCACCTCCGTCGCCGGCGCCCGTCGGCGAAGATCGTTCTCCAGCACGACCACCGTGTGCCGGCCGTCGCGCGCCAGGGCGAACGCCTGCTCCAGGTCGAGCCCGCCCAGGAGGGCCAGCCCCATGCTGTTGCACTCCGGAAGCGCGTAGCTCAGCCGGGCCGCCCGCCCCTGCCCGGCCAGCACCCGGGCGACCTCCCCCGCCGCCTGGATCACCGGCACGCTCGCCGCGCCGGTTCCCGAGACGACCAGCGGTCGCTGCGCCGCGCGCAGGGCGGCGGCGACCTCGCGCGCGGCGGCCTGGGCGGGCGCGGAGAGATCCGGCGGCGGGGGCCCCCCGCTCAGCGCGGCGGCCACGCCGAGGCCGAGCCGGGCAATGCCGTCGGGGGCGAGACGCCAGGCCCGGGTGGCCACGTCGTCCAGCCGGGTGGCCGCCGGCGTGGCGATGAAGAGCGGGCCGGTGGCGCCGCGCACCACATCGCGCACCGCGTTGTCGTGCCACCCGGGGATCTTGAGCGACTCCGCCAGCGCCATGGGCTGCCGGCGGACCGACTGTCGCAGGGCCAGCGCCAGCATGGGGGCGGTGTTGCTCGCGTCCTCGCCCAGGATCAGCACCGCGTCCGCCTCCCCCACCTCGCGGAGGGACGGCGTGCGGGCAGGGCCGGCCCGCAGGGCCTCGAGGACGGCGCGCAGCAGCGCGGCATCGGCGGCGGCCAGGCCCAGCGAGAACCGCTCCGCTCCCACCAGCGTGCGCAGGGCGAAGTTCGCCTCCAGCGAGGCGCGGGGCGACCCGATCCCCACGGCCGGGCCCTCCCGCAGCCAGGCGGCGATCTGGCCCAGCGCGGCGGCGCGCGGCAGGACGCGGACCTCCCCCTTGAGGCGCGCGGTGATCTTCCGGATCCGCCGGTCGCCGTTCACGAACTCGTAGCCGAAGCGGCCCCGGTCGCACAGGAAGTAGCCGTTCACCTCGCCGTTGTAGCGGTTCAGGATGCGGCGCAGCTCCCCGTACCGCTCGCTGGCGATGGTGTCGCATCCCACGCTGCAGTGGACGCAGACGGAGGGCGCGCTCTGCAGGTCCCACTTCCGGGTGTAGTGCCGGCGGAGGGTCTTGTCGGTGAAGACCCCGGTGGGGCAGACCTCGACCAGGTTGCCGCTGAACTCGCTCTCCAGCACGCCGTCGCGCTGCCGCCCGAAGTACACCTGGTCGTGCGCGCCGAAGACGTCCAGGTCCCGCCCGCCCGCGTAGTCCCGGTAGTACCGGACGCAGCGGTAGCACTGGATGCACCGGTTCATCTCGTGCTCGATGAAGGGTCCCAGGTACTGGTTGCGGTGCGTGCGCTTGGGGAAGCGATGGCGCCGGGTCACGTGCCCGGTCATGACCGTCATGTCCTGCAGGTGGCACTCGCCGCCCTCGTCGCAGACCGGGCAGTCGTGCGGGTGGTTCACCATCAGCCACTCGATCACCTGCGCGCGGAAGGCGCGCGCCTCCTCGTCGGCCAGGGAGATCCGCGTGCCGTCCAGGGCCGACGTCATGCACGCCATGACGATGCGCCCGCGCGTGTCCGCCTCGTCCTTGAACTGCTTGACCGCGCACTGCCGGCACGCCCCCACCGAGCCGAGCGCCGGGTGCCAGCAGAAGTAGGGCAGGTCCAGCTTCAGGGAGAGGCAGGCGTGCAGGAGGTTCTGCCCGTCCCGCACGTGGTGCCCTTCACCGTCAACGTAGATCGTCGCCATGTCGCTCCGATGGCACTCGGGCGCTCAGCAGTCCGGCACTCCGGAAAGGCTGGCCAGAGTGCCCGGGTGCCAGAGTGCCTAGTCCCCATTCCTCCACGGGCAGCGCCGCTCGCGAATGTGGCGCTCGAAGTCCTCGCGGAAGTGCTGCAGGGCGCTCTGGAGCGGCTCCATGGCGCCCGGCGCCAGCGCGCAGAACGTGAAGCCCATGCCCAGGAAGCGCGTGTGCGCCTGCAGGCGCTCCAGGTCGCCCGGGCGGCCGTCCCCCGCCTCCAGGGCGTCCAGGAGCCGGGCGGTCCAGGGCAGGCCCTCCCGGCACGGCGTGCACCAGCCACAGGACTCGCGCGCGAAGAAGCGCTCCAGGTTGGCCACGAAGCCCACCGGGCAGGTCCGATCGTCGAGGACCACCATGGTGCCGGTGCCCAGCCGGCTCCCCGCCCTCTGCACCGAGCCGAAGTCCAGCGGCACGTCGAGGTGCGCGGGCGTCAGGAAGTCGGTGGACGCGCCGCCCGGGATCACCCCGCGGAGGGTCAGGCCCTCCCGGAGGCCGCCCGCGTGCTCCTGCAGCAGCTCGCGGAGCGGCGTCCCCATGGGCAGCTCCCAGGCGCCCGGCCGCTTCACCTTGCCGCTCACGCCGTAGACCTTGGTCCCCGCGTCCTCGCCCCGGCTGAGCCGCCGGAACCACTCGGCGCCGCGCCGGAGGATGTGCGGCACGTTGCAGAGCGTCTCGACGTTCTGGATGACGGTCGGCTTGCCCCACAGGCCGACCACCGGCGGATACGGCGGCTTCGCGCGGGGAGTGGCCCGCTTGCCCTCCAGCGCGTTCAGCAGACCCGTCTCCTCCCCGCACATGTACCGACCGGCGCCGGTGTGGAGGTGCAGATCGAAGGCCATTCCGGAGCCCAGGATGTCCCGGCCGAGGTAGCCGGCCGCGTAGGC